>NZ_JACGWC010000138.1:0-260 GCF_014077545.1 Colwellia sp. BRX10-1
TCTTTGCTTGAAAACATTAAAACAGGTGTGAATTATGGATCCATGATTTTGGAGAAATAGCCTTGCCAAAAAATTGTTATTTTGGGAGCAAATTGACTACATCTTTCTTTAATACATGAATATATAAATTAACAGGACACTCATCCTAAATTGAACAAATTTTACCTTTGTACTACGCTAAAGTAATCAAGCTACTTTATCTTAGGTGAGTTATGGCCACGCCAAGGAAGCAACAAATCAGTTTAGTAGACACACCTTAT
>NZ_JACGWC010000132.1:0-281 GCF_014077545.1 Colwellia sp. BRX10-1
GCTATCGTGACAGTTTCACTATCATCACTTAAATCTGAAACTGGTGTCACTGAAATTGTTAAGGTAGAGCTCTGTGTATCACCAGCACCATCAGTAACTGTATAAGTAATAACAGGCACAGCACCGTTGAAATTGTCATTTGGTGTGAAGGTATAACTACCATCGGTATTTAAAGTTAACTCACCTTCAGTGAGAATAACGGTATCACCTGAATTATACGTATTCCCACCAACAGTAAAACTCGTTACTGTTAACGGTCCATCTGCTGTTTCTGCATTATC
>NZ_JACGWC010000121.1:0-329 GCF_014077545.1 Colwellia sp. BRX10-1
GTACAATCTATTCCATCAGGTATTAAATTACTTGTTTCCTTACTATTCGTTGTAAATCTTTTAGCATTTCTTTGTGGCATCTATTTGCTTAAAGAGAATACTGTTGTTCATAAGTTTGCTTTACCCGTTTCAATCGTAATGCTACTGAGCTTTCCATTTGGTACATTTGTAGGCGGCTTGTATCTCTGGGAGAGGTTTAAAAGCACCTAACAACACGCCCTGAGGTGGACAACTAGTAAAATTTAGCTATTTATTGCAAATTTTAACAGTGGTGATCCTCTTCGTTTTAATGCTTCTAAATATTTTGATTCGTTGTAGGGCGTCTTCGT
>NZ_JACGWC010000090.1:0-659 GCF_014077545.1 Colwellia sp. BRX10-1
CGAAGACGCCCTACAACGAATCAAAATATTTAGAAGCATTAAAACGAAGAGGATCACCACTGTTAAAATTTGCAATAAATAGCTAAATTTTACTAGTTGTCCACCTCAGGGCGTGTTGTTAGGTAAACATTAATGACGTAGTTAAACCGGTTATAACTTCTGAAGCCCATAAGCTGAAAAAATAAACAAATGATACAATTACTGCATGTTTATTTGAGAGCTCAAATTTAGATTTAGAACGGACAAAGACATAAAATATAGTTACCAGAATAATGGACAATAATATAATTAAATTGATTGTTGCATTTAGTTCTGTAATCCAAAGTAATAAACGTGTAGCAAATAGAACTATAAAAGGAATAGCTAAGAAGAACAAAACATCTTTGAATGTAGCTTTATTTGCAATAAATCTGTTTATTACAAAAAATAATACTATTGAAACTAAAATGACACCGAGCACAAATCTCTCCTTGTTTACCTAACGCCGTTTTAAGCGGCAAATTGCAGTTGGCTAAAATAAGTGAGGCACGAACAAAAAGCCAACTGTAATTTGTCCGACTTGAAAACCCTTGTTAGGTGTTTATTCCACCGAAACTATTTTAATAGATTTTAAGCACTCTGATGTAAAGCCAAGTGGTTCTAAACTATAGCTGACACCT
>NZ_JACGWC010000154.1:0-221 GCF_014077545.1 Colwellia sp. BRX10-1
TAAGTATTACCATCAACAGTAAAGCTTGTAACAGTTAAAGGACCGTCTGCAGTTGCTGCGTTATCGAGGACATTACCTGTTGCTGTTGTATCTTCTGCTATCGTAACCGTTTCACTATCATCACTTAGATCAGACACGGGTGTCACTGAAATAGTTAGGGTAGAACTCTGTGTATCACCAGCACCATCTGTGACGGTATAAGTAATCACAGGCACAGCACC
>NZ_JACGWC010000115.1:0-359 GCF_014077545.1 Colwellia sp. BRX10-1
TAGAAACATTGGATGTTTGCCATTCAATATTCGTAACCAACAGAAGCATGTTCCACCTAATCTAATAGTAAGTTACTTTAGTAAATTAGGTGGCTTGGTCGAACTATAAGCCATTCAAGCAGGACTTTTAACTGTTGGTTAGGTTCCGCTTCGCTTCACATTTTAACCAATAATTAAAAGCCTCTTAATGGGGCGTTAGGCAACTTTACAAGGATGCAGTGTGAATAGAGTAGCTGTGTGTTTACTAATTATTATTTTAAGTGCTTGTGATGAAGATACTGAATCTAAGAAACTAGCCCAAAATATCTTTCCTTCAGTTATAGAATATCAACAATGCTTAGAGAATATGGATCCTAGTG
>NZ_JACGWC010000084.1:0-759 GCF_014077545.1 Colwellia sp. BRX10-1
TAATAAGCAAACATAAATGCTAAAACTACAATTGCCCCATAAACAGTAAATGCCCAGCCTGAAATTTTAAATTGATTATCCATTATATTTGTAAACCTCCATATTTGAAAAACACCTAACGCCCAATTAACGGGCTAAAAATTGTGGGCTAAAATGGAGCGAAGCGAACAGCCCACTGTTTTTAGTCCTGTTGAATTGCTTGTTATAAAGCACTTGTACACTTATTGATTTTATCTTGGTAAAACAGTACTTTCCCCTTTAACTTTACGCCGTCGAAATCGAGATTAACATAAATTTTATTATTCGAAATCATTAAGGTACCCGATTTAGGAACAATAGCTTTTGAGTTTAACCATGACTTAACTTGACTGTACTTTAGCTCACCACTAAGTGAAGAAACTTGAAAAGTATAAATATGGTCAGAAATCGATTTATTACCATAATCAAAAGGTGTGTGATGGCTGCCTGTTACGGTTTCTCTATTAATGATTTCAATCTGATAATTGGAGTTATCTGCCAAACAAATCTTTGTTTCGTCTAAGATTTTTGTATTAACAAATGCACAACTTGTTAAAAGGAAAATTACATTTAGTAATAATAAAACTCGAATATACACTCCACTCTCCGTGTGCTTTATAACGCCTTGCTAAGCGGCGCAAAATAGTTGGCTAAAATGCGAGGAACGAAGCGCAGCCAACTGTTATGCGTCCGTTTGAGCAACTTGTTATATGTGATTTACCACAAAAAAGGCCCGTATGT
>NZ_JACGWC010000137.1:0-266 GCF_014077545.1 Colwellia sp. BRX10-1
TTGAGCTAACTGATACTAATTGCCCGTGAGGCTTAACCATACAACACCCAAGTAGTTTTACTGCGAAGTGTTTGTAAAAGACTGACAGAATAACTTCACGCACTGTAATGAATTGAATAAGAAAACGCTTTTATATTTATAGCTCTAACGAGCAACAGCTTTCAAGATTGTAACCTTTTTGTCTAGCGACAATAGCACTGTGGCACCACCTGATCCCATTCCGAACTCAGAAGTGAAACGCAGTAGCGCCGATGGTAGTGTGGGAG
>NZ_JACGWC010000126.1:0-311 GCF_014077545.1 Colwellia sp. BRX10-1
GTAAAGTAGTTAACTTAACGTTTTATAGATAAGGTTTGAATCTTCGAAAAGAACTTCAAATTAAATTAAATAAAACGTTGACATCGAAACTAGAGTGCGTAGAATACGCATCTCGCTTCAGGCAAGGCCTGCAGCAACGAAGCAAAGCGAATGAGATTTTGTTTCGGTTAACTCTTAGAGTTAACGTTCTTTAACAATTAGTTATCATGCAATTTGTGTGGACACTCACATTACATTGATTTTACATAGTCGGTTCTTAATTCTCTAACGAGAGGCAAGGAAAGACGTAAAACAGTTTAATAATGATGTCA
>NZ_JACGWC010000139.1:0-253 GCF_014077545.1 Colwellia sp. BRX10-1
GTATAAGTAATTACAGGAACAGCACCATTGAAATTGTCATTTGGTGTAAAAGTGTAACTACCATCGGCATTTAAAGTGAGTTCACCTTCAGCGAGAGTAACGGTATCACCAGCATTATACGTATTTCCATCAACAGTAAAACTCGTTACGGTTAATGGTCCATCTGCAGTTGCTGCATTATCCAAAACGTTACCAGAGACTGGGGTATCTTCAGCTGTTGTAACAGATTCATTGTCATCAGTAAGATCTGATA
>NZ_JACGWC010000141.1:0-251 GCF_014077545.1 Colwellia sp. BRX10-1
CTTGCTTAACAAACCGCCTACGCACGCTTTACGCCCAGTAATTCCGATTAACGCTCGCACCCTCCGTATTACCGCGGCTGCTGGCACGGAGTTAGCCGGTGCTTCTTCTGTTGCTAACGTCACAGCGAGCAGCTATTAACTACCCACCTTTCCTCACAACTGAAAGTGCTTTACAACCCGAAGGCCTTCTTCACACACGCGGCATGGCTGCATCAGGCTTTCGCCCATTGTGCAATATTCCCCACTGCTGC
>NZ_JACGWC010000095.1:0-628 GCF_014077545.1 Colwellia sp. BRX10-1
ATAACGCCCTACTAAGCGGCGATAAATTGTTGGCTAAAATTGCGAGGAACGAAGCTAGCCAACTGTTTAGCGTCCGTCTTGAGTAGCTTGTTAGGCAAATTATTCACCCATATTGATTTTAAAGCAGTTATCTCTATCTATTTCTAAATTGGAAAAATCGCCGTTAATCGATGCAGACGTAAAGTTTATAGAACTTAAGTTTGGCCTATTAGTAAATCCAATATTTAACTTTACCGTTCCTACGGCAAAACAAAGTACGTCATTTTCAATGTGATAAACTGTACCAGATTTACCTGCATTTTCAGGATCCGCAAAAATCAATTCATGCCCTGTAGTTCCGTCTTTATTTATGACTTGATAACCTAAACGCATAGGGTAATGTGAATTAACATCATGACTTCTATTTGCCAGTGTTTCACAATTAGAATCATCATAAACTGCCCACCCAATACCACTATAACCACCAGAATCAAATTCAATAACTACTTTATGATATTGGTCATCACTAGGATCCATATTCTCTAAGCATTGTTGATATTCTATAACTGAAGGAAAGATATTTTGGGCTAGTTTCTTAGATTCAGTATCTTCATCACAAGCACTTAAAATAATAATTAGTAAACACACA
>NZ_JACGWC010000093.1:0-649 GCF_014077545.1 Colwellia sp. BRX10-1
TTCTTAATTCTTAATTACACCAAGCTCCGTTATTTAAAGCCCTCATATGAGGGCTTTATTTTTAACAAAAAAATCTGAATATTCTTTCCTACTCCCTATCTTGTAACTACGTTAAATTATAATTTTCCTTCACTTACCCAACTACAGTAACGCATCACTATTTATTTAAATTTACAAAAACCACTCAGGATAACGCTTCAGAAATATAAGAAGAAATTCCTGACTAATTTATACATAGTTGTCTTAAATTAAAAAATACAGTGTGAAATATGCAGTTTTTCAATAAGCTACCAGCAAAAAACTCGATAAACCTCACAACTTTAAAATAATAAGTAAATTACAATCTGACTTTAACAGACGTAAATACAGTATTGTATTGTCGACTTTTTTTACACCTTTACAATTACACACGCTAAAAAACACATAAAACCCATAAAAAACAAAACAATGAAATTATGGCACAATAAATGCTTTATTTAGGTAACTGATTTATAAATTCGAAAGGCTAACAAAATGAACTTAACTAATCTAACAAAAAGCTTAATCGCTGCTTCTGTTTTAACTGTAGCGTCTTTTGGCGCGAATGCTGGTGTAATTGCTAGCTCATACCTTGAAGTAAATAACTTTGCTTTAAACGGTGTATCTTCAG
>NZ_JACGWC010000122.1:0-329 GCF_014077545.1 Colwellia sp. BRX10-1
GGCGGTAACAGGGGTTCGAATCCCCTTAGGGATGCCACTTATTTTTTATTTCCTTTATTGGAAGTTAATGAATAGGTAAAAAGGGTATAACAAACTAGGTCTTGTTGTTTCCTTTGATTGAAGAACGTTTCAATCATAAAAGCGAGATGGAAATCTTGTTTGATGCTTTTCTAAGTAGTTGAACCTTGTTTATTCAATGTTCACTTACTCAATAGTTTTAGTGTCCCTATCGTCTAGAGGCCTAGGACACCGCCCTTTCACGGCGGTAACAGGGGTTCGAATCCCCTTAGGGATGCCACTTATTTTTTATTTCCTTTATTGGAAGTTAA
>NZ_JACGWC010000083.1:0-779 GCF_014077545.1 Colwellia sp. BRX10-1
TTTGTTTAAGATGAATTCTATGTCTGACTCACTGCATTTAACAAGCTCAAAAGCGAATAAATTAAAACTGATAAGAAAACTAAAAATCAAAATATTACGCATAAGTTCCATTGCATATAACGCCCTGCTAAGCGGCGATAAATTGTTGGCTAAAATTGCGAGGAACGAAGCTAGCCAACTGTTTAGCGTCCGTCTTGAGCAGCTTGTTAGGTACGTTTATAACCTTCGTATTCCCATGCAAATACTCTAGAAAATTGTTCGGTAAATCCAGCCCAACTAACATCTTTGCATGATTTCATTTTTTCATCGATTAAGCTAATTATTTGCTTCCAATTATCATAGTAAGGAACAACCAAAATATATTTTTTATCACTTACTTGAGATAGTGCCCTTTGAGTAACCACATGAATTTGAAAGTAGTCTGCACCTTCTTCGTCTTGTATTCCAATAGCCACTGTACACCAAAAATCAACCACAGCACGATCATCTGGAACCCATGTATCTATGGGATCATGATCAGTACAATCATATGATTTGATTTCGGTAGTGATGAAACTCATTGAGTACCTAACGCCTCATTAAGAGGCAAAAAATAGTTGGTTAAAATAAGCGACGAAGGAGCAAAAACCAACTGTTTTTTGTCCTTTTGAATGACTTATAGTTCGACCAAGCCACCTAATTTACTAAAGTAACTTACTATTAGATTAGGTGGAACATGCTTCTGTTGGTTACGAATATTGAATGGCAAACATCCAATGTTTCTAACAAGACGTTCGAAC
>NZ_JACGWC010000152.1:0-226 GCF_014077545.1 Colwellia sp. BRX10-1
CTACCTTAACGATTTCAGTAACTCCAGTTTCTGATCTGAGCGATGATAATGAAACTGTCACTGTTGCAGAAGATACAACAGCCACAGGCAATGTTTTAGACAATGCTGAAACAGCAGACGGTCCACTAACCGTAACGAGTTTTACTGTTGGTGGTAATACATATAGTGCAGGTGACACCGTTACCCTCACTGAAGGTGAGTTAACTTTAAATACCGATGGTAGTTA
>NZ_JACGWC010000127.1:0-311 GCF_014077545.1 Colwellia sp. BRX10-1
GCGTTAGGTATACCATCATGCTGGATGAGTTTCGCTACATACTGACAGAAATTAAAGTTGTTGCAGATCCAAAATGGGGAGCATCAATTGAATTAATTGATTATGAACACCGAGATTATATCGAGGATGTGCTTACAGAGCACTTTGATTTAGAATCGGCTTTTCAATCTAACGAAGATGTGACAAATGATTACGTTTTATATTTTTGTGATAATGCCAGCTTTGACCAAGTTGCCGAAGTAGTAAAAAAAATTAATGAGTATCACCGAGTTAACGATAAAGAATATGCAATAGTAGGGTATACCTAACAA
>NZ_JACGWC010000113.1:0-371 GCF_014077545.1 Colwellia sp. BRX10-1
CAAGCCAATAAAGAAGATAAATGCACGGGGCACTTTTGGGAAGGACGCTTTAAATCACAAGCGCTACTCGATGAAGGGGCATTACTTGCTTGTATGGCTTATGTAGATTTAAATCCAGTGCGTGCGGGCATTGCCCCAACACCTGAGCAATCGAGTTTTACCAGTATTCAACTGCGTATCAAGGCAGCCATTATCGGGGAGCAACCGACAACGTTATTACCTTTTACGGGCAATGAACATCAAGCTAAAACCTCAGGTATCCGCTTTAGCTTGAAGGACTATTTAACCCTTGTAGATGAAACAGGTCGCGTAATAAGAGCAGACAAACGAGGCGCTATCGATAACAAAACCGCAAATATACTGTCAAGACT
>NZ_JACGWC010000111.1:0-392 GCF_014077545.1 Colwellia sp. BRX10-1
GGCGTTAGGTAAGTAAATGGATTTCGTAGAAAAGTTTCACATTCAGCATAAAAAAAGAATCATGTATTCATTAATTGCTATGGCGTTTTGGATTCCTGCTTTAATAATCAATTATTACGATTTAACCTTTTCAATTCTTCCTTTACGCACAGATTACTTTGCGCTTATTATTCAAAGTATAGGTTTAGTTTTTATTTTTTTAGCTTATTATCAATCTTTTTGTCCTAGCTGTAATAAGTTAGCTGGTTCTGGTTGGAAAATAGATAAATGCAAAAAGTGTGGTGTTAAACTTACCTAACAAGCACTTCAAACGGAACAAAAACAGTTGGTTAGGTTCCGCTTCGCTTCACATTTTAACCAACAATTTTTGTCCGCTTAAGTGGGCGTTATGT
>NZ_JACGWC010000058.1:0-2392 GCF_014077545.1 Colwellia sp. BRX10-1
GTCTTGTTAGAAACATTGGATGTTTGCCATTCAATATTCGTAACCAACAGAAGCATGTTCCACCTAATCTAATAGTAAGTTACTTTAGTAAATTAGGTGGCTTGGTCGAACTATAAGCTATTCAAGTGGGACAAATTACAGTTGGCTGGTTCCGCTCCGCTTCACATTTTAGCCAACTACAATTTGCCCCTTAATAGGGCGTTATGTGTCTATCGAGTTGTATGTATCAATCATATTTTGAAGATTGGGAAGTTAAAGCTAATTTTACTAAAGAGTTCGTATCTCTTTGGGGCGGTTGGTTAGGTGATGAAAGTTATAAACTAGATCTTGTAACTGAAAATGAATGGAGCCGTTTTAACGAATTCATCAAGTTATTATCTCAAGGTTTTATGGTTAAACTGGCAGACTGTAAATCTGAGAAACTTCTGGATATAAACAATATTCAGGATACTTTTTCAAGCTACAGTGAATCAATGAACAAAGATGATTCACTATTTTCAAGGTATGTTTTACCTGAGTTAGATTGTGTTATTACAGAAGAGTGGGATTACACTTATATAATTTGGCATAAAAATAATGGCGCTGTCGAAAAGCTTGCACCATTTATAACAAAAGCCAAACTTAAGCATTTTTGTAACTAGCCACATAACAAGTTACTCAAACGGACGCTAAACAGTTGGCTAGCTTCGTTCCTCGCAATTTTAGCCAACAATTTCGCGCCGCTTAGTAAGGTGTTATATTTTTTCAACACACTGTTTGGTGTGTATCTGCTTTCAAAGGTATAAAATGAATTCTCACCTTACTTTATATTTTTTTCTAATCGTTTTTCAATTCTATTCTCTTTCTATAGCTGCAGCCGAGACTCTATCAACGCTTGTCTTATCTCAAGAGCGCGATTATCATTTCCTTTCTGATCACTTAACAGGATCGTATTCTTTAACTTTGAAAAAGGATAATTCTTATTCAGTTATAAATAGAGAGCATATGGGAGTAAGTCAGTCGGATAGTGGTAAGTGGAAACAGGAGTCATCTGGAGAAGTTGTACTCTATTCAGAAGAAACAGCAGCATATGTTATCTCCGATTCTTTTTATGTTGAAATTTTATTTAGAGACGACATAGCTGAACTATCAAAAATAAAATCTGAAGTGAGACGGTTGTTGGATGAGGATTTAGAAGACTTTCCAATTCCGAAAGAACCTGAATTCAACCCTTTTATTAAATTAAAAAATATAAATGCGGAAGTTTATTTTGATTACAAAAATAAAAATAAATTTATAAGCCGAGTAGATTTAATGAATCTGATCAGTGATATTGAGAATTATCAGAACAATCGAAATTTACAGAATATTAGATTCATTCCTAGAAGTTATAAGAAAAAAGTATTTTTACAACACACTAATAGTGATCTTTATTTCTCTAGTGATATTGACGAAATAATAAAGGAGATAGAAATACAAGATTTTGTACCGTACATTTACTTTCTTAAAGAGGAAGACATATCCGATAAACCTTACCCCTTTAAGTTTTTCTCCGTAATGAATAAAGTTACTAGTCATTTAAAATTAAACTAGTTCTTATAGCATTATAAAAAATATAACAAGCCACTCAAGCAGGACAAATAACAGTTGGCTTTGTTCGCTTCGCTCTCTATTATAGCCAACTATCATTTGCCTCTTAGTGGGGCGTTATGTGTTTTAAAGGTTGGTAGTTTTGGAAATGTTAGTTGCTTTTATAATCGTTCTATTATTTCTATCATTTAAGTTTGGGTATATTGTTTTAGATCGCAAAGTTTTCCGCTTTCAAGTTAGTCATATTTTAAAGCGAGGTCGTATTAATAATATTAGAGAATATAGGGTTATACATAACTATATCGAAATGTTGTTTGAAAATGATCCTGATTCTTTTGAGGTAAATCCATCACTACCATTATTAAATAAAATGATGAACGACTTTGGTGGCACAAACACATAACAAGCCACTCAAGCAGGACAAATAACAGTTGGTTTTGTTCGCTTCGCTCTCTATTATAACCAACTATCATTTGCCTCTTAGTGGGGCGTTATACGCAAATATGAATCAACCCTATAGAGTACGCATCAAATCTAAAGTCAAAGTTCGCTTTGCGTTTGCACTTATTGCTTTAGCTATCGGTTTATATTTTCTTATGGAAGTTGATTTCGGCTTTAAAGAAGATGAAGTTAAATATGGTCAGACTTATCTTCTAGAGTCATTTGAACAAAGATCTAGTGGCTCATATCGAGGAAGCACATCTACTACTTATGGTAAGTTTAAATTACCATCAGGAAAAATAATTAGCTCTAGGATTTATATCATTTCTCATAATGGTTTGTATTGTGTTGCGGAGATCTTAATTAATGGTAAAGTTACTCA
>NZ_JACGWC010000079.1:0-913 GCF_014077545.1 Colwellia sp. BRX10-1
ATCGTGGAATGGATGTAATAAGCTCAAATAGAGAAGCGCTCATTCCATTATATCAATCACATAACGAATGGCTGTTAAACTATGATCGTGAAAGAATGGATTTGGTGTTCTCGTGAATATAACAAGTCATTCAAAAGGACAAATAACAGCTGGCTGTTGTTCGTTCCTCACACATTTTAGCCAGCTATTATTTGCCTCTTAATGAGGCGTTAGGGCTAAATGCAAGTATGCAGGTGTTTTTAGCTTTTTTATTGTTTTAGTGTTTCGGGGAAACCAAATATGTTACATCCAGATTTTCCTGTCGTTGATGGGCAGTATAGGATAACGAATGAATGGCTTATAACTCTTAATCAACCTCACAATAGAAGGGCTGAGGATGGTTCTTTAGTGCTCTGGAGGCCAGGAGTAACTGTTTGGATTAACATCTGGAATAATGATGATAACGAAACAATTGAAGAAATAATTAAGTGGATCTCTTCTGGTTCTGATCCAAAAGCATTTGATGTGGAATCAATTGTTAAAGAAGGACTGACTAAATATTCATATAGACTAAATGAAAAAGAAAATAATAAACTAACACTTACGTATAATGGTTACATCATTACAAATGACTCATACGTTCAGATTACTGTTTATTTTAATTTAGATAACGATGCTAAAGTGGCTAAATCAATAATTGATAGTCTTGAGTATGTTCAGCCCTAACAAGCTGTTAAAGCAGGACAAAATTCAGTTGGCTGTTTTCGTTCCTCAACATTTTAGCCAACTAAATTTTGCCTCTTAACAGGGCGTTATGTACCGCCTTTTTTTAAGGGTAAATTCTTTTTATAAGTTTGGTGGTTTCAAGTCGGCTTGGTGTTTTTTGCCTTGAGTTTTCGCTTTATAGTTTTGCATTCATCGCTATAAAACGAGT
>NZ_JACGWC010000143.1:0-249 GCF_014077545.1 Colwellia sp. BRX10-1
TGAATAGCGTATTGAAAACCCAGCCCACTCCACAAAAGTTTGCCTTAAAAAAGTAGGGCAACTGTACCGCCAATGTGTCCACATTTTCTTACCGCTACGTTCAATTACAGGCGCAATACCCGCATTATTAGACGTCAACTAACTTGTCCGGTTGGCGTCAATTAACTTGGCCGGTATTTGAATTTAGTTGCATAGCTTGTTTTTTTCGGTAACTTTCTCCTTTTATTTGATAGATATCACTGTGGTGAA
>NZ_JACGWC010000107.1:0-430 GCF_014077545.1 Colwellia sp. BRX10-1
TAACGCCTTGCTAAGCGGCGCAAAATAGTTGGCTAAAATGCGAGGAACGAAGCGCAGCCAACTGTTATGCGTCCGTTTGAGCAACTTGTTATATGTGATTTACCACAAAAAAGGCCCGTATGTTTTCGATGAGCCATCTAATCCATTGTAAACAGTGATGTACTGTAACTCATTGTTTTTACTTTTATATAACGAATACGCTAAACCGTCCAGAATAATTGGATCATTAAGGTTACACATAGTGTGACTTTTTGAGGTTAGTTGTGCATTTGACTCGTTAACTTTAATTAGTTTGCTGGTATTCAGTTTGTTTAAGATGAATTCTATGTCTGACTCACTGCATTTAACAAGCTCAAAAGCGAATAAATTAAAACTGATAAGAAAACTAAAAATCAAAATATTACGCATAAGTTCCATTGCATATAACGCC
>NZ_JACGWC010000157.1:0-202 GCF_014077545.1 Colwellia sp. BRX10-1
AAACCTTATTTATAATTTCTAACTTCAAAAAGCAAAAAACCGCTAATCTTTCGATTAGCGGTTTTTCTTTGTTTGGCGGTGAAATAGAGATTTGAACTCTACTCGAAGGTTTAGTGCTATAAACCTTATTTATAATTTCTAACTTCAAAAAGCAAAAAACCGCTAATCTTTCGATTAGCGGTTTTTCTTTGTTTGGCGGTGA
>NZ_JACGWC010000063.1:0-1614 GCF_014077545.1 Colwellia sp. BRX10-1
GTTCTCATTATCATCGCTCAGATCAGAAACTGGTGTTACTGAAATTGTTAAGGTAGAACTTTCGGTATCACCGGCACCATCAGTAACGGTGTAGCTGATCACTGGCACAGCACCATTAAAGTTGTTATTTGGTGTGAAGGTATAGCTACCGTCTGCATTTAAGGTGAGATCACCTTCAGTGAGAGTAACTGTATCACCTGCATTATACGTATTCCCATCAACAGTAAAACTGGTTACCGTGAGTGGACCATCTGCTGTTTCTGCATTGTCTAAAACATTGCCTGTGGCGGTTGTATCTTCTGCAACAGTGACAGTTTCACTATCATCGCTTAGATCAGACACGGGTGTCACTGAAATTGTTAGGGTAGAACTCTGAGTGTCACCTGCACCGTCAGTAACAATGTAAGTAATTACAGGCACAGCACCATTGAAGTTATCATTCGGTGTAAAAGTATAACTACCATCGGTATTTAAAGTGAGCTCACCTTCCGCGAGAGTAACTGTGTCACCTGCATTGTACGTATTACCATCAATGCTAAAGCTGGTGACTGTTAACGGTCCATCTGCTGTTTCAGCATTATCTAACACATTGCCTGTGGCGGTTGTATCTTCAGCTGTTGTAACCGTTTCACTATCATCACTTAGATCTGAAACCGGTGTCACTGAAATTGTTAGTGTAGAACTCTGAGTATCACCAGCACCATCAGTAACGGTGTAGCTGATCACTGGCACAGCACCATTAAAGTTGTCATTCGGTATAAAAGTATAACTACCATCTGCATTTAAAGTGAGTTCGCCTTCAGCAAGACTTACCGTATCACCTGCATTGTACGTATTCCCACCAACAGTAAAGCTAGTGACGGTCATTGGACCGTCTGCAGTTACTGCATTATCAAGGACATTGCCTGTTGCTGTTGTGTCTTCAGCTGTTGCAACAGATTCATTGTCATCAGTAAGATCTGATAAAGGTGTTACTGAAATTGTTAAAGTTGAAATTTCTGTGTCACCAGCACCATCGGTAATGGTGTAACTGATCACTGGCACAGCACCATTAAAGTTGTCATTCGGTGTAAAAGTATAGCTACCATCGGTATTTAAAGTTAACTCACCTTCCGTAAGAGTAACCGTGTCACCTGAATTATACGTATTCCCACCAACCGTAAAACTCGTTACTGTTAGTGGACCATCTGCAGTTACTGCATTATCAAGCACATTGCCTGTAGCAATTGTATCTTCAGCTATCGTAACCGTTTCACTATCATCACTTAAATCTGAAACCGGTGTCACTGAAATTGTTAAGGTAGAACTATCCGTATCACCAGCACCATCAGTAACTGTATAAGTAATAACGGGTACAGCACCGTTGAAATTGTCACTCGGTGTAAAAGTGTAACTACCATCGGCATTTAAAGTGAGTTCACCTTCAGTGAGAGTAACGGTATCACCTGCATTATACGTATTCCCACCAACCGTAAAGCTGGTTACCGTGAGTGGACCATCTGCTGTTTCTGCATTATCAAGGACATTGCCTGTGGCTGTTGTGTCTTCAGCTATCGTAACCGTTTCACTATCATCACTTAAATCTGAAACTGGTGTCACTGAAATTGTTAAGGT
>NZ_JACGWC010000103.1:0-476 GCF_014077545.1 Colwellia sp. BRX10-1
ATGTTCCACCTAATCTAATAGTAAGTTACTTTAGTAAATTAGGTGGCTTGGTCGAACTATAAGCTATTCAAACGGACGCTAAACAGTTGGCTAGCTTCGTTCCTCGCAATTTTAGCCAACAATTTATCGCCGCTTCGTAAGGCGTTATACGCAAATATGAATCAACCCTATAGAGTACGCATCAAATCTAAAGTCAAAGTTCGCTTTGCGTTTGCACTTATTGCTTTAGCCATCGGTTTATATTTTCTTATGGAAGTTGATTTCGGCTTTAAAGAGGATGAAGTTAAATATGGTCAGACTTATCTTCTAGAGTCATTTGAACAAAGATCTAGTGGCTCATATCGAGGAAGTACATCTACTACTTATGGTAAGTTTAAATTACCATCAGGAAAAATAATTAGCTCTAGGATTTATATCATTTCTCATAATGGTTTGTATTGTGTTGCGGAGATCTTAATTAATGGTAAAGTTACTCA
>NZ_JACGWC010000072.1:0-1148 GCF_014077545.1 Colwellia sp. BRX10-1
AAGGAAAGATATTTTGGGCTAGTTTCTTAGATTCAGTATCTTCATCACAAGCACTTAAAATAATAATTAGTAAACACACAACTACTCTATTCACACTGCATCCTTGTAAAGTTGCCTAACGCCTTACTAAGCGGCGAAAAATAGTTGGCTAAAATTGCGAGGAACGAGCGCTAGCCAACTGTTTAGCGTCCGTTTGAGTAACTTGTTATGCGAACTTTTTCGCAACTGCATTAACTTCATTGAGAAAGTTTTGGAACAACTTTATATGTTTTTCTCCTAAGCCAAGTTTGCTTGAAACTTCAATTGAAGATGCTATTGCTAAATTTATAGAAGATGAAAGTATAAATATTAATTCAGAATCAGTGATTGAAGTGTTCAGCTTAATTTTATCATCTTCAAAGTTTTTAGACGCTAATGCGGTCAGATTACCATGTGAGAACCGACATAAGTGGTTGTACACAGTTTTGTATGCTTCTAACTCGTTAGCTTTATTAAATTTATCATAGATATTAAAATTTTTAGACTTGTCATTTGAACTATTAAGCTCACTTAATTTATTCTCTATACTATCTTTAGATATTGACCCGTAGTATCTATTACTATAATCGAAGTTTTTTAAGTATGTTATTTCTGATTTTCTTTCTGCCTGCATTAATACATCGATAAATGTATCGTCGTCGACTAAACATTTTAAATCAATGTAAGTTTCAAGCGCGCTTCTCATTAATATTTGGCTTGATGTAAACCGCGAATTTCTAGCTAGGAAAATGATTTCATCACTTAACGAATTAATTCTAGAAAATAATGCCCAAATGAATTTTTCATTATTATTTTCAAATTTTGAATTTGAAAATAATTGATTTCGTTCTGAAATGAATTCGTCCCAAATTTTATAATAATGAGATTGCATGAGCATCCTTGTTCGCATAACGCCCTATTAAGGGGCAAATTGTAGTTGGCTAAAATGTGAAGCGAAGCGGAACCAGCCAACTGTAATTTGTCCCACTTGAATAGCTTGTTATGTAATTGGTTATTATGAACTTTACAGTAACAAACAATACTAAAATTTAACAGATAAACGGAAGAAATAAATAACGCCCACCGCCTAACATAAACCTAACCGTGAATTTCGAGTAAACCAAATAAAC
>NZ_JACGWC010000099.1:0-556 GCF_014077545.1 Colwellia sp. BRX10-1
ATCTGCAATTATGCGATGCTTCTTTTAGGTACAGCGATACAACACCTGCTCTGTGTTAGTAACTTTGGCTGTTTTGACTATTTCACTAAAATCTAGATATAAAAAAAGACGCCTAAGCGTCTTTTCTTGAATTCTCGAGAGCACTAAAACCTGCAATTATGCGATGCTTCTTTTAGGTACAGCGATACAACACCTGCTCTGTGTTGGCAACTTTGACTATTTGACAGTTTTTGCTAAATTTTAAATATAAAAAAAGACGCCTAAGCGTCTTTTCTTGAATTCTCGTGAGAACTAAAATCTGCAATTATGCGATGCTTCTTTTAGGTACAACGATACAACACCTGCTCTGTGTTAGTAACTTTGGCTGTTTTGACTATTTCACTAAAATCTAGATATAAAAAAAGACGCCTAAGCGTCTTTTCTTGAGTTCTCGTGAGCACTAAAATCTGCAATTATGCGATGCTTCTTTTAGGTACAGCGATACAACACCTGCTCTGTGTTAGTAACTTTGGCTGTTTTGACTATTTCACTAAAATCTAGATATAAAAAAAGACGC
>NZ_JACGWC010000092.1:0-652 GCF_014077545.1 Colwellia sp. BRX10-1
CATGTTCCACCTAATCTAATAGTAAGTTACTTTAGTAAATTAGGTGGCTTGGTCGAACTATAAGCCATTCAAGCAGGACAAATAACAGCTGGCTATTTGCTCCTTCGTCGCTTATTTTAGCCAACTATTATTTGCTTCTTAATGGGGCGTTATATGGCTTACTTAATTTTGAAGCATGAATTTAGATAACTATAAAAAACTAAAGTTTAAATATAAATTAATACTAGATATGAGTGTTCTGTCTAGCATTTTAATTGGCTTTTCAATAGGTGTTACTTTTATGTACATGTATGCTAGTTACCTAGGTTTAGACGTATATGCACCTGATACTGGGGATGATAATTTATTCGAAGCTACTATGTTTTTTTCAGCCTTAAGTATTGTTATGATTTATTTAATTCAAGCAGTTATAATATGTAAATATAGAAACTGGACGGCTTCACAATTTACAGATAGATTTCTTAAATGTAAAAATTACCCCTCACACTGGATGAAAGAAAAAGAGTAAGTATGGTTGTGCAACAGCCATATAACAACACGCCCTGAGGTGGACAACTAGTAAAATTTAGCTATTTATTGCAAATTTTAACAGTGGTGATCCTCTTCGTTTTAATGCTTCTAAATATTTTGATTCGTTGTAGGGCGTCTTCGT
>NZ_JACGWC010000085.1:0-758 GCF_014077545.1 Colwellia sp. BRX10-1
GTAACGGTATCACCTGCATTATAGGTATTCCCACCAACCGTAAAGCTTGTAACAGTTAGTGGACCATCTGCTGTTTCTGCATTATCAAGGACATTGCCTGTGGCTGTTGTGTCTTCAGCTATCGTGACAGTTTCACTATCATCACTTAAATCTGAAACTGGTGTCACTGAAATTGTTAAGGTAGAAATTTCGGTATCACCGACACCATCAGTAACGGTGTAGCTGATCACTGGCACAGCACCATTAAAGTTATCATTCGGTGTAAAGGTGTAGCTACCATTGGTATTTAAAGTTAACTCACCTTCCGCAAGAGTAACCGTATCACCTGCATTGTACGTAATCCCACCAACAGTAAAGCTGGTGACGGTCATTGGACCGTCTGCTGTTGCTGCATTATCTAACACATTGCCTGTGGCGGTTGTATCTTCTGCGACACTTACGGTTTCATTATCGTCACTTAGATCAGAAACTGGTGTCACTGAAATTGTAAGCGTAGAACTCTGAGTGTCACCGGCGCCATCTGTGACAGTATAAGTAATAACAGGCACAACACCATTGAAATTGTCATTGGGTGTAAAAGTGTAGCTACCGTCTGTATTTAAAGTGAGTTCACCTTCAGTGAGAGTAACTGTATCACCTGCATTATACGTATTCCCATCAACAGTAAAACTCGTTACGGTTAACGGTCCATCTGCAGTTGCTGCATTATCTAACACATTGCCTGTGGCGGTTGTATCTTCTACGACAGAAACAGTTTC
>NZ_JACGWC010000080.1:0-897 GCF_014077545.1 Colwellia sp. BRX10-1
ACATTGGATGTTTGCCATTCAATATTCGTAACCAACAGAAGCATGTTCCACCTAATCTAATAGTAAGTTACTTTAGTAAATTAGGTGGCTTGGTCGAACTATAAGGCATTCAAACGGACAAAAAACAGTTGGCTGTTTTCACTTCGTTCAACATTGTAGCCAACAATTTTTTGCCGCTTAATGTGGCGTTAGCTTTCACTCGGAAATATGATGACTCTTAATGATTTAACGGTAAAATTTGACCAGCTAGAGCGAACAACAATTCTATCTGAATGGGAATGGATGTTAAAAGAGCAATATTTACCAATTTTGATTACTGCATCTGGTGATGCTTTCATCCAGAATTTGATTGATGATAGTATTTGCTGGTTGGGGACTGCTGGAGCGGAATTAGAAGACATCGCAGATTCATATGATGAGTTTGTTGAGCTGTTAAACAATAAAGAATTTGTTGTAGATTATTTTATGGTTCAAATGGTTGGAGATCTTATCCAATCAGGTAAAAGCTTAGAAGCAGGCCAAATTTATAGCTTAACTAAACCTTACCTTCTTGGTGGTAGTTTTAAATTAGAAAATATAGAAGCAACTGATATTAGTGTTCACTTTTCACTTACAGGTCAAATTGCAGATCAGGTTTCTAATCTACCAGATGGAACAAACGTGGATCGTGTTGTGGTATCTGAAAGCTAACAAGACGTTCAAACGGACAAAAAACAGTTGGCTGTTTCACTCCGTTCACAATTTTAGCCAACAATTTTTTGCCGCTTAACGTGGCGTTATATGCACAAGGATATGTATGCGTACTTGGAATGATTTAAGTTTAATTCAAAAATTATTAATTGGTTTATTTATTGCTTTCGCAGCATTTGCGGGACCTGAAATGATGTTTCTAATTGA
>NZ_JACGWC010000096.1:0-597 GCF_014077545.1 Colwellia sp. BRX10-1
TTCACCACAGTGATATCTATCAAATAAAAGGAGAAAGTTACCGAAAAAAACAAGCTATGCAACTAAATTCAAATACCGGCCAAGTTAATTGACGCCAACCGGACAAGTTAGTTGACGTCTAATAAACGGGTTTTTGACGTGTAGGGATATACTAATGTCGCGTTGCCAAGGATGGCAAAGAGCGACCTAATTAGAATCGGAGAATGTCCTAGGCTCACATGGGCATGTCGGACATAAGTCACACTACCGTTGGCGCTACTGCTCAATTAGTTATAAATGGTGTATTTTCAAACGTTAGAAAGCAAAAAACCCGACTCTTTCGAATCGGGTTTCTCTAAATAGAAGCCTAGCAATGTCTTATTCTCACATGGGCATGTCGAACATAAGTCACACTACTGTTTGCGCTACTGCTCTAAAGATATAAATACTGTATTTTTAAACGTCAGAAAGCAAAAAACCCGTTACGTTAGTAACGGGTTTTTCTAATTGGAAGCCTAGCAATGTCCTACTCTCACATGGGAACTCCCACACTACCATCGGCGCTACTGCGTTTCACTTCTGAGTTCGGAATGGGATCAGGTGGTGCCACAGTGCTAT
>NZ_JACGWC010000149.1:0-241 GCF_014077545.1 Colwellia sp. BRX10-1
AAGGAAAGATATTTTGGGCTAGTTTCTTAGATTCAGTATCTTCATCACAAGCACTTAAAATAATAATTAGTAAACACACAACTACTCTATTCACACTGCATCCTTGTAAAGTTGCCTAACGCCTTGCTAAGCGGCGCAAAATAGTTGGCTAAAATGCGAGGAACGAAGCGCAGCCAACTGTTATGCGTCCGTTTGAGCAACTTGTTATATGTGATTTACCACAAAAAAGGCCCGTATGTTT
>NZ_JACGWC010000100.1:0-556 GCF_014077545.1 Colwellia sp. BRX10-1
TCACCTGCATTATACGTATTCCCATCAACAGTAAAACTCGTTACGGTTAACGGTCCATCTGCAGTTGCTGCATTATCTAACACATTGCCTGTGGCGGTTGTATCTTCTACGACAGAAACAGTTTCACTATCATCACTTAAATCTGACACGGGATTCACTGAAATTGTTAAGGTAGAAATTTCTGTATCACCTGCACCGTCAGTAACGGTGTAGCTGATCACTGGCACGACACCGTTGAAATTGTCATTTGGTGTGAAGGTGTAACTACCATCCGTATTTAAGGTGAGTTGACCTTCAGTGAGAGTAACTGTATCACCTGCATTATACGTATTCCCATCAACAGTAAAACTAGTTACGGTTAACGGTCCATCTGCAGTTGCTGCATTATCAAGCACATTGCCTGTCGCGATTGTATCTTCTGCAACAGTGACGTTCTCATTATCATCGCTCAGATCAGAAACTGGTGTTACTGAAATTGTTAAGGTAGAACTTTCGGTATCACCGGCACCATCAGTAACGGTGTAGCTGATCACTGGCACAGCACCATTAAAGTTGT
>NZ_JACGWC010000098.1:0-570 GCF_014077545.1 Colwellia sp. BRX10-1
TTAAATGCCGATGGTAGTTACACTTTTACACCAAATGACAATTTCAATGGTGCTGTTCCTGTAATTACTTATACCGTCACAGATGGTGCCGGTGATACGGATAGTTCTACCTTAACGATTTCAGTAACACCCGTATCAGATCTTATTGATGATAATGAGTCTGTTACAACAGCTGAAGATACCCCAGTCTCTGGTAACGTTTTAGATAATGCAGCAACTGCAGATGGACCATTAACCGTAACGAGTTTTACTGTTGATGGGAATACGTATAATGCTGGTGATACGGTTACTCTCACTGAAGGTGAGTTAACCTTAAATGCAGATGGTAGTTACACTTTTATACCAAATGACAATTTCAACGGCAGTGTACCCGTGGTCAGCTACACCGTTACTGACGGTGCAGGTGATACCGATAATTCTGCGCTAACAATTTCAGTAACACCGTTATCAGATCTTACTGATGACAATGAATCTGTTACAACAGCTGAAGATACCCCAGTCTCTGGTAACGTTTTGGATAATGCAGCAACTGCAGATGGACCATTAACCGTAACGAGTTTTACTGTTGAT
>NZ_JACGWC010000153.1:0-222 GCF_014077545.1 Colwellia sp. BRX10-1
ATTTTGAAAATTTAGTTCTTCATTAGCGATAATCAGTTCGGCGGCTCGTTTTTCTTTCTCTTCATTTTGAAAATTTAGTTCTTCATTAGCGATAATCAGTTCGGCGGCCCGCTTTTCTTTCTCTTTATTTTGAAAATTTAGTTCTTCATTAGCGATAATCAGTTCGGCGGCTCGTTTTTCTTTCTCTTCATTTTGAAAATTTAGTTCTTCATTAGCGATAAT
>NZ_JACGWC010000053.1:0-3274 GCF_014077545.1 Colwellia sp. BRX10-1
GGTCGCGTAATAAGAGCAGACAAACGAGGCGCTATCGATAACAAAACCGCAAATATACTGTCAAGACTTCACATCAGCGATAAAAGTTGGCTCAAACTCACCACAAACTTTGAAGGTATATTCACGGGCGCGGTCGGCACCGCAGAGCATTTGTCTGAATTTACTGAGCACGTGGGGTTAAAGCGAGCACACGGTAAAACAAATGCCCAAGCTTGTTTGAATAGCGCGTAAACATAGCTACATTCAAAAACAGAAAGAAAAACACAGCTACCTTGGGGGAGAAGTAAAGCTTGCCTGAAATTCATTCATTTAATCAAAACATATAAAAATCGATATGCAAAGGCTTACAAGATGAAATAAATGCATTGTTGTTGACCAATGGATAGCGTGTTTCAGAGCATTATCATTGCGTAGAATTATTATGGGTGGCATAGTAATTTCAGACCTAAATATTATCTTTGCTCATCATTTTCAATGGCATTATGTTGAAAAGTATTTTTCTGTTCTTTACGCCAGCGACCGGGGCTTAAACCATAGTCTTTCTTAAAACGGTGAGCAAAGCTTGCACTATCGCCATAGCCTACGGTGTCAGCTATTTGATCAAGATTATATTGTGTATAACGAAGTAAGTAGCAAGCGTATTCTAGGCGAGTGTGAGTTAATAGTTTGATTGGTGTCATCCCCATTTCTTTCTTACATAAACGAAAGAAGTGCGGCTCAGACATATGCATTTCTGCAGCTAATTGCTTAACAGTCCACGGCAGTTGCAATTGCTTATTTACACGACGTATTAGAGAGTGAAATTTTTGTTGTTGCTTTGTTAGTTGCTGCCCCATGTTCAGTGTTTGCGCAATTTGATAAATTAAAACTTCGACTAAGCGCAATACAATATCTGATTGATACATACTCTCACCGTCTTTGAATTCTCTAATAAGTGACATCGTTTGATAAAGCTTCACTGCATTCGCACTGGAATAAACGGAAGGTTGAAGTTGATGAACAAACTTATATTCAGAACAGTCATGCAGTAATAGCCAACACATATCCCAGTACTTCCCCGAAAGTTCATACAAAAAAGGGGTTCCTGCTGGCAGTAAAAGCACACTACCGGGTTTAACTAAATATTCGTTGTTACCAAACTTGACCTTTCCCTCCCCTGCATGAGTAGAAATTAAGTAATGAACATGCCTATTGCTGTTTTCATTACCTAAACAAACTTCTCCTTTACCTGTTTTGCCTATTTGATATTCAGTTTGTAAATACGACAACCCCGCAATGGCTATGAAACTATCAGCTTGCCCTGGTAATTTATCAAAATTAATAAAATCCTCAATACAATCAGGATGAACATTTAAAATATCTTGCCACATAGAATTACCAAAATGATAGTTTTAAACATGATACATGACAATTTCACTTATGTTTTTTTTATCACTATATTTTATAATTCTATGCAATATTATAGTAACCCCTAATGACTAAAACCAATGCGTAACATCGAACCTTCATCATTAAAGCAAAGCATTAAATTAGCTTGGCCTATCTCTTTACAAAGCATATTGGTCACCATGCTAGGCATGAGTGACATAATGATGGTTGGGCATTTAGGCGATACGGCCGTTGCTTCTGTTGGGCTGGGTAACCGAATTCAATTTGTTTTTTTAATCATTTTAGCGGGACTCGCCTCAGGTGTTGGTACTTTATCTGCGCAACACTTTGGCGCGGGTCAAATTGGTGTGATTAGACAAGTCATTGTTAAAACACTTGTTATTGCAGCAGGGATTTTACTGCCTATATTACTCATTACTTTCTTGTTTTCTGACAATATCATGGGTATTGCCACAACAGATCCCAGCGTTATAAAAGCAGGAACAAACTACCTTTGGCTGACCATGCCTAGCTTAATTTTTGTTGTCATTGTGATGATATTTGAAAACGCGTTAAGGGGTCTTGGGCAAGTAGTCTTCCCCATGTTAATTAGTACCATAGCTATTATTACCAATATTCTTTTAAACTATTGGTTAATCAAAGGTGGCTTAGGTATAGAGCCAATGGGTGTCATTGGCGCTGCGCTAGCAACACTAATTGCGCGAGCACTTCATGCTTTATTAATACTGGTCTACTTAGCAAAGGTTAAGCACAGTATTTTTCCAACAACGTTCTTTTGTGCTAGTTTTTATAACAAACAAGAGTGGACTAAATTACTTACCTTAGTTTGGCCTATGATGCTAAGTTTTGGCGTGTGGTCATTAGGCACTTTTGTATATCAACTGATATATGGACGTATTGGAACACAAGAACTTGCTGTAATGAGTCTATTAGCGCCAATGGAAGGATTATTGGTTTCATTCTTTTTTGGTTTTGCTTCTGCTTGCGCTATTTTAGTTGGGCAGCGCTTAGGTAGAAACGAATTTATAACGGCATGGGTTTTAGCAAAACATTACGCCATTAGTGCGCCAATTGTTACCTTTTTATTAGCCTTAATTTTACTTCAATGTGAGTCTTTAGTCTTTATGCCTTATACCAATTTGTCTCCAGAAACAATGGCATTGTCCCATGATGTTTTTGTATTGATCACCTTTGGCACTTGCTTGAAAGTATTTAACTTAACTATGTCTATGGGGATATTACGCGCAGGTGGCGATAACAAATATTGCATGTTAATTGATATATCAGGCATGTGGATTTTAAGCATTCCATTAACGTTGGCGGCGGCATTTTACTTTAAGTTACCACTATATTGGGTAGTTCTCATCTCTTACTCTGAAGAAATAACTAAAGCATTTATGTTTGTTTTCAGAATGAGAACGAAGCTTTGGTTAAAAAACCTAACGGCTGAAAGTGTTACCTAGTTGAACCAATTCGATTAAGTTGCACATAATTAAAACTTGAGAAACCAATGTATATTTCTAAGTTGTAATCAAACCAGAAAGTCGTAAAATCTACATTGCAGTCACTCACCTTTTCTAAAATTCAGATGAAATAGAGTATTAGTTCTATGGCAAAACGCCCCCTATAGCCATAGAATTAAAATTTATGTCAGCTTTAAGATCTTGAGTTCAAATGGTCAATGCAATGCTATCCTTAAACAAAGGAGCGCAGCTATGAAAAGAAGAACTCGTATTATCTATACTGCTCAGCAAAGAGCATTAATGTGGGAAAAATACCAACAAGGAAGTACGCTTAATGATATAGCTCGATTGTTTGACCGACATCATCCTTCTATATCCCGCATTATAGCGGCGACTGGAGGTATACGACCTAACAACAAACA
>NZ_JACGWC010000133.1:0-281 GCF_014077545.1 Colwellia sp. BRX10-1
GGTGCTGTGCCTGTTATTACTTATACAGTTACTGATGGTGCTGGTGATACACAGAGCTCTACCTTAACAATTTCAGTGACACCAGTTTCAGATTTAAGTGATGATAGTGAAACTGTCACGATAGCTGAAGACACAACAGCCACAGGCAATGTCCTTGATAATGCAGAAACAGCAGATGGACCGTTAACAGTAACGAGTTTTACTGTTGGTGGGAATACGTATAATTCAGGTGATACCGTTATTCTCACTGAAGGTGAGTTAACTTTAAATACCGATGGTAG
>NZ_JACGWC010000110.1:0-401 GCF_014077545.1 Colwellia sp. BRX10-1
AGTGATGATAGTGAAACGGTTACGATAGCAGAAGATACAACAGCAACAGGTAATGTCCTCGATAACGCAGCAACTGCAGACGGTCCTTTAACTGTTACAAGCTTTACTGTTGATGGTAATACTTATAATGCAGGTGACACGGTAAGTCTTGCTGAAGGCGAACTCACTTTAAATGCAGATGGTAGTTATACTTTTATACCGAATGATAATTTCAACGGTGCTGTACCTGTTATTACTTATACTGTCACAGATGGTGCCGGTGATACCGAAAGTTCTACCTTAACAATTTCAGTGACACCAGTTTCAGATTTAAGTGATGATAGTGAAACGGTTACGATAGCTGAAGACACAACAGCCACAGGCAATGTCCTTGATAATGCAGAAACAGCAGATGGTCCACT
>NZ_JACGWC010000112.1:0-379 GCF_014077545.1 Colwellia sp. BRX10-1
CTACCTTAACGATTTCAGTAACTCCAGTTTCTGATCTGAGCGATGATAATGAAACTGTCACTGTTGCAGAAGATACAACAGCCACAGGCAATGTTTTAGACAATGCTGAAACAGCAGACGGTCCAATGACCGTCACCAGCTTTACTGTTGGTGGGAATACGTACAATGCAGGTGACACGGTTACTCTTGCGGAAGGTGAACTCACTTTAAATACCGATGGTAGCTATACCTTTACACCGAACGACAATTTCAATGGTGCTGTGCCTGTTATTACTTATACAGTTACTGATGGTGCTGGTGATACACAGAGCTCTACCTTAACAATTTCAGTGACACCAGTTTCAGATTTAAGTGATGATAGTGAAACTGTCACGATAGC
>NZ_JACGWC010000049.1:0-4563 GCF_014077545.1 Colwellia sp. BRX10-1
GCTTTAAAATCAATATGGGTGAATAATTTGCCTAACAAGCTACTCAAGACGGACGCTAAACAGTTGGCTAGCTTCGTTCCTCGCAATTTTAGCCAACAATTTATCGCCGCTTAGTAGGGCGTTATGTGTATCTAGGAAGTCTGCAAATATGGAATTTTTGGATGGAATGACTGTAAACGAAAGGCTGTTCGCTCTAAAGAAAATGGATAGTTTTGATCAAGCAATAGTTTCAGGCAACAAAGAGGTAGCGATTAAGATTTTAGAGGCTTGTGAACTATCTAACGAAACTGCTAAATCTACGATTACAGAAATACTTAAAAGTCCTAAAAGATTTGGTTACTCTTTAAATTAATGTTGTCATAATAGTGCTTGGTTATCATACACATAACAAGGCGTTCAAACGGACAAAAAACAGTTGGCTGTTTCACTCCGTTCACAATTTTAGCCAACAATTTTTTGCCGCTTAACGTGGCGTTAGGTGTCGGAGACGTGTGTGGTTAAAATTGCAGTGGATTATATATACCCTGAAGAGCTCGACTTTCTTGAACATGGTTTCTGGTTATCTGATGAGAACGATCCAGACGAAGGTCATTTTTCCTATGTTCGTCTATACGATGAGGGTAAAAATAAACTTATTGTGACTCATTCACCTTTTTCCAACATCGCATTTAGCGCCAAACTAATATCTGATGGAATTACAGTATTTAATATACATCAGGAATATGTCACTGAGATTCAATTTCAAAAGTGGAATAACGAAGAAGTGATACGTGTTTATTGTAACTTTAAAGAGATAGACTCTGAGTTTAGGGTTTATTATTCACCAACACCAAGAGTGGTGGTAACGAACACCTAACAACACGCCCTGAGGTGGACAACTAGTAAAATTTAGCTATTTATTGCAAATTTTAACAGTGGCGATCCTCTTCGTTTTAATGCTTCTAAATATTTTGATTCGTTGTAGGGCGTCTTCGTTTTCCAGCACCTAAATATTATTCTTATCCACTTGAAAGCAAGCGATCTTATTATGCTGTTATGTGGTTTACCTTTACTTTTTTGTTGCTCATAATAAGCTTTTGCCCAGAATGAATATCGTATCGAAAAACCAGCCCATTCAACAAACGTTTGCCTTAAAAAAGTAGGACAACTGTACCGCCAATGTGTCCATGTCTTTTTACCGCTGCTTTCAATAACGGGTGCAATACCCGCATACTTCTGCATCTGTGAAGCATCCGTATAACGTTCTCTATTGTGCCCAAAAGCGACTAATAAGCGCGGTGCTAGTTGTGGGCCTGCGCCAGGTAAACTATCAAAAATAGCCTTGTCTTGTTGTTTTTTGTACAGCTGTTTTATTGCTTTATCCAACTGTTCAATACCCATAAGTAACACCTTGAATTGTGCGATAAGCACTTCCACTAACAGTTGATTAGGGGCTATTACGCCTTCATCTTCGGTTAACGGAACGGCTTCTTTAATGCTAAGTAATCGAGCATTATTGACGGTTTCATAATGTGAGTTGTGACGATTAAAGAAGTCTAATAAGGTTTGCTTTCTGGCTTTTTTAACCGTGGTGAGCGATGGCCATTTACTGATGAAATCACAAAAGATTAAGGTATCTTTTTCTTTAAACCATTCAAGCGCTTGAGGGTAGTAGTTCTTCAACGTTGCAGTTATTTTATTTGATAAATCGACGCCATCTTGTACTACATTACGACGATACTCAACCAGTTGCGCTAATGCTCTCATTGATGTTGACTCAGGTACTATTACTGAGAGTTTATCTATGTGAAGTTTAATCATTTCAACTTGTATGAATGCATCTGTCGGGTCATTTTTTGCGCCGCTAGGCGTGAATGCTTTGCGGTAATTTGCGACCGCGGATGGATTCACCGTAAATAAGACGAGGTGGTCATATTTTGCGAGCGCATAAATTAAGGGACCTTTTTTAAGTTCACACACAACAGCAATTTTCTGATCTGGGTAACGCAGCTTAAGCTCCATTGCCCATTTGTGAAGCGCTTCTGGTTTATGTTTTATAATGGTGTAGTGATATTGTTTGGTGTTTTTTGGGTGCTCACATATATCATGTTTTTTGTCAGCCCAATCGATACCAATAAGTGCAGCGAAATCATCGACGTTATATGCTTTCATTTTGATGCTCCAGCGAGTAAAGTTATAGATGGAATGTGCTTAAGTCTCGTTTCTCGCAGGTCTTATAGATAGTCGTCGTAGGCGATCCCTGAGTATGCGTTTTGAAGCGAGTAGCTCTGTTGGTTCGAACGTCTTGTTAGAAACATTGGATGTTTGCCGTTCAATATTCGTAACCAACAGAGGCATATTCCACTTATCAAATATAGTAAACTAATCGATTGATAAATGGATTGGTCCAACTATAAGCCATTCAAGCAGGACAAATAACAGTTGGCTATTTGCTCCTTCGTCGCTTATTTTAGCCAACTATTATTTGCCTCTTAATGGGGCGTTAGGTGTAATCGCCACTTCGTTTAATTGTTTAAAGCATTTGCCAATTTAAGTAGGCGTTTGTACTTTCTAAATATGGTTTTGGAGTGTTTCGCCAAGCTCTACGTCATTTACGCCAATATAGTCTTCGGGCATTACCTAAAAACAAAATGTCCTTGCGAATTGGCTTTTTATTGTTTGGTATTGTGGCTCAAAATCTAGCAGTTGTGTTTATAAAGTGGCGAATGTAATATTAACTTTTAGTGTTTGCTTTAAAGTTTTGTATTTACAAATAAACTTCACCTAACAAGCAATTCAAACGGACAAATAACAGTTGGCTGTCGTTCGTTCCTCACTATTTTAGCCAACTATTATTTGCCGCTTAATATGGGCGTTATATGCCTAGGAGATCGTGGTGAACTGGCCAAATGATTCAGATGGAGATGTATTACGTAGGTTAGTTGAAACAGGTTTTGATTTTACTCAAACTGTTGAGATAGATTTCAATGTTGATTTTGAAACTTGGCCACCAAAACCTGAAGCAATGGAGTTGCTTAAACAGCATCACAATAACGTGGAATTGTACGAACCTGAAGAGGATAGTGAAGGTTATGCTTTATTTACTATTAACTCGGTTCTTACTTATCAACTTGTAATTTCAACTCAAGAAAACATATCTACCTTAATGCGTCAATTTGGTGGTGTTTGTGAATCTTGGGGAGTATATAGTTAGCGGCATATAACAAGTTACTCAAACGGACGCTAAACAGTTGGCTAGCTTCGTTCCTCGCAATTTTAGCCAACAATTTCGCGCCGCTTAGTAAGGCGTTAGGTGCCTATCAATTGAAAGCTCTTCCTTACGTTTACGTTTGTGCAGCCTTATACTGTTTACTTTACTTGTTAATATGGTTTGTTCCATTTACGTCCAAAATTATTGGTAGTGACGGAAGCTGGTATTTTGGGTTGGGAATTGTTTCACTATGGGTATTACCTTTGTTCATAGTTGGTTGGGTTTCTGGGAATGTGAGAAGTTCAATAATTTCTAGAGTTGGAAAAAACTTTGCCTATGTAGCGCTAGGTATAATTTCTTTGTTTTTTCTATGGGGCATATCTATGTTGTTAAGTCTTGAAATTTATGGCGTTTAAGCACCTAACAAGCCACTCAAGCAGGACAAATAACAGTTGGTTTTGTTCGCTTCGCTCTCTATTATAACCAACTATTATTTGCCTCTTAGTGGGGCGTTAGGTGTTTATCGAGCATGGAAGTTATCGAAAAGGTTGAGATACTTGAAAATGATCAATTGATTGTTGTCTTAGCTAGTGGAGGAAAGCCTGATTACCAATATATTTATCGTGAAGCTGCGGAAGTAAATTGGGACGATGAGCTTAAAGCATTTAAATCTCCTGCCCCAAGAGAATGGAGTCATTCCGATTGGTTTCATCACATTGTTAAAGTCGCAAAAAATTTCAGTATTAATTTAGTCTTAAATAATGATACAACTTGGGTTAATATCTCAAACAATGTTAAAGAACAGATACTTGTGGGTAAAAACACCTAACAAGAATTTCAAGAGGGACAAAATACAGTTGGCTGTTTTGTTCACTCCGTTCACCTATTTTAGCCAACTATATTTTGCCCCTTAAATGGGCGTTATGTTTTTATCGAATGGATGCTTATATGAATAAATTAAGGATTAATAAAAGAATTTTTATGATAGGTTTATTACCTGTTTTAGGTTTACTCATTACATTTATTTTAAATTTTATCGCTGGTCCGGGTTATACGACTTCAGTAAATCAAGGTGCACTTCGTGTCTATTTTATGGGTTCTGTTATGTGGTCGGTATTTGCATTTTTTACAGGTATATTTATGTACTCAAAATGCAGTTCAATGAATCATCTTAAATTTATACTTGGAGTTTCATCTGTAGCTTTCGGTGTCGCAATGCCTTGGATTATAGGTATGTCGTAGAAAAAAACATAACAACACGCCCTGAGGTGGACAACTAGTAAAATTTAGCTATTTATTGCAAATTTTAACAGTGGTGATCCTCTTCGTTTTAATGCTTCTAAATATTTTGATTCGTTGTAGGGCGTCTTCGT
>NZ_JACGWC010000054.1:0-3063 GCF_014077545.1 Colwellia sp. BRX10-1
CAATGGATTAGGATATCATCTGGGTGTTTTTAGATTATTACTAAGACTTCTCAGTAATAAGACACGAATAATTGATTAGAAAATATATCGCAAATATTTTGAAGCTAACTTCCGCTTAGCGCACAAAGTGATCGTTAATACTTTTCAGTCTCGACAATTTCTCAGCGAGCATCAACCCGTTGACTAAAGATAGATTTGGTTCGAAAATATAATCTACTGAAGGTGTTGATTCTAATGGTCCTACTTGTCGAGATAACCTCATTTGTAATGTCTATTCACATAGCGTTTTCTAGTAATCGCTGGATAAATAAAGAGCGACGACTATTATTCGCAGTTTAACCAGTTCGTGTGCCAATAAAAATACAAGCTCAACAGATAGTCGTTCTAATGTATCCAATCTAATGATGAAAAGTAAAATAGCAACAGCCACGGTAACTTCAGAGATACGACAGTTAAAATACTTCTCGATGACATGAAGTTGCCATAATGAAGATAAAGGGTTATCGCTATTTAAAGGTCTTTAGAGGTCATTTAAAATGATAAAACCTTTTACAGAAAACTGTAAAAGGTTTTATTGGTGGTTATCTTAACAGTCAGTGTTTATAAAAATGACAACAACTCTTCGTCTAACTGCATTAACGTTTTAGGGTCTGCCATCATGGTGATTGCTAACGATTTAGTTCTTGGCAACATGCGCTCAAAATAAAACTCTGCGGTTTTAATTTTTGCACGGTAGAAGTCTCTGTTCTCAACATCAGTTGCTAATTTTTCATAAGCCGCCTGCGCCATTTGTGCCCAGAAATAAGCCATAACGATGTAACCAGAATACATTAAATAGTCAACCGAAGCAGATCCGACCACATCGCGGTTTTTCTTTGCTTTTAATGACAAACTTAACGTGTTTTTCTGCCAGCCGGCAACAGCTTTACTCAATGGCCAAATAAATTGATTCATTTGACGTTTATGAGGGTTACTTGAAATCATACTTTTTTCTTTACAAAAGCCTAAGACTTCCATGGTAAAGTGTTTTAAATACTTACCGCGATTTAATAAGATTTTACGTCCTAATAAATCAAGTGCTTGGATACCCGTTGTTCCTTCATACAAAGTAGCTATACGTGTATCACGAACAATTTGCTCCATACCCCACTCTTTGATAAAGCCATGACCACCAAATATTTGTAAGCCATGGTTTGCACTTTCTGAACCTAGTTCAGTGAGGAATGCTTTTAGAATTGGCGTAATAAAACCTAAACGATTATCTGCTTTACGGCGTTGCTTATCATCTTTCAACATTTGGATGTCGTCAACTATCTTCGCCGTATAATAAATCATAGCACGGCCACCTTCAGTGATCGCTTTTTGCGTCATTAGCATTTTACGAACATCAGGGTGAACAATAATTGGGTCAGCAACTAATTCAGGTTTTTTAGCACCGGTAAGTGAACGCATCGACAATCGTTCTTTTGCGTAAATTAACGAGTTTTGATAAGCAAGTTCTGCAGCACAGATACCTTGTAAAGCTGTACCAACACGTGCGGTATTCATAAAGGTGAACATACATTCTAAACCTTTATTTTCTTTACCGATAAGTACACCTTTTGCACCATCAAAATTTAAAACAGCGGTAGCAGAACCTTTGATACCCATTTTATCTTCAATAGAGCCACAAACAACATTGTTACTTTCGCCAATGTTACCTTGCTCATCAACTTGCATCTTAGGAACAATAAATAATGAGATACCACGCGTACCTTTTGGTGCATTGGGTAATCTTGCTAAAACGATATGGACTATGTTTTCAGTTAAGTCATGCTCACCAGCTGAAATAAATATTTTAGTACCACTAATACTAAATGTACCATCATCGTTTAACTCAGCTTTTGTTTTAACTTGACCTAAATCTGTACCACATTGCGGTTCAGTTAAACACATAGTGCCGGTCCAAGTACCTTCGGTAAGCTTAGTTAAGTAAAGCTGCTTCTGTTCTTCAGTACCGTGTAACTGTACTGTATCCATAGCACCGTGGCTTAGACCAGGATACATAGCCCACGACCAGTTTGCCGTACCCATCATCTCTGACTTTACCATACCAAGCGAAGCAGGAAGCCCTTGGCCACCATGTTCAACAGGGTGAGACAAACTCTGCCATCCACCGTCAACATATTTCTGATAAGCTTCTTTAAAGCCTGTAGGCGTGGTTACTTTACCATTATCAAAAGTACAGCCTTCTTTATCGCCACTTTGATTTATTGGTAATAATTCATTTTCACAGAATTTTGCACACTCTTGGAATATCGCATCAACCAAGTCAGGTGTCGCTTCTTCAAATTCTGGATACTGCTTATAATGGTCATAATAATTAAAGACATCTTCAAATAAAAACTTCATGTCTGTGATCGGTGCTTTATAACTGAGCATGTATCTCTCCAGTGCTTTTTAAACTATTTATTTAACTTCTTTCGAATATAACAGAAAAACAACTGGTCATACCACTGTTTTTTGCTAATAAATATTTATATATTTATAAATAGAACTTAAGTGTAGAAGACAACTGAATTTATTGAAGGGAATAAGTGTGTGCAATTTTAATTAATAATAAAAATTTAAGCTTTTCTATATAAGAAATAAATAGCATATTAACAATAATATTAGCTCTGTGGAATGTAGTAGAAACCGTGATAACAACAATCGCTGCAACAGGCTGCTTCGCATATAGGAAGGAAATCAAATTGAACGGTTATAATGTTTAGTCATTTGTTTTATAGAATTTGAGGTCTTGAGGTCTTGAGGTCTTAAACTATTTTAATTTTTTATATGACTATAAAAAACAGTAAAAACAATGTTGGCGGAGTGGACGGGACTCGAACCCGCGACCCCCGGCGTGACAGGCCGGTATTCTAACCAACTGAACTACCACTCCGCTGTATTGCTTTCTTCAACTTTTACGACCTGAGTAGACGATACTTACACCCGTGATTTTACTTTTGACTGCTATTATAAAAGATGTAACGCCTTTTATAGTTAGGTCATTCACACCTTATTCTTAATTTAAACAATGTT
>NZ_JACGWC010000012.1:0-128982 GCF_014077545.1 Colwellia sp. BRX10-1
GAAGATGCTTCGGCTGAGTTAACCGACCCTGATGATATCGATGCACTGATGGATTCAATGGCCGCCGCAGCGCCAAAACCTGAACCTGAGCCAGTAGAAGATGCTTCGGCTGAGTTAACCGACCCTGATGATATCGATGCACTGATGGATTCAATGGCCACCGCAGCGCCAAAATCTGAACCAGAGCCAGTAGAAGATGCTTCGGCTGAGTTAACCGACCCTGATGATATCGATGCACTGATGGATTCAATGGCCGCCGCAGCGCCAAAACCTGAACCTGAGCCAGTAGAAGATGCTTCGGCTGAGTTAACCGACCCCGATGATATCGATGCACTGATGGATTCAATGGCCACCGCAGCGCCAAAACCTGAGCCTGAGCCAGTAGAAGATGCTTCGGCTGAGCTAACCGACCCCGATGATATCGATGCACTGATGGATTCAATGGCCGCCGCAGCGCCAAAACCAGAGCCTGAGCTAGAACCAGAGCCAGTAGAGGATGCAACTGATAATAGCACTGCAGAGTTAACTGACCCAGACGACATCGACGCACTTATGGATTCAATGGTTAAAGAAAGTGCCGTTGCTGAATTAAATGAACAAGCTGAAAATTTTGAAATATCAGATCCTGATGACATCGACGCCTTGCTAGATTCAATGTCAGCCCCAGAGCAGATGACAAAACCTATCACTGCCGATGATATCATTGATCCTCTTGATGAAATGGCTGCTGATAACTTAGATGAAAATATAGCGTTAACTGACCCTGATGATATTGATAGTTTATTAGGTGATATTCAGGGTGATGAAACTGCAGATGACACTGAGACCACAGAAGATGAAAATAAAGCGCTTATCGATAATTTTACCAATGAATACGTAGCGCCATTTTTATCGGTAGATTTTAGTGAGCTACTTAAAGATGACACCGAAGAATTAGTTGATGATACTCATGCAAGTCATGACGAAAGTATAAACGAAAAAAATAGCAATAAAAATAATGACTTGTCAGATGATTTAGACATAGATGCACTTTTAGCTGAGGTGGCTGAGGGTGACAACTCAAACGCTGATGATTTAGATATTGGTGACGATATACTTATTGATGGACAAGTTAATGAACTAGCGGCAGAAGAAGCAACTGATTATACCGATAGTGATGTATTAGCTGATTTATTAGCCGATGAAAACACCTCTGACGATGATGACAATAGTGAGATTGATGAGATTGAAGCACTCGATAATGTTGACTTTGATGACTTATTGGCAAACATAGCAGAAGAAAATCAGACAACACTTTCAGATGATCTCGACTTTTCAACTGACTTCAATGCTGATGACATTGACTTAGACGCTACTGATACCGATGATGAGATTAACATTGAAGGCGACAGCGAAGATGATTTCGATGTTGACTTAGATGATGTGTTAGATATTGGTGATGACCTCGATAGTGATAATAATTTAAATGTTGATTTTGACAATGATGATGAAGATGATTTTGTCTCTGTTGACTCTTTATTATCAGATAGTTTAAGCGACACAGAAGACGAAGAGCCCTACAATAAAACTGACTTTAATGTCGGGCTTAATGAGTTCCCTGAGTTTTCTGGTGATAACGCCGCAGAAGAAGAAGATGATAACGGTATTGCAGCTAAATTAGATTTAGCGAAAGTTTATATTGAAATAGGAGATAACGAAAACGCCGAAGTAATATTACAAGACGTAGTAGCAAAGGGCGATGCCCAGCAACAATTTGATGCTCAGCAACTACTTGATAATATTAGCTAATCAAGAGACGTTATTTCATTCTATAAAAGCCACTATTGTGGCTTTTTTTATATAATAGAAATAGGCGCAATAATAGAAAACGCCGAAGTAATATTACAAGATGTAGTAGCAAAGGGCGATGCCCAGCAACAATTTGATGCTCAGCAACTACTTGATAATATTAGCTAATCGATAGACGTTATCTTCATTCTATAAAAGCCACTGTTGTGGCTTTTTTTATATAAAAGAATTTTTTATATAATAGAAATAGGCGCAATAATAGAAAACGCCGAAGTAATATTACAAGATGTAGTAGCAAAGGGCGATGCTCAGCAACTGCCCAATTATATGAGTTAATCAATCACAATTACTTTAGCTTTTATAAAAGCCATTATTGGGGTTTTTTTATATAATCAAAGAACCTGATTGGCATAAACCCTAAAATATTGGATAATGCGCGCATTATAATCGGGAGTTATTGATGCGTTACGCTTTAGGTATTGAATACGATGGAAGCCGTTATCACGGTTGGCAACGACAAAAAAATGCGGTCAGTGTTCAGCAAAATGTAGAAAAAGCTTTATCAAAAATTGCTGATGAAAAAATTGAAGTTATTTGTGCGGGCAGAACTGATACGGGTGTTAGTGCGACCAACCAAGTTATTCACTTTGAAACGGACAAAGTGCGTAAAGATGTTGCTTGGACACTGGGCGTAAATACCAATCTACCTAGTGATATTGCTGTGTCTTGGGTGAAGCAAGTTGACGACAGTTTTCATGCTCGATTTAGCGCCACAGCACGTCGTTATCGCTATGTTATTAATAACAATCGTTTAAGATCTGCAATTTTAAGCCAAGGAATAACCTGCTGTCATTATCCACTTGATGAAAAGTTAATGCATCAAGCGGCACAGTCTTTATTGGGTAAACATGACTTTACTTCCTTTCGCACCGTTCATTGTCAGTCGCATTCTCCGGTTAGAACATTGATTCATTGCAATGTTTCACGCCAAGGTGATTTTGTTATTATTGATGTTAAAGGCAATGCTTTTTTACATCATATGGTGAGAAATATTGCGGGTAGTTTAATGCGTATAGGCCAACAATTAGAAACAGTAGCGTGGTTGGGGGAAGTTCTTGAAGCTAAAAATCGTTGTGTAGCTGGCATGATGGCATCTGCTGCAGGTTTGTATTTTGTTGGTGTTGACTACCCACAAGAGTTCAATATTCCAAAACCTCCGCTGGGGCCACTGTTTTTACTTTAAGATAAATAGTGACAGAATGAGTAATTACAAACTGCTAATTCCAACAAAACAGACCAGTTTTTTGTATTCATAGTAGTGCTAAATGTGCTTTAATTGTCGGTTATAGTTAGATTAATTCAAAAAATTAACAATTTGCTGATAGGTTTGAAACCAATATTGGCAAGTTTTCCTATGTTCCCATGGACATATTAGGTAAAAGAAGGCAAAAATAAATTATGAGCTGGATAGAAAAAATTCTCCCAAAAGCAAAAACCACCCAAAAACGTAATATCCCTGAAGGCGTTTGGAGCAAGTGTACTTCTTGTAATGCAGTACTTTATAAAGCAGAACTCGATAGATTATTATCTGTTTGTCCAAAATGTGATCACCATATGCGTATCTCAGCACGCAAACGTATTGATTGCTTTTTAGATGCAAATAATCGCGCTGAATTAGGTGAAGAGTTTGAAGCACAGGATATTTTAAAGTTCAAAGATTCAAAACGTTATAAAGACCGCTTAAGCGCTGCACAAAAAAGTACCGGTGAAAAAGATGCACTGGTTGTGATGAAAGGTGAACTTAATGGTATGCCTATCGTTGCTGCTGCGTTTGAGTTTGCTTTTCTAGGTGGTTCAATGGCTTCAGTTGTTGGCGCTCGTTTTGTTAAAGGTGTTGAATACTGCCTTGAGCATAACCTACCACTTGTTTGTTTTTCTGCAAGTGGCGGAGCACGTATGCAAGAAGCATTATTTTCATTAATGCAAATGGCAAAAACGAGTGCAGCATTAGCAAAAATGAGCGAAAAAGGTTTACCTTACGTTTCGGTATTAACTGACCCTACGATGGGTGGCGTATCTGCAAGTTTAGCTATGCTCGGCGATATTAACGTTGCAGAGCCTAAAGCGTTAATTGGCTTTGCGGGTCCACGTGTTATTGAACAAACTGTTCGAGAAAAGTTACCTGAAGGTTTTCAGCGTAGTGAATTTTTAAAAGAAAAGGGTGCTATTGATATTATTGTTGACCGACGTGAAATGCGTAGCACGCTTTCTCGTATGTTAGCTAAATTCATGGGACATCCAAGCCTTAACGCTTCTTAACTAAAGCTTCACAACAACACTATGCCAACAAACAACAAAAGCCATTTTGCTAGTAAGTCGCTAGCTCAATGGCTTTCTTATTTAGAAACAATACATTTAACTGAGATCGACTTGGGGCTGACACGCATTTCGCATGTGGCTAAGCGATTAAATATTGATCTCAGTTTTGCCCAAGTGATCACGGTTGCAGGAACTAATGGTAAAGGCACGACCTGTGCTTTTATTGAAAATGCTTTGCTCGGTGATGATAAAACAGTGGCGGTTTATTCTTCACCACATATTGAAAAGTTCAATGAACGCTTACGTATTAATAATATTGACGTTGACAGTCAATCATTAATCAACGCCTTTGAGCAAATAGAGCAACAGCGTGGTGATATTTCACTAACCTATTATGAATACACAACATTAGCCGCATTTTTAGTTTTAATGGAAAGAAAACCTGCTTTTATTATTTTGGAAGTAGGTTTAGGTGGGCGTTTAGATGCCACAAACTTAATTGACGCTGATATTGCCGTCATAACCACGATAGACTTAGACCATCAAGCGTACCTAGGTGATAATCGCGAAAGTATTGGCTTTGAAAAAGCGGGTATCATGCGTGCGAATCAAAAAGTTGTTATTGGTGATACCGATTGTCCTATATCGGTACTTGCCCATGCTAAAAAACTTAAAGCCGTGGTCAGTCTGCGAGGCGATGATTTCTCTATTGAACAGCACAAAGTACCCACTTGTTACTCCTTGTGGTGTTGGACATTTGGCGAGTACCAAATCAATGGTTTAAATAAGCCTTTTATACCTCAAGATAATGTAGCAACGGCACTAACGGTATTGGCTTTACTTAATGATTGTTCTGTTGTTTTTAATACTGAAAGTGTAAATGCCTTAATAAACCAAACAAAAGTTGCCGGTCGAACTGAGCTTGTCAGTAAAAAATCGTTAAACAGTCCGGTGCTACTTGATGTTGGTCATAATCCTCAAGCAGCACGTTATTTAGTTGAGTATTTAAAGTCGCAAAAGTATGACAAGCTTTATGCGGTTACCGGTATGTTAAAAGACAAAGATATTGCTAACACCTTTGGACCATTATCTGCACTGGTTGATCAATGGTATTTAGGCAGTTTATCTATGCCTCGTGGAGCTACTGCAAAGGAATTAGCCGAAAAATTGTTATTAAATGAAGATTCAGCTAATTGTTTTGACAATATCACTGAGGCATTTAGAATGGCTAACAAAAATTCAACAGCAACAGATTTGATCTTAGTGTTTGGATCATTTTACACCGTAGCTGAAGTCCGACGTTTATTGCTGTAGTTTTTATTAACTGCAGCCTGGGAGTTCCATTTGTCTACACCTTTTCAAAACCGCTTAGTTGGCACCATTATTGTGGCTGCGGTTGCTATTATTATTTTGCCAGACTTACTAGACGGTAATAAAAAGACCTATCAAGATGAGTTTGAACAAATTCCACCTCCGCCTAAGGTCGAGTTTGTTAAGAGCACACCAAGCTTTCCTGAAGATAAAATTGTTATAAATACTGACGAAATACTGAGTGATGAAGCGGCATTAGATGACGATGTCTCTTCGACTGAACAAGCAATAAAAGATACGGCTGAAACAGAGAGTGACCCGGGTTTAAATAACGCTGTGGCGACGAAAGAAGACGATAAAGCGTTAACTGAGCAAGTAGTAGATAATATTTTGCCAGAAAAATCAGTGTTGCAACAAGCATGGGTAGTACAGCTGGGCAGTTTTCGTCATAAAAAAAATGTTGCACAATTATTACTCAAGCTTAAAGATAATGGCTATACCGCTTTCACAAAACCGATAAAAACAAAAAACGGCCCATTAATTAAAGTTTTCATTGGCCCTGAACTGATCAAAAACTCATTGATAAAAAAAATCCCAGCATTGAAAAAATTAACCGGTGTTGAAGGTAAAATTGCTCGTTTTTACCCAACAAAATAATAAGTTATAACCACTGCTCAATAATACGGTGTAAAAAGTAGTTAAGCACTTTCAATGGCAATGGCTATTTTAAATAAAACATTGGTAAAATAAGGGGCGTTTCTGTTAGAATGCGCGCCTTATTATGCTGGTAAATATTCATTGGTAACGATTAATTTATGGTTTGGATAGACTATGCCATTTTGGCAATTGTAGGCATTTCAACATTAATTAGCTTGGTTCGCGGCTTTGTCAAAGAAGCAGTTTCGCTAGTTATCTGGATCAGTGCCTTCTTTATTGCCAGCCACTTCTATGTAAATCTTGCTAGTTTATTGACAAACATTTCCGATCAAGTCCTACGTAATGCCGCGGCAATTGCTATTCTTTTTATTACCACGTTAATTCTTGGCGCTATGGTAAATTATCTTATTGGTCAATTGGTCAGTAAAACAGGCTTGTCTGGAACCGATCGCCTGCTAGGGCTAGTTTTTGGTGCATTACGTGGCGTGTTAGTTACCAGCGCATTATTATTCTTTATGGATGCATTTACGCCAGCGTCATCAACCGCATGGTGGGCAAGTTCTCAACTCATCCCCGAGTTTACACTCATTGTTGAATGGTTTTTCGAATACCTAAAGAATTCATCAAGCTTTTTGAAATAACGTTATTTTAGTGCCATGAAAATGGGGCTGATGTTCATTAGTATAATTTTTATTTACTTAGCGTTTATGTTATTAAAACGCCCTTAAACTTAGTTCTGTGGAGAATAAACGCATGTGTGGTATTGTTGGCATTGTTGGTAAAACATCGGTAGGTCAAGCATTATATGACGGATTAACTGTACTTCAACATCGTGGTCAAGACGCTGCTGGTATTGTGACTATTCACAACAATACCTTTAGACTACGTAAAGGAAATGGTTTAGTAAAAGACGTGTTTCATACGCGTCATATGTTGCGATTACAAGGTAACATGGGTATTGGTCATATTAGATACCCAACCGCAGGTACTTCAAGTTCTTCAGAAGCTCAGCCATTTTATGCCAATGCTCCTTTTGGTATTTCTCTTGCACACAATGGTAATTTAACCAACGCGATTGAATTAAAAGAGTGGTTATTTAATGTCGCACGTCGTCATGTAAATACCACATCTGATTCTGAATTGTTACTCAACATTCTCGGTCATGAATTACAATTGACTGAAAATTTGAAATTAACACCTGATGATATTTTTACTGCAATATCTAATGTACATGAGCGTATTCGTGGTGCCTATGCAACGGTTGCTTTGATTATTGGCCATGGCATGGTGGCGTTTCGTGATCCTAATGGCATCCGTCCTCTAGTATTTGGTAAGCGTGAAACGGCTACGGGTATCGAATATATGATTGCTTCTGAGTCGGTAGCGCTTGATGCAAACGACTTTGAATTTGTCCGTGATGTTGCACCTGGCGAAGCTATTTATTTCACTGAAGATGGACAAATTCATAGCCAGCAATGTGCAAAGAACCCAACATACAACCCGTGTATTTTTGAATATGTTTATTTTGCGCGTCCTGATTCAGCGATTGATAAAATTTCTGTTTACGGCTCTCGTGTTGAAATGGGCAAAAAATTGGGTGATAAAATAGCAAAAGAATGGGAAGACGTAGAGATCGACGTTGTTATCCCTATTCCAGAAACATCATGTGATACTGCTTTAGAAATTGCTCGACACCTTGGCATCCCATACCGTCAAGGTTTTGTGAAAAACCGCTATATTGGCCGTACCTTTATTATGCCGGGTCAAGAGCAGCGTAAGAAATCAGTTCGCCGTAAACTTAATGCGATAACAACAGAGTTTGCTGGTAAAAATGTATTGTTAGTCGATGACTCTATTGTAAGGGGTACTACTTCTGGACAAATCATTGAAATGGCTCGCTCTGCGGGGGCAAAAAATGTTTATTTTGCCTCAGCCGCTCCAGAAATTCGTTTTCCTAATGTTTATGGTATTGATATGCCAAGTGCCAATGAGCTCATTGCTCATGGCCGTGAATTAGACGATATTTGCCAATTAATTGGTGCAGATAAACTTATTTTTCAAACCTTGGAAGATTTAGTTAGTGCTGTGGGCAGTGTAAACCCTGAAATCAAACAATTCGAGACATCTGTGTTCGATGGTCAATATATAACTAAAGACATTACTCAGGGCTATTTAGAGCGTTTAGATGCGATGAGAAATAATGAAAATAAAGAAGACTCAGATAAAAATGCTGATTCAATTATCGATATGCACAATGAAGGTGCTGAATAGCGTCAGGCTTGTCTAAACGACAGTATAGAAAAATAAAGTAAAATAAAAGCCCGCTTAGTTTATCACTAAGCGGGCTTTTTTATCATCAAATGCTAAAGATACATATTTATAATAAATGACTTATCGACTTAAATTTATAATAAAAGCGTTAAGATATATGTTCAGAGCCAAAGCCCATACCTAACATAATAGCGCTAAATGCCATTAAAGAGACTAAAAGAACTAATCCGCAAGTAACTACAGAGCTTGAATAAATAAAGCCTTTTTCTTCTGGAATATTCATCATGATGGGTACGCCAGAGTAAAGTAAATAGACAGAATAACAAAGTGCGGCTAGTCCCGCTAAAGCAACAAACCATAAAACAGGAAATAATGCAGTTACGCCAACCATTAATAACGGTGTTGCTGTGTAAGCGGCTAATTCTAAAGACTGGGTAAAATCTGGCTTAGCATCAAAAGTTTTTGCCATCCATTGAATTAAAAAAGCTAAACCAATAACACCAAAGATTAAACCAAAATACATGCCGACAGACATGGTCATTGCGCTTGCCTGAGTTAATTTTATTGGATCACCTACGCCTATTGTCCAACCAATATGAGCGGCGGCAAAATAACTACAAATGGCAGGTATTAACGCTATGGTTAAAATATGAACCATGCTGTACATTAAGCTTTCGTGGCGCCTTTCAATTGTGTGCCACTCTTTCTTAGGGTCAGTATACAATCCCCATATATGATTTAATATCATAATAAAATCCTCTCGCTGTCCCCAAAATTACATTTATTGCTTTTTATTTTTTATTAATAAATGTCTGTGTCGATCAATGTTTTTATTATTGATAGCTTATTTATGTAAGATGGCGAAGCTTTCGTCAAGAGATGAATAGCAATTAAGCTAAATTAAATGCAAATAACTTCTTTTTATACCGAAAATAACAAATGTTTATATAGTGATATATTATTTTGTTCTTTCAAAGAAAAGTGTGGGCTATTAAAAATGTCAGTTTTAATGGAAAATCAGGCGACTTTTATTCTAACAATATTCATGACTTCTATCTCAAAGCCAGCAATCATTTCAGTGCTTGTGTAATAGGTCATATTCACTTGTTGTTTGCTAAGCGATTTATAAGCTTTTTTCCGCTTATATTTGAATGGAACATCACAGCCTTTTATCATTACCGTATTAATAAACCACTCATCTTGTTCGCGTTGAACATGAGAGACGACAGTAACATTTTCACTATGAACAAGTTTGTCATGTTTTTTTAAGAGACTGTTTACTGTTTTCTTTTTCATCTTTATTACCTTGAAGAGACGTTGTAATGCTCGGACCTAAAAGAGCAGCGCCATTGATATTGGCTTTTTATTAAGAAGACAAACTATTCTAAACTTTATTATATCTTTTCGCAAAATAGTCAATTAAGACAGTACATCATTAAAGTATTAGCCTAGTAAGGGGGGATATTAGCTAACTTATTAGGAGATTTTTTTTAAATTTAGCTATACTAGCTACTCTTAAGTTTGTATAACTCATCGTAATAGGGTGTTTGCAGTAATGAGCAAATCAATTCTTTTCCATACTATTTATCCACATAAAACCAGTAAAGTATGGGTTGTTTTTGTCCATGGTGCTGGCGGTAGTTCGGCAATTTGGTTTCGTCAGATCAGAGATTATCAAAAAACTTATAATGTGCTCTTACTTGATCTTCGTGGCCACGGAAAGTCCAGCCATCTGGTACAAACCTTTGTTGATAGTAATTACTCCTTTAATAAAGTCTCTGAAGATATCATCGATGTTTTAGATCACAACAATATTACATGTGCACATTTTGTTGGTATTTCTTTAGGAACTATTATCATTCGTAACATAGCTGAAATTGCGCCTCAATATGTATCAAGTATGGTTCTAGGTGGTGCTATCACTCGTTTTAATGCTCGTAGTAATATATTGGTTTATTTGGGAAATACCTTTAAGCATTTTCTACCATATATGTGGTTGTATCGTTTATTTGCTTTTATTATGATGCCGAAAAAGCGCCATAAGGAATCTCGACACTTATTTGTTCGTGAAGCTAAACGTTTGTGCCAGAAAGAATTTATTCGTTGGTTTAAGTTAGCAATGGACGTGAACCCCTTGATGCGTTATTTCAAAGAGAAAGAAATTGATATACCTATCCTTTATATTATGGGCAAGGAAGACCATATGTTTTTGGGACCGGTTATGGAAATGGTTAAGCAACATAAAAACAGTTTATTACACACCATTCATAAATGTGGTCATGTCTGCAATGTTGAGAACCCAGAACTCTTTAATCAACATTCGTTAGAGTTTATCGCTCAACAACACTAATTTTATAGATATATCACCCTTGAGAACAAAGTTATGTTTGTTCTTTTATCAATATTAGTCAATAGCGGTTAAATAAAGCTGGTTTGGTTACGACCGTTGTCCTTTGATTTATACATGGCTACATCTGCTCTTTTGAGAAATAAACCAACATCATCTGGCTTAGTTAATTGGGTGGCTCCCATGCTTACGGTGATCTTTACCTTTTTATTATCAATAATAAGAAAAGCATTATCAACAGCCGCGCGGATGCGCTCAGCAACAATTAAAGCGAAGTCGATGTTGGTAGCGGGAAGAATGAACGCAAACTCTTCGCCGCCAATTCGCCCCATCAGATCATTCTCTCTCAGTGCCAATTGGCTTACGTTGCAAATAATTTTTAAGACTTCATCGCCAACCGAATGACCATAGGTATCATTAAATACTTTAAAATAATCTACATCTAACATTAATAAACACAGTGGAAATTGATAACGATGGGATCGCTCTAATTCAAGCTGCAAAGATTTCATAAAGGCACGTCTGTTAGCAATGCCAACTAACTCATCCGTTGTCGCCATTTTTTTTAATTTATTAATGTCTTGTTCTATATGGTTAGCCATTTTATTTAAATTTTTGCTCAGTGAGCCAATTTCATTTTTTACGATGACCTTGCTACGTGCTTGGTAATTTCCTTCAGCTATATTTTGTGCATCGTGAACCAGTGAAAATATAGGCAGAACAATCTTATTTCTGACATAAAAAGTGATAATTAACGCCATAAGTGTTGAAATAACCAATAATAAAATGACGTACCATAAATATTTTTTTTGCTTAATGTTAAACTCATCAGCCTCGACAATTAACCTAGTCTCCACAGCATCGATAAATTTTTGAATAGGTTGCATAATGGCAATTTTTTCTTGCTGGTATTGATGTGAAAATAATAGCTTAATAGCAAAAGCCCTATCAGGCTCTCCTTTAAGGGTAAACGTACCTTTACCATCATTGTAGAGTCCTTTCATTAACGCAAAAGCCTGTTTTTCGATGCTCATTAAATTATCTGAGCGGTTTTGGGACTGTTGCAGTAGTAATAACTCACTTTCTGTAAAGCCCATATTTCCCATAAGAGTCTTTAATGGGACTTGTATGCCTAATTTATCTGAAGTAAACCGTTCTGGTGTAAGTGACGTATACCAGTAAGTGGGAGGGTATTTTTTTGGTCGAGGAGAATCTCCGTTACGTATTGCAATGATGTCAAAATAATACTCTTTATAAATCTCATCCCCGGTAACCACATAGGTGCGTGCCATACGTGTTAGGTCATCTGAACTTTGGCGTAGCTCATTAGCAATGGTTAACGAATATATATGGTGCTTTTCATCTTTAATTGCTTGCAGATCAAAAATACCAATAATATGAAAGAAAACATAACCCCACATGCTTAATATGACGATAAAGCATAAAAAACCGATTTTATTGCCAGTGGAAATATTCATCTACAACCTATTGGTTTGATATTAGCTATGCAATATCAAACAGTTGATAATATTTACTCATTTCATTCATTAACGTCTAACCATGAAATAAAAATTTTACAGACAGTTTTATTAAGTGTTGAGTTTACCCAAACGAGTATCCTTATAGATTTATAAATCTATAAGGTATGATATATGTGATATCGCTATTTTAAAGCTTACTTTGAGTATAGACACTTCTGATCATCTTGTGTAAATAAGTGATAATTCTTGATATAGCTATGATAAATAGACACTAATTTAGTACCCCTAGCTTAGTTATTTACGATATTTCGACCACAACACTATTAGCGCTTACCTTATTTTTTATAATGTAAAACACGAGGGATGAGTTAATGGAGCTGTAAAAAAATTATTTATATTGTTAATTACTCACTGAATGTCGGCTAAATGAAATTATTACTCATAATTATCTCGCTGAATGAAGAGGTGATTTTTAGGGGATTAAATACTTTTTTGGTGATTTTGTAGTGTTTTTACCATGATATTCTACGTAATAATAAGGAGTTACCGTGATTTGCGTGAAGGACTTATCTTTTAGCCGTAATGATGGCGGCAACAAACAAAATATTTTAAATAAACTCGATTTATTTGTACCTGCAGCACAGCACCTCGCGTTACTTGGTGATAGTGGTTCAGGTAAAACAACCTTTTTACATATTTTAGCGGGACTCTTGCAAGCAGATAGTGGCTCGGTAAGTATTAACAATCAAGAGCTTTCATCACTGAATGAAACAGAACTTGCGCTTTATCGTCGTAAAATAGGGCTAATATTTCAGCATTACCAATTGCTTGACTGTTTAACCGTAAAGCAAAATATTCTCTTTCAACACAAACTCAATTACCCCAAAAAACCAGCGGATGAATTTGACTATATCGTCAATAAACTAGGGCTCGAAAGTAAGCTCGATTCACTGCCAGAAAAACTCTCAGGTGGAGAACAACAAAGAGTTGGCATCGCAAGAGCGTTACTCAACAAACCTCAGATAATTTTTGCAGATGAACCAACAGGTAACTTAGATCGGCAGCGCTCGCACCAAGTCGTTAAACTTCTTACTGAGTTATGCAGTGAGCAAAAAATCAATTTGGTGATGGTGACTCACAGTCATCAATTAACCGATTACTTTGACCATGTAAAAGTACTTAGAGATGGTCATTTTGAATAATTTGACCAATGAAATTAAACTTATTATCGCCACTCATTTAGCCTTCTATCGAAGACATCCTTGGTTAATGGCGTTATTTTTTCTAGGTTTTAGTCTAGGTAGTGCACTATTAACCGCAATTTCTGGCCTTAATCAAGAGGCTAATACACGCTATCAAAATTCTTCCGCATTAATCAATAACCCCGTTACACATTTAATTAAGCCATTAACAGGAAAGTACTTTATTGATGGCAATATATGGCTCACTTTACGACAACATGGCTTTATCAATACTCAACCCGTTTTACGAGGTCAATTAAAAACCAACAACGGAGAAACACTTGCCATTCAGGGTGTGGATACTCTGCTGTGGTTAAACCGTGCGCAATACCAACAAAGTGATGAAAATGTTAATAAAACAGCTCAACGCTTTTCCCTTTCTACCTTATTAGTTGACTCGAAATTTGCAAATCGCATCGTGACAAAAACAGGTGAACCAATAAATTTTTCGCTGCAAAACGATCAGCATCAACCTGAAGTTGTATTAGCTGACAATATTGGACTTTGGGCGATCACCGATATCGCCAATGCTGATTATTTATTAGCAGCTAAAGGGCAACTCAGCTTTATTGAGCTCTCGCATGTTAGCGAGCAGCAATTAATAAAAATAGCACAGCTAATTGCTGGGCAAGCACAGTTGATTGATGCAGAGCAACAATCGTTCGATGTTTTATCTGAAGCCTTCTTTTTTAATCTGACCGCACTTGCCATGCTTGGTTATATTGTTGCGGCATTTTTGAGTTTTAATGCGATAAAACTGACGTTAACTGCGCGACAAAAATTAATAGAGCAAATGCAGCTATTAGGTTGCATTAAGTTAAGTGTTCAACTAAGTCTTGTCATTGAACTTATTATTGTTAGTGTTTGCACTGCTTTATTAGGTACATTAGGTGGTTATTTAATTGCTAATGCATTAGTGCTTGATGTTAACAGCACTTTAGTTGGCTTGTATCAACTCGATAAAGCGCTTGTGATCAATTGGCAATGGTCAAATGTCTTATTAGGCTTTACCCTTAATATTTCGGCTTTGGGGGTAATACTTTTGGCGCAAGCCAAGCAAGTTGCCCAAAAAAGTCAATTGATGTTCTATAGTTTGTTGGTCAGTACATTAGTGGCAGTCATAGGGTTACTCTATTATGCGACTAATGAGTATCAAGCCTTGCTGCTGTGTTTTGCGCTTTTAATGTTGTTTATTTTACTTGTGCCTAAAGTACTGTCTCTCTTGGTTTCATTACCGTTGACAATCACAAATCCATTAACACAATGGCTTCATGCCGATACCCGACTTCATGTAAAAGACCTTCATATTGCTATTATTGCAATTCTAGTGGCGCTTGGCAGTGCTATCGGCATGCAAATTATGGTAAAAAGCTTTAGCCATACGTTAAATGCCCATCTTGAAAAGCAATTAAGTGCAGATATTTATTTACGTTCAGATAAACTCGATAATACTTTAAGGCAAGCGCTCACTAACTTACCTGAAGTTGAGAAGTTGAGTATCTATATGCAAAGTGATGGTGATGTAAATAAAGTACCTGCGAATCTTGCAAGCTTTGGTAATAGCTTTGAACATTATCAACATATTTCGCTGACTTCTGGCTCAGCCATTAATGTAGAAAATTTTTATGGTCAAGGTTGCTTGGCTAACGAACAAAGTAAAATTAAGTTTAATTATTCATTAAATGACGTGATGGTATTTAAGCAAAATTCAACTAAATTTACTTGTCGTATAACAGGGTTCTTTTATGATTATGGTAACCCAAGAATATCGTTACTTACGTTAGAGGAACGCCAGAAAACAGCAGCACTAAACCGTGATGTTTTTGGTTATTCAATACGGCTAAAGAGTCGTACTTCCGTTGCTGTTTTTAGCGAGCGTTTAATGGGCGAATTTAAACAAGACAGTACAAAAATTTTAGCCAATAAAAGATTTAAAGAAATAGCTAATGCCTTGTTTGAAGATACGTTTGTAGTGACCAAAGCACTCAATAGTTTTATTCTCGCTATTGCATTGTTAAGTTTGTGTACCAGCCTATTAAGTTTAAGTGTTAATCAATTAAAGCAATTAACCATATTACGTAATTTAGGCGTAACACAAGGGCAATTATTAACCATGAAACTGCTACAAACAGCAGGCGTGGTTGTGTTTACTGCGTTGTTTGCTATTCCGCTTGGCTTCGCACTGGGCTTTGCGTTATTAAAGTTTGTCATGCCAATTGCCTTTGGCTGGACTATTCACTTTAGTTTAGATTTAAGCAGTTTATTAATAACGTGCTTAACGCTAGTTGGAGTCTCTGTTTTATGTGCCTATTTACCGATCCGAAAATTAACTAACTTAGCGACTAAGGAGTCATAATCGCGTGATAAAAAGACAAGCTTTGACCGGGGTATTATTGACTCCGTTTGTTTTTGTACGATGTACGCTTGTGCTGTTAATTTTTGTGCTGTCTGCGTGTCAACCGACTGAGCAAAAAACAGCATCATCTAAATTACAAGTGGCTATTGGCAAACCGGTAATACAGGGCACTCCTCTTATCTTTCCCGCTGATCATGGTATTCATGCTGGACAAGGTATTGAGTGGTGGTATGTAACGGCTAATTTGCAAAGTGACACTGGCGAGACTTTTGGGGTTCAATGGACATTATTTCGCACACTAATGCCAGGTAACCTTGAGTCACAATGGTGGGATAACAATCTTTACTTTGCTCATTTTGCCATACAACACCAACAAGATCATATTGCGTTTGAACGGTTTTCACGAGCAAGGCAAGCTAAGGTCATTAGCTCGCCGTTTGATGCCAGTATTGATGATTGGCAGTTGAGCAGTATCAACAACGAATTTTTGCCACTCAATTTAACAGCAGCACATGAAAACTATGAAATAGCATTAACACTAAGCGACAGCCCAATAGCCTTGCATGGCGACAAGGGCTATAGCCAAAAAACACAAAGTGGTCATGCGTCTTATTACTTTAGTTATCCCTTTTTAAAGGTAAAAGGCCGTCTAACTTTTGCGGGTAACACCTATAACGTTTCGGGGAATGCATGGTATGACAGAGAGTGGTCGGCGAGTTTACTCGACAAAAATCAACTCGGTTGGGATTGGTTCAGTATTGTTGACACTCAATCAGCCACTCAATCAGAGAAGCAAGGGCTCATGCTCTTTTGTATTCGAGGTAATGATAATAATTATGAGTATTGTAGTGGTACTGAGATAGCCCCCAATGGCGAAACAACACCGCTTTTTAAAGAAGATATTAAGCTGTCTGTTATTGAAACCGTGACATTAAATAACCACGATTATCCTAGTAAATGGCAAGTTGAATTAACGAATAGACCAATCATTATTATTGAAAGTATTACCAAAGATTCACGTAATCAATTAACAATCCCTTACTGGGAAGGACGCGTAAAAGCAACGGGTGGTTTTATTGGTATTGGCTATGCCGAAATTACTGGCCACTAATTATTCATTATTAAGTTGTTATTTTATTTTGCAAACCCTGGTCAAAATGACTAATAAAAGCAGTCATGCGTAAGTTATATGCAAAAATTGCCATCATCATTACCTGATAATATTACTTTTTTTACTCTCTAAAAGGGGACTGAGTGAGATAATGTGTTTCATAAAACCCCTTACTTTGTGGTCTTCGCGTTTAAATTAGCATAGACAATACTCAATTATTATTGGATCGTTAACTTTCTCTGAAAATAGCCGCGCAATTATTAATAAGGGTATGATAAAATTGATATCAATCTAGTGTATATAGTGAAGAATTTCACCAAATGTCGACTACAAAATTATTATCTCCAATATTGTCATTCTTAAAGTGTGAAACACCACAAGCATGGCTTGATGAAGCCGTTAAGCCTGAAAATTTACCCGTGCTATTAATTGATCACCTGGTGTGTGAATTAAAAGCAGCTCAGTCCGCTATGTTTTTGATCCGAAAATATGCAGTTGATAAAGAAAGCGGTGATGCTTTGTTGGCATGGCTGCAGCCATTCGAGCAATTAATCTATAAGAGGCAAGGGGATTGGCGCTCATTACCGTCGAAAAACAAGTTAACTAAAGCCATATTACCCAAGTCAGGTTCAGCACATGGGCAAGGCCTTATCGACAAAATGGTCTTACTGATCAAAGAAGAGCTACATCATTTTTACCAAGTATTAGAAATGATGGATGAGTATGGTATTGAATATCAAAGTATTACGCCGTGCCGATACGCGAAAGGCTTACTTCGTCATGTAAAATCTTTTGAACCTGATGCTATGGTTGATAAGTTAATTATCGGTGCCTTTATCGAAGCTAGGTCGTGTGAACGTTTTGCTAAAATAGCCCCTCATGTTGATAAGCGTCTGGGTGATTTTTATATATCATTACTACGCTCCGAAGCTCGCCATTATCAAGATTACTTATCATTAGCGACAGAGATTGCTGGAACCGATATTTCTGAACGAATAAAATATTTTGCTGATATCGAAGCGACGTTAATTATTAGTGCAGATGAAGACTTTAAGTTTCATAGTGGCTTACCTGCAGCGACTCTTTAAGCTTAGTTAGCTTTTTCAAGTTAAGCTGCAGTATTGGCGCTTGCTAATACACAACGATTTCTGCCTGAATTTTTTGCTTGGTACAACGCTTGGTCGGCATTATTAAATAATGTTGCCCATGTCATGTTATTGTGTAATTCGGCAACCCCAATAGATACAGTAATAGGCGGAAGCTGAGTATTACTTTGACGTTGCACTAATTTTAATTTCGCAATAGCCAAACGTATTTTTTCAGCCATCGTATGAGCAAATTGTTGCGACTTATTTGATAATACCACCACGAACTCTTCACCGCCGTAGCGCACAGGAATGTCATCAGGTGTGACGTGTTCTTTGATGATTTTTGCCACCAACTGAATCACTTTATCGCCAACACTGTGTCCAAAAGAATCATTCACTTTTTTGAAGTGATCAATATCGATAACTAATGATGAATGAATGTTATCAAGTGATAGTGCCTGTAATTTTTTATCACAGCCTCGACGGTTTAATAATCCTGTTAAGGTATCAATTAGGGCTTCTTGACGAGATTCTTCTAACTTCAGTTTTAACTGTGATACTTCTTCAGATGCTTTATATAGCTCAGTAGATAAAGACTCATGTTGAGCTGTCGATTGCCCTATAGCATTAAGTAAAAAAGTAGTAATGTTTTGGAGAGGCTTTTCTACACTTAGCTGACCAAGCGTTTTTTCTATTTTATTGAGATGACTTATTACTGCTTGTCCGCTTGAAACTTGGTTATCAAGTTGCGCTAAGGTACTGTTCAGTGTTTCGCCAAAAGGTGTAAAGATATTATCTTCAATATTTTGGCTGTTTGAAAGAAACTCACTAAACAATGCGTCGATAAAAATAGCGTCGAGTGGCTTTTTGCTGCTTAATTGCCCATCTATTTTTTTTATGAGTGACACGTTTTCTTTTGAAAAATAACAGTAGGCAACAGCGTAATGGCTCGGTATGGGCGCAATTAGATGCAAAAGCATAAATTCTTTAGCTTGTTCTGCGACTTTCATCGCTTGATCAAAACTTCCCTGCATCGTAATTCTCTTTATTATTTTTCTACATAATAACAGTTAATTAAAAGAAAACTCAATGGAAAATGCGACACAATAGCCGGTTTAATCATTTTTTTTGTCGTGATATTACTTATTTATAACAGCAGTATTTAATTTATTGAGAAAATAAGTTTAAGGCGTTTTAAAGGCTTGAGAAAGTAACTCTATACTGTCTTTTGTTACCTTTAACCATGCGCCTTGCTCATACCAATCACCCAAAACAATGCGCTGAGCAGGTAGGTTATTGGCTTGGATATGATGAATGTTAGGGCGGTGAGTATGTCCATGAATAAGTAACTGACAATGATGTAATTCAAGCTTGTCAACAACCTCTGTCTCGGTGACATCCATTATTTCTTGTGACTTCATTGCCGTTGCACTGGCGCTTTTTAAGCGATAATTTTCAGCAATATTCTTACGTACAAACAGTGGTAAGTTTTTAATCATCGTTTGCCACCACCAAGAACGAGATTTCTTTCTAAAGGCTTGGTAAGCGATATCACGTGTACATAAAGTGTCACCATGCATAATAACGACGGGTTTACCATAGAGATCAATAACATCCACTTCAGGTAATAACGTCATGCCACAAGCTTTGGCATAGCGCTTCCCTAAGAGAAAGTCTCGGTTACCATGAATATAATAAATACGAGTACCTAGCATGCTTAATGCTTTTAGCGCGAGGGCTACTTCGACGACAAAAGGATTTTTATCATCATCACCAATCCAGTATTCAAATAAGTCACCTAATATATATAGTGTTTCGGCGTTAGGGGCATCTTTTTCAAGGAATGACAAAAAACAGGCCGTTATATCGGGCCTGTTTTGCGCTAAATGCAAATCAGCAATAAAGTAGGTTACTGATTTGTTGTTTATTGCGTTAGTCACTAATTTTTATTATTCAACAATCGCTGATTCAATAATGATTTCTTCTGTTGGAACATCGTCATGAAAACCCATACGGCCAGTTTCAACCAGAGTCATTTTATCAACAATGTCCATGCCTTCAACAACTTCAGCAAATACACAATAACCCCAACCTTGCACAGATTCGTTTTTAAAATTTAAAAAATCGTTGTCGCTTAAGTTGATAAAAAACTGAGCTGAAGCTGAATGTGGCTCTTGTGTTCTTGCCATCGCTAAAGTGCCACGCTTATTTTCTAAGCCATTACTTGCTTCGTTTTGAATGGTTTCACGAGAATCTTTTTCTTCTAAGCCAGAAGCAAAACCACCGCCTTGTGCCATAAAACCTTTAATGACACGATGAAAAATAGTGCCGTTGTAAAAACCGTCTTCAACATACTGTTGAAAGTTTTTTGCTGTAAGAGGTGCTTTATCAAAATTTAATTCAATTTTGATATCGCCTAAGTTTGTTTTTAAAATGATCATTTTATTTACTCTTCAATTTCGATGTGGGAATTGTAAACGAAAGCACAGAACTGTAAAGCAAACTTATGGATAATGTGTAGGTAAATAATGACCCTAGCGCTTTGTTCGGGTACAATTATCGAAAATTGATATAATTTTTATTAACTATTAATTACCCCTATTTTAATCGTGATCGGAGCCAGAAAATCTTATGTTACAGATATACAATACATTGACCCGCCAGAAGGAAGTTTTTACCCCAATTGAAGCAGGTAAAGTCGGTTTGTATGTGTGTGGTTGTACGGTTTACGATTTATGTCATATCGGTCATGGACGTACTTATATTAGCTTTGACAACATTGCTAGATACCTAAGGTTTTCTGGTTATGACGTAAATTATGTCCGTAATATCACCGATGTTGAAGATAAAATAATTAAGCGGGCACAAGAAAATAACGAAACACCAGATGAGCTTACCGAGCGTACTATTGCATTAATGCATGAAGACTTTGATAGTTTGAATATTGAACGACCAGATATAGAACCAAGAGTAACGACGCACATGGACGAAATTATTGCCATGATCGTCACACTTGTCGAAAAAGAGCATGCCTATGTCGCCACTAGTGGCGATGTGTTGTTTGCTGTGTCGAGCTTTGCAGACTATGGCAAACTCAGCGGTCAAAATTTAGAGCAATTACAAGCCGGCTCTCGTGTAGAAGTCGATGAAAGTAAAAGGTCACCACTGGATTTTGTTTTGTGGAAGTCAGCTAAACCAGGCGATCCAAGTTGGGAATCACCTTGGGGAGCAGGGCGTCCTGGTTGGCATATTGAATGTTCAGCGATGAGCGCTAAAGAACTAGGTCATCATTTTGATATTCACGGTGGAGGCTCAGATTTACAGTTTCCACACCATGAGAATGAAGTAGCACAGAGTTGTTGTGCGCTTGATTCCCCTTACGTGAATTATTGGATCCATACTGGTATGGTGCAAGTTGACCAAGAAAAAATGTCAAAGTCACTCAATAATTTTTTCACTATTCGTGATGTGCTAAGCCAGTATGACTCAGAAACTGTTCGGTTCTTCTTAACCTCTGGACATTATCGTAGTCAGCTAAACTATTCTACAGATAATTTAGAACAGGCACGCTCTGCTCTAGAGCGTATTTACACGGCTTTGCGTGATGTTGAGGTGCTTGCTGATTTTTCACTAGATAAGGATGACACGTTTGTTGCTCAATTTATTAAAGTAATGAATGACGACTTTAATACACCACAAGCGTTAGCGGTATTATTTGATTTAGCCAAAGAGTTAAATGTCGCTAAAAATGAAAGCAGTGATAAGGCGCCCTATTTAGCCGCGACGCTTAAAGGTTTGGGAGAATTGATTGGTTTATTACAATTATCTCCAGCAAGTTTTTTACAAGGAAAAGGTGACAGCGATGAAGTCGCTGAAGTTGAAGCGTTAATAAAACAACGTAATGATGCGAGAGCAAGTAAAAACTGGTTATTAGCTGATGAAGCTCGAGATAAATTAGCGGCGATGAATATTATCGTTGAAGACAGTGCTGGCAAAACCACTTGGCGTAAAAGCTAATTTATAGACGGTTAACAGCCAGTTGATAAAAAATGACACCTCAATAACACATTGTTATTGAGGTTTTTTGTTTTAAAAGTCATGTTACTTTTTAAATTAGATGATCTACGAAATACAATAATGTGTTAATTACTGATTGTTTGCTGTCCAGCGTTTAATTATTTTAGCAATTTCGCCACTTTGTTTTAATTTGGTAATAGCTTTATTAATAAGATTAAGGGTTTCAATAGTGCAGGATTCACGGCTTAACATAATATGAATATTATCTTGGTATATTTTTAATGAGTGCATTTCAAACTCATCTTGCAAAAAATATTTTTCAGAGAACACTTTCATCGTTACAGGGTCGACCAAAAATCCGTCGATGTGACCTTTTAGCAATAGATTTACATTTTGCTCTAAGTCGATAACGTTATTAATATGGCTTTGAAAGTCTTTGGTTGTAATAAGTTTTTGAAATTCCTCACCATAAAAATATCCCCCTTCAACACCAATCATATAATTAGAATTAGCCAGATCAGCTAATGTCTCGAGCTTAATTTTATCAGCCATGCCTTTTTTGACAAAAAGATTAACTTTCTCAAGACGATAAGGTAGAGAGAAATAGGCGTTTTCTTCTCGTTCAAGCGTATAGGATGCACCCATCGCCATATCCATTTTGCCTGTTTTTATGTATTGTAAATGTCTTTTCCAAGGCAGTTCAGTGAAGGTTACCTTGAAATTAGTTTCTTTAATAATAGTATTGAAAATATCGAAATCTAAACCAACAAGTTCTTGTTTTTTATTGTGATATTGATAGGGATACCATAACTCCCAACCAACCGCATAATCTCTTGAAGGAGCAGTGTGAGCAGGACTATTTACAATCAATAATAGAACTAAGAGTATATATTTTTTCATTCTCTTTCTTCCATGCATCAGCTAATTAATGAATCGAGATCCTGATATTAAGGTTAACTTTATTTGCCTAGAAGTGGATTGTAGACAAATTTATATCATCATACTGCACTATCAATGGTACCAACAGCAACAATTTGTTACATCTACATTGACATAAGCTTAATTTAAAAGCAAAAAGTGCAGTTGCTGTCGATAAAAATAAATTAATATTGGCGTTGAAACTATTAATTATCCGCTAGATAAACAGTAATACGGCTAGATTTAGCTGGCCCTGTTGTTGTTCGCTGCTTAACAGCTAACGCGTTAACTTTATTATTGCTAAAGTGAATTTAGCTGAATATCACCGCCGTTTCCGTGGCGTTCTAACGCCTTATTATTTGATACTTTCCTATCAGTTACATAAACCGAAGATGTTGCACTTGCAATATCTCCGGTTTGCACTAATCTATCATTAACGATTAGTTTAACGATTAGTTTAACGATTAGTTTAACGATACTTGGAGATAGTTATGGCGTTAGTTGAGCCACTTACTGGCGATGAAAATGAAGACATTACTGAGCTTGCCCGTTTCTTTAATGAAACGTTAGGTTTTTGTCCGAATAGTGTACTGACCATGCAACGGCGCCCAGCTATAGCTAAGGCGTTTATTAGTTTAAATATTGCTGTAATGGCAAATGAAGGTAGAGTAACCGCTGAACAAAAACGTTTGGTGGGTTATATAACCAGTGCTAATACAGGTTGTCGCTATTGCGAGGCACATACAATTTTAGCGGCAGAGCGCTATGGTGGAACTGACCAAAGGTTAGCTGATATTTGGTCTTTTCGAACAAGTGATAGCTACAGTAAAGCAGAGAAAGCAGCGTTTGAATTTGCGCTTGCGGCTTCAAGTGTACCCAATGCCGTTGACGATAGTATATCTGGCGAACTACATAAATACTGGGATAACGGTGAAATTGTTGAAATCCTTAGCGTTATATCTTTATTTGGCTTTTTAAATCGTTGGAATGACTCTATGGGGACAACCATGGAAACAGGGGCTGTTGATGCAGGTAATCGACTATTGAACGAGTCAACATGGACTCAAGGTAAGCATACTTAAGGTTATTGGTGAAAACCAATAGTGATTTTCTATTGGTTTTCTATTAGGAAATGTCCCAAGCGACGGGTGTTTATCTTATGTTTTTGTCGTTGTAACTGTCTTTTTCTATGGGAACTTTGTACTTGTCGTCTAATTTTATTGTTCATTTTGACTCTCTTTGAAGTTATCTACTTACTTAGTATTGCTTAACTATGTTTCACTTTGATGACAACGTAAAAGTTATGGAGTGAAACAACAGCTAACTTCACATTAACACAGATTATCAACTTAAGTTATTCTATTATAGCGATGGCTTGCGTTTCCACCGGTTCAGGAAGAACATATTCTCTTGATTTATTATCCATCCAAGTCAAGGTATCGTAGTAACGTCTGATGTTTTCAACATAATTTACCGCTTCATCACCACGGGCATAACCGTATCGAGTTGGCTTGTAATATTTTTTTTGTTTAAGTAATGGTAAGCGATCTTTAACCTCTACCCAGCGGTCGGGATCGCCACCTTGTTTTTCTGTTATTTTTCGTGCGTCATTTAAATGGCCTAAACCAATATTATATGAGGCAAGTGCAAACCACAAACGATCGGGGAAAGGTACTCTATCGGGCATTCTATCGATCATTTGTTTAAAGTATTTAGCGCCACCACGAATACTTTGTTCAGCATCTAAGCGACTTTTAATACCCATTTGCTTAGCCGTTGGCAAAGTTAACATCATCATACCACGCACACCCGTATAAGAGCGGGCGTGAGGTTCCCAATGAGATTCTTGATAACTAATCGCGGCCAATAATCGCCAGTCAATCTCTTGGCTATACTTTTCAAAGAGCGGTTGGTATTGAGGCAGTTTACCTTCAACCGCTTTAATAAACATTCGGGTATCAACATAATTAAACTCTTCAACATGACCATAATATTTGTCATTAAGTGCTAATAATGTACCGTCGTGATGTACTTTGCCAAAAAATTCAACAAGACTGGCATAGATTGATTGGTCATTATTTTTTCTAACTGCCCAAGCCAAAGGTTGTGGTTTTTTTATGGTAAAGCCAATGCTGATTTCAGGATAATAGCGGCGATTAACTGCTAGGGTATTGCTGTCGATAATGGTGTAGTCAATTTCTTCTGATAATACTTTCAGTAATAATTCTTCGCTATCGAATTCATCACTGATTTGCCAAGTTAACTCACGATGGCTATTTTTTAATTGGATAAGATTTTCTTCATGGCTTGAATGCGCCATGATCAATAAATTCCCCGTTAAATCTTCTATGTCACGAGGTCGAATGCCGCCCTGTTTAAAAACGAGTTTTTGGCTGATATCATCATAACTAGGAGAGAAATTATATTTTTGACGTCTTTTATCGGTCACCGCTAAGCCTGCTGCTAATATATCAACTTGGCCGCTGTCTAATTTATCAAAAAGTTCTTCAAGGCTATAGCTAGGCACTACTTTTAATTCAACACCTAATGAGTCTGCATAATTTTTTACCAGCTCATATTCAAAACCTGCAGCGTCTTCAGCTTCTAGATAATAACTGGTTAAGCCATAAATAGTACCGACCTTAATATAGCCACGCTCAATTATTCGCTGCAAACTGGCATTATCTTCTGTTGGCTGACAGCCGAATAGCAAAAAAGTACTCAAGAAGAATATGCTTACAAACTTGCTGATTTTTTTAACTATTTTAAAATTTATCTTAATCATATAAGGTCATTGTGGCGTGATTCCAGCTTTATTCAAAGCACTTTTTATCAATTATCAAGATTAACTGTTTAAGTTAATCTTTTAACGCTTATCAAAACCCTTTATATAAACTATAATATGCGCGATTTTTCTTCCATTATTTTAACTGCGAAAACGCAACTAAAATAAAACTAAACTGGTGATTACGTTTATGACGATGTTGATGAAAACCCTTCGCGGCGCTCCTGCTCTTTCAGACTTTCGAGTTAAAAAGTTATTGGCTCAATGCGCTGAATTAGAACTTCCTGTGACAGATATTTATGCTGAATTCACACACTTTGCACATATTTCAGCTGATCTTAGCGACGAAGAGTTTCAAGTTTTACAGCAACTTCTTAAGTATGGACCAAACATTGAAGAACATGAACCTGTTGGTCAATTTTTATTAGTTACTCCGCGTCCGGGTACTATTTCTCCTTGGTCTTCAAAATCAACAGATATTGCTCATAATTGTGGTCTAGCGAAAGTTAACCGTTTAGAACGAGGTATTGCTTATTATATTACCAGCAAACCTTTGGATGCAAAGCTGCAGGCTCAACTCAATCATTTAATTTCAGATCGAATGATGGAAACGGTCTTTACTGAGATGTCAGCAACGACTGCGCTTTTTGCGACGGCTGAACCTAGTGAATTAACCGTTATAGATATTGAAAATGGTGGTAAAAACGCATTAATGGCTGCTAACGTCGAATTAGGCTTAGCGCTAGCAGAAGATGAAGTAAATTATTTATTCGAAAACTTTACCAAGTTAGGTAGAAACCCACACGACATCGAACTCTACATGTTTGCTCAAGCAAACTCTGAACATTGTCGTCATAAAATATTCAATGCTGACTGGACTATTGATGGTGTTAAACAGCCGAAGTCGCTGTTTAAAATGATCCGTAATACCCATGAAATAAACCCTGACTTTGTCTTAAGTGCCTATAAAGATAATGCTGCCGTTATGGTCGGTAATAAAGGTGGTCGTTTCTTCCCTAATCCAGCAACCAACGTTTATAGTTATCATCACGAAGACATTCAAATTTTAATGAAAGTTGAAACGCATAATCATCCAACAGCTATTTCTCCTTACCCTGGAGCAGCAACAGGCTCAGGTGGTGAAATTCGTGATGAAGGCGCGACAGGCATTGGTTCCAAGCCCAAAGCAGGTTTAGTGGGCTTTTCAGTATCAAATTTACGCATTCCTAATTTTGTTCAACCCTGGGAAACTGATTTTGGTAAACCAGATCGTATCGTTTCAGCATTAGACATTATGTTGGAAGGTCCTTTAGGCGGAGCGGCATTTAATAATGAATTTGGCCGTCCAGCTATTTTAGGTTATTTCCGTACTTACGAAGAAGAAGTTAACTCGTTTAATGGCTCAGAGGTTCGTGGTTACCATAAACCCATCATGCTAGCCGGTGGTTTGGGTAATATTCGTGACGAACACGTACAAAAGCGTGAAATTATTGTTGGTGCTCACTTAATCGCACTTGGTGGTCCGGCAATGAATATCGGTTTAGGTGGCGGAGCAGCATCATCAATGGCTTCTGGCCAATCAGCCGAGAACCTCGACTTTGCTTCTGTGCAACGTGAAAATCCTGAAATGGAACGTCGTTGCCAAGAAGTTATCGATAAGTGTTGGCAGCTTGGCGAAGACAACCCTATCGCTTTTATTCATGATGTTGGCGCAGGTGGTTTATCTAATGCATTCCCTGAATTAGTGTCTGATGGCGGTCGTGGCGGTGTTTTTGAACTGCGTAATGTTCCTAATGATGAACGCAGCATGGCTCCTCATGAAATCTGGTGTAACGAATCTCAAGAACGTTATGTTATTGCAGTATCAGACAAGAATTTAGCAACGTTTGAACAAATATGTCTTCGTGAACGCGCACCATTCTCAGTGGTAGGGCGTGCAACCGAAGAGGAACACTTAACGGTTACTGATGCACATTTTTCTGGTAATGCTAAATGCGATACCCCGATTGATTTGCCGCTTGAAGTCTTATTAGGCAAAACGCCTAAAATATTTAAAGATGTCGCCACAGCTAAAGCAGCGGGTGATGTGTTCTCTTTAACGGATATTACCTTAGCGGATGCCGCGGACCGCATATTGTCATTACCGACAGTTGCAGAAAAAACGTTCCTGATCACCATTGGCGATCGCTCGGTAACAGGTATGGTTAATCGTGATCAAATGGTTGGCCCTTGGCAAGTACCTGTCGCCGATTGTGGTGTAACCGCCTCTGCGCTTGACTCTTACCATGGCGAAGCGATGTCTTTGGGTGAACGTACACCGGTCGCATTATTAAACTTTGGCGCTTCTGCTCGTTTAGCGGTCGCTGAATCACTAACTAATATTGCCGGTACAGATATCGGTGATTTAAACCGTATTAAATTGTCTGCTAACTGGATGTCACCCGCAGGTCACCCAGGTGAAGATGCTGGTTTATACGAAGCGGTTAAAGCCATCGGCGAAGAACTTTGTCCTGCGCTTGGCTTAACTATTCCGGTTGGCAAAGACTCAATGTCAATGAAAACCAAATGGGAAGATAACGGCGAAGAAAAATCAGTCACTTCACCTATGTCATTAATCATTACTGCTTTTGGTGTTGTTGAAGATATTCGAAAAACAGTCACCCCTGAGTTAAGAATAGATCAAGGCGAGACTCGAATTCTAGCTATTGATTTATCAAAAGGTAAAAAGCGCTTAGGTGGCTCATGTTTAGCACAGGTTTATAAGCACTTGGGTAATGAAACCCCCGATGTAGATTGTCCTGAAACCTTAAAAGGCTTCTTTAATGCTATGCAAACCTTGGTTCGTGATGAAAAGCTTATTGCTTATCACGATATTTCTGATGGTGGTTTATTCACAACTGTCGTTGAAATGGCTTTTGCTGGTCACACCGGTGTTGATATTGATCTAACAAAATTAAGCTCAGTTTCAGGTAATGACATTGACGTATTGTTTAATGAAGAGCTCGGTGCTGTTATTCAAATTCGTGAAAGCGATGTCGCAGCGATTGATGCTATTTTAGCGGCTCATGGAATTTTAGATTGTTGTACTGATATCGGCCGCATTAATAACGAAGATACGCTTCGCTTTAGCCGTGATGGCAAGGTAGTACTTGAAAATTCTCGTACTTACTATCGTACCGTCTGGGCACAAACCACCTACAGAATGCAGTCACTGCGTGATAACCCTGAATGTGCTCAACAAGAACATGATGTTAAGTACGATACCGAAGACCCAGGTTTACATGCTGAGCTTACTTTTGATATTAATGAGGATATTGTTGCTAAGTTAATTGCACAAGATTCATTGCAGGGCACTAACCCTAAAATTGCGATATTGCGTGAGCAGGGCGTTAACTCTCATGTTGAAATGGCGGCCGCTTTTGACCGTGCTGGTTTTGTTGCCATTGACGTGCATATGTCTGATATTTTATCAGGGCGTGCCGATTTAGCTGACTTTAACGGTTTAGTCGCTTGTGGTGGTTTCTCTTACGGCGATGTATTAGGTGCTGGCGAAGGTTGGGCAAAATCTATCTTGTTTAACAAAGATGCTAAAGCCATGTTCAAAGCCTTTTTCGAACGCCAAGATACTTTTACTTTAGGTGTTTGTAATGGTTGTCAGATGTTATCTAACCTGAAAGAAATTATTCCAGGTTCAGCAGCGTGGCCACATTTTGTACAAAACAAATCTGAACGTTTTGAAGCACGTTTCTCATTAGTTGAAATTCAAGAAAGCCCTTCAGTATTATTTAAAGGCATGTCAGGTTCTCGTATGCCGATTGCTGTTTCTCATGGTGAAGGTCATGCAGAGTTTAGTTCTGAAGAAGCCATTGGCGCAGCCAATGATTCTGGCACGGTTTCAATGCGTTATGTTGATAACTATGGTCAAGTTACTGAAACTTACCCAGCTAACCCGAACGGCTCGCCAGACGGTATTACCGCCCTAACCACAACAGACGGCCGTGTTACTATTATGATGCCACACCCTGAGCGTGTTTTTAGAACGGTTGCAAACTCATGGCACCCAGATGAATGGCAAGAAGACTCACCTTGGGTACGCATGTTCCGTAATGCGCGTGCTTTTATTGGTTAATTTTTTTTAGTGTGTCTAGTTAAAAATAAAGCACTTAACCATTTAATACCGTTCACTTAAGGTGAACGGTATTTTTTTGTCTAAAATTATTTTAATCAGAAAATTATTTATAGGGTTGTTTTAATAAGAAAATAATTTTTGCTCAGTGGTGTGGTTTATTTGCATGGTTATTAGATTGCTTTAATGCTAACAAGTCACAATGTAAGTTATTTAAAACATAATCAAGCGTGTGACCTTTAATTCTAGATAACCATCCTTGGTGTTCCCCATATCCCATAACCACAACATTCGCATTATATTTATTTGCTAAAGATGGAATAATATCATCGGCTAATCCTTCCTCAACGTGTAAATTTTCACCTTTAAAATGATAGGGTTTAACGAATGATGTTAGATGATCTAAATGATTTTTAGATTGTTTCATTGACTTCATTGGCTGAAAGGAAACACTGCAACTTTCTAAATAACAATTAAACAAATGAATATCACTCATTAATAGTTTTGCTAAATCAGATGATTTTTCAATAATTTCATTATTAAATGTTTTATGCGTTACGGTATTTTCCTCTGTTTCAATAGCCGCTAGTACATTGCCATTATTTAACCATTGATGGTCACCAACGAATAAAACTGACGTATCTGAAACACGTAATAAATGCGTATACTCTGCTTGTTCAAACGTCCAAAGGTGTGGTGCTTTTTTTAGGTTTTCTGCTACCACCAAGTCATACTGATTTTCCTTTAGTTGCTTTTTTAGCGTGATAAATTGATCGCGCTCCTCGCGTATTTTATAGTTAATAGAAATACCTTCTTGTTTGGCAAGATGAATTAAGCTATTAATTTTTTCTTCATTATCTAACTCAGTCGTTGTTTTATGATTAAGCCAGCGTTGATAGCGAGAAGGTTTTTCTTTTGTTGCTAAAACAGTGACGCGAGCGTGATTATTTTTAGCCAAAAGTATCGATTTTTTTAGTGAAATTAAATCGCTCGTTCTAGGTTTAACTAGCGTTAATATATTTGAGAAGCTATCCATGGAAGTGTCTCCAGTTACTTTAAAAGCAAATAATTAAATATAGTTTATTTATGAAAATAGGTTATGTAGCCACAAGACTTATTTAAACTTAAAAAGGAAGGATTTATAATAAAATAATCATAAAAAGTAGAACATATATACAGATTTTAATTGTTGATTTTAGTTTATTGAAAATATTAGCGTTAATTGTAAAATTAATTATAAAGCGTAATTTTACTTAACTGCTTTGATTTCAATTTATTTAACTTATCGACAATAGTGTAAAAATATAGGTACGGAAAATAGCATGCTGACTATAATTGTTGTTGCACTTGCAATATCTGTACAGTGTTATATCCTGCTAGCTATTGGTATTAAATAAAATGGATAAATCTCGATGCAAGATCATGACTCAAGCCCGCTCACCGATTACATTGAATACCCTGTTGAAGAAATGCGCTTGCGTTCTGAAAACTTCTACTTGGATATAAAGCGTCGCCATAGCATTCGCAATTTTAGCGATCGCCCTGTGCCTAAAGAGATTATAGAAAACTGTATAAAAGCGGCTGCAACGGCGCCGAGTGGTGCTAATCATCAACCTTGGCACTTTGTCGCTGTACATAGTAGCGATATAAAAAAGAAAATTAGAGAACAGGCTGAATTTCATGAACGAGGCTTTTATGAAGGCCGAGCAGGTGAAGAGTGGCTAGGTGCTTTAAAAGCGCTCGGCACAGATGCTAATAAACCTTACTTAGAAAATGCACCATGGCTTATCGCCATATTCAGCCAAAAGAAAGGAGGCATAAGTTCAACAGAGAAAAACACTAACTATTATGTTCATGAATCTGTTGGGATCGCGACGGGCTTTTTAATTAATGCCTTACATACCTCTGGTTTAGTGACGCTAACCCATACACCAAAACCTATGTCTTTTTTAAGTAAAGTGTGTGGACGTCCAGAAAATGATCGCGCTTATATGTTACTTATTACCGGCTATCCAAGCGAAGATGCTACTGTGCCTGAGCATGCTTTAGTTAAAAAACCACTGAATGAAATTGCGACTTTTTTGTAGTCCTTATTTTAAAACCCCGAGGTACTCTCATTACTATATCTGCCAGAAATAAAGCGTTTAGACTAACGAAAGAAATAGCTGAACCCTTAGATTTAACCAAGCACTTACCGTTTAGAGTCGCGGTTGTTAGCAATTTACTCGCTTTAAATCGTGACTGGAAAATTCGTGAACTCTGTGATCTAGAACCCAGAGAAATGCGCGTTTTATTAAATATTGGCTCATACATGCCGATTAAATCAGCGGACATTGCTTATCAATCTCGTATTGATTCTTATAATGTTAGTCGTGCAGTAAAAGCATTAGATAAAAAAGGTTTAATCGACATTCGTCGAGATGAAAAAAGTAAAAACATTAAAATTTTAGCCCTAAATGACCAAGGTAAGGCATTATATCAACAGCTTACTACCGCGATGGAGTTGCGTTCAAAAGAGCTTGAAAGTGTTTTAACCGCTGATGAAACTAGTGCTTTTTATAATACGCTCAGTAAAATTGAAGATAAAGTTGAACAATTACTAGCGAAACAAGCACTCACTAAAATAGCACAAGGTGAAGATGCTCCTGGCGATCAAAAAGAATTAATTCGTTGGTACAAAAAAGGGCGAAGTGGTGATGTGGGTTAAATAGCGCTGATGTAAAATTTTTACCCGTTCAACATAAATTTCAGTTTCAGGGAAAGGGGGCACGCCGTTATACCTTTTAACAGCACCTTCGCCTGCGTTATAGGCCGCTGAAACTAACGTAATATTACCACCGTACTTTCTTATTAAACGTGCTAAATGTTTACTGCCTGCGCTAATATTTTGTTTAGCATCGAATGAATTCCTAACGCCTAACGCTTTAGCTGTTGCCGGCATTAACTGCATGAGCCCTTGTGCGCCAGTTTTAGACAAAGCTTGTGGGTCAAAGTGTGATTCGGCATGAATGACCGCAAGAATAAGGGCAGGGTCAATTTTATAAAGCTTTGCCTGTTGATTGATGGTTGATCTGAAGTGATCAATAAATAAACGCGTGTTATGCCAGTTAACCATAGCGTTAAGTTTACAGGCAAAGCAACCTATGCTGACCTGTTGATAACTTGAGGTACTAGGGGGAATATCAGAAAAAGAGCTGATGCCTTTTTCTGATTGATATTGGTAAACTCTCACACTATCTTCTGCAATGACATGATGAGTGAAGCACATAAATAGGAACAATAAGCCACAAGATAATTTCAATAAAACGCTCTAGATTGAAGTAACAATAATACTGAGTATAGCGCTTATTTTTGTACTAACTTCGCTTGCTGTTTTAGCGCTTTTTTCTCAGCTCGGCGGCGTTTAAAAAAAGCAGACAGTAATTGGCTACATTCTTCTGCCATTATGCCACAAGACAGCACAATTTGATGATTATGCTTTTCATCAGACAATAAATTAAAGGCACTACCTGCAGCGCCTGTTTTTAAGTCTGGCGTCGCGTACACCACGCGTTTAATTCGGCTATGTACCAATAAACCAGCACACATTGGGCAAGGCTCCAATGTTACATAGAGCGTACAGTCGAGCAGACGGTAGTTTTGTAAAGCTAAGCCAGCTCGGCGTATCGCAACCATTTCAGCGTGGGCTGATGGGTCGTTAAGTGTAATCGACTGATTGTAGCCTTCACTTATCACTTGATTATTAGCGACAACCACAGCACCAACGGGGATTTCGTTAATCGCTTCTGCTTGTTGGGCAAGCTCAAAAGCTCGTTGCATAAACACTTGGTCTAATGCTTGTTGTGCTTCACTATCCATCACTATAAAAACATCTCGAGTAAGTCATTTAAATAGCGATGACCTAATTTACTGACTTGCCAAGTGCCATCAGTGTTTTCTTGCATCAATTGTTTTTGTTTAGCGACTTGCAATGTCGGCAAGACAGTTTCAATTGATAAGCCTGTTCTTTGTTGATATTCCGTTAAGCTAAAACGTTCATGTAAGCGCAGTCTGTTCATCATATATTCAAAAGGTAATTCTTGTGCACTGACTTCAACTAAATGATCTAAGTGTGGACGACTCTCGTCTAAGTAACCTTTAGGGTGTTTTACTTTGATGGTACGGAAAATTTTACCATTAAGTGGATCTGTTATTTTGCCATGTGAGCCACAGCCAATGCCCAGATAATCACCAAACTGCCAGTAATTGATATTATGCTGACATTCAAAGCCGGGTTTACTGTAAGCCGATATTTCGTATTGCTGATAACCCGCGGCAGCTAATAAGGCGATACCTTGATCTTGAATATCCCAAAGTACTTCGTCTTCAGGCAACTTAGGCGGGCGAGAATGAAAAGCGGTATTGGGTTCTATTGTTAACTGATACCAAGATAAATGAGTTGGATTCAGTGAAATAGCGGTGGTTAAATCATCAAGGGCGTTAGCAATGTTTTGCTGTGGTAAGCCATGCATTAAGTCAAGATTAAAGGTTTTTATACCACAAGAATAAGCCAACTCGGCTGCTTTTTTTGCTTGGTTACTGTCATGAATTCGACCTAATTTTATTAGTTTGTCAGATTCAAAACTTTGTACACCAATCGATAGTCTTGAAACACCACCATTAAAGAAGCCAATAAACTTTTCAGCTTCAACGGTGCCTGGGTTCGCTTCTAACGTTATTTCAATGTCATCTTTATGTGAGAAGCGCGCAAGGACTTGGGTTAATAAACTTTCAATCGCCTGTGCAGAAAATAAGCTCGGTGTACCACCACCAATAAAAATAGTGTGTAATGGGCGATCACTTAGAGAGAACTTGGCGATATCTGCATCTAAATCATCAATAAGATGTTTTACATACTCTTCTTCTGGAACCGCTGATTTCAAAGCATGTGAGTTAAAATCACAATATGGGCATTTTTCAACACACCAAGGGATATGGATATATAAAGAAAGCGGGGGCGCTTGTAGCATTATTATTTAACACCAAAATGTTGTACAAGCTTAGCAAGTGCTTGGCCGCGGTGACTTAAACTATTTTTTAAATCGCGAGGCAATTGTGCTGAAGTTTGTTGCTGTAGCTCTTGCCAAAAAATAGGATCATAACCAAAACCTTGTTCGCCCAATTTTTCATGGGTAATTGTGCCTTCCCAAACGCCATGACAAATTATCGGCGTTGGATCGTGCTCGTGTTTCATATAAACCAGCACACAATGAAATCTAGCGGTACGTAGTTCATTAGGTATATTCTCTAATGCTTTTAACAGTTTATCAGTATTGTCACTATCACTAGCGTTTTCACCCGCGTAACGCGCCGAATAAACCCCCGGTGCGCCATTTAATGCATCAACCTCTAAACCTGAGTCGTCAGCGATTGCCGGTAAGCCCGTTATTTTAGCTGCATGACGCGCTTTAATGATGGCATTTTCAACAAAAGTAGTGCCTGTTTCTGCCACTTCACTGACATTAAATTCACTTTGGGGTTTTATTTCAATGTTATGTGCGGCTAATAAATGGCTAAGCTCTTTAACTTTACCTGGGTTGCCTGTGGCTAATACGATGGTTGACATTTTGTACCTTGAGCGTGTAGAAATGAAAAAGTAAAATCAGGTAAAACCTGATTTTATATATTAATTATTTGTATACAATTAGTGATTAATCAACATAAAATTTCTGTTTGAATTTAAGCTGGTGGGTTTCTTTGCCGTCACTAATGGTGATATCAAAGTAAAAGGTTTCTTCGTTGGTGTAATTAACTTGTGCTAAATAATAAATAGCATCACCTTCTTTTACTTCGTCAAATTCAAGGGTTTTGATTTGACCAATATCATTTCGAGCTTTTCCTTGAATAGTTACTGCTTTAGCTGGCGTTGACGGTTTAGTATCGTCTAAAACCGAAATATTAATTAAACCGTTAAAACGACTACGTTCAATATCATAAGCTTTTGCGACTTTTGGGGTTAAAAATGTGGCATTTATTGCCATATAATGAACTTGCATCGAACCCAATTTTTTCATGTTTTCAGCAAAAACGTTACTGACTAGGGTCAATGAAACTAAAATAATAAATAAACAGGTTTGAAAGATATTTTTCATAATGTGTTCCTTTTTGTTTTAATGATCCATACATTTAATAAGACAGGTTTTATAGCCAAATTATTACAAAACCTGTTTTATTGTTTCTACGTTATTATAGCATTGCCCAACCTGGAATGGCGCCAGATAGGAAAATATTAATTACGTTTAGTAATAAGAAAGCAATAAGTATAGATAAGTCTAAACCACCAATGCTGGGTACAATACGTTTTATCGGTTTTAAAAACGGTTCAGTTAACTGCTGGAAGATAGCTTGCGTAGGGTTATAACCCTGAACTACCCAGCTCATTAATGCCATAACGAGCATTAACATAAATAGCAATACACCCGTTTGTTTAATTAAATAAATAAGACCTAAGTATAGCGCCGAAATAATATTGATATCTCCACCATTAAGTAATGGGATAAGAATAAACTTTAACGCTGCTACGGCAAAAGCTAACAACAATGTTGATACATCAATACCACCAAAACCAGGTATAACGCGGCGAAGCGGAATAACGGCTGGGTTGGTAACTTTTACAATAAACTGGCTTAACGGGTTATAAAAATCAGCACGGACCAATTGTAACCATACACGTAAAACTAACAACATTAATAATGCGTCAAAGGCAAAGCTCAGCAAATAATTAATGGCTTCCATCTACTTCTCCAAAACTTAATAATTAATAAAATTCAAACGGTATTAAACGTTATTTTGCGCCATTTCTTTCGCGCGATGCAATGCACTGTTCATTGCATTTGTTACTATTTTATCCAAACCATCATCTATAAAAGAATTAATAGCAGCATTGGTTGTACCACCTTTTGAGGTGACCTTAGCGCGTAATTCACTGATTGGAATATCGTTGTTTACCACCATTTGCGCAGCACCTAAAGCGGTTTGCTGCACTAATTCACGGCTTTCTTTTGCTGAAAAACCTAACGCTATCGCTTGTTTTTCCATCGCTTCCATAAACAAAAAGAAATAGGCAGGCGCTGAGCCAGAAACCGCGATAATATTGTCAATTTCATCTTCAGTGGCTAACCACTTGATAATACCTACCGAACTCATTAGTTCTTCGGCAACCTGTTTTTGTTGAGTATTAACATTTTCGTCGGCATATAAACCAGTAACACCTAAACCAATCTGCGACGGGGTATTGGGCATAGTACGAATAATGCCACAAGGTTTGGCTAAGGCTTTTTGCATTTGTGCAACAGTGCAGCCAGCAGCAACGGAAATAAAGCACTTGTTGCTAATATCAATTTCTTGGCTGATTTTTTGGCAAACCTCAGCAATAAAGTGAGGTTTAACACCAAGTACAATAAAATCTGCAAAATTAGCCGCAACGATATTGTCTGCTGTTTCTTTAATACCAAGTTGCTCTTGTAAAGCCAGTCGCTTCTCAGGTGAAGGGTTTGATACGATAATATCTTGAGCGGCAAAGCCTGTGTTTACTAAGCCAGAAATAATTGCGCCATTCATGTTACCAGCGCCAATAAAAGCAATTTTTGTCATGAAATACCTATGATAAATAAGAATGTGAATATTTTAACTATTGTAACGAATTATACTTAAAGAAAGTGAAATAGATTGTATCCGAATATAACTATTTATCTTCTCTAGCGCCAAAAATGGCTGAGCCAACTCTGACCATAGTCGAACCTTTGGCAATAGCGTCACTCAAGTCACCTGACATGCCCATCGATAAAGTATCCATACTAGGATGTTCTTTTTTTAATTGCGTATAAAGTTGCTGCATTTTTTCAAAACTTTGTTCTGAGGAATTTTTCTCAGGGATAGCCATTAAGCCGCGAAGGGTTAAATGTGGGCAATGCTCAATACAATCAACTAACGCTTTAATATCTTTAACGGCTATGCCAGACTTGCTTTCTTCGCCACTAATATTGACTTGTAAACAAACGTTGAGGGGAGTATCTTGGCTAGACCTATGATCATTAAGGCGTTTTGCTACTTTAATGCGGTCAACACTATGTACCCAAGCAAAGTTATCGGCAATTAATCGTGTTTTGTTTGACTGTATAGGACCAATAAAATGCCAAGTAATGTCTGACAAACTTTGTAATTCTGCTATTTTTTCAACGGCTTCTTGAATATAGTTTTCACCAAATTCTCGTTGGCCCGCTAAATAAGCTTGTTCGATCATGGCACTAGTTTTGGTTTTACTTACCGCGAGTAAGGTCACCTGTGAAGATGGACGTTTTGCTAGCTCGCAAGCATTAAAAATTTGCAGATTTATCTTAGCAAGATTATCTTTAATGGGTGTCATATTGTTTTGTGTCAATTTAGTTTCAACTTACTTTATATTATAAAAAATAATTATTAAGAGGTCTTTTTATGGATATTACCGAATTACTTGCCTTTAGTGTGGAAAATAATGCATCTGATCTACATTTATCTGCAGGCACTCCGCCTTCAATTCGTGTTGACGGTGACGTACGTAAACTCAATATCCCAGCATTTGACGAGAAAGATGTTAATGCTCTGGTCTATGATATTATGAATGATCGTCAACGCAAAGAGTATGAAGAAAATTTAGAAGTCGATTTTTCTTTTGAAGTGCCAAATTTAGCACGTTTTCGTGTAAATGCTTTTAATCAAAATCGTGGCCCTGCAGCAGTATTTCGTACTATTCCAAGCAAAATTTTATCCTTAGATGATTTAGGCTGTCCTGATATCTTTCGTGAAATTTCTGATATACCTCGAGGCTTAGTTTTAGTCACAGGCCCAACAGGCTCAGGTAAATCAACCACTTTAGCGGCTATGGTCGATTATATTAATAACAACAAACACGATCATATTCTTACCATTGAAGATCCTATTGAGTTTGTTCACGAAAACAAAAAATGTTTAATAAACCAACGTGAGGTTCATCGCGATACACTAAGTTTTGAAGCTGCTCTGCGCAGTGCTTTACGTGAAGACCCTGATGTTATTCTTGTTGGTGAAATGCGCGACTTAGAAACCATTCGTTTAGCGATGACAGCGGCGGAAACCGGCCACTTAGTTTTTGGTACTTTACATACAACCTCTGCACCAAAAACCATCGACCGTATCATTGATGTTTTCCCCGGTGAAGAGAAATCTATGGTGCGTTCAATGTTGTCAGAATCACTTCGTGCGGTTATTTCACAAACCTTGATTAAAAAAGTGGGTGGGGGTCGTGTTGCCGCTCATGAGATAATGTTAGGTGTTCCTGCAATAAGAAATTTAATTCGTGAAGACAAAATAGCGCAGATGTACAGTGCCATTCAAACCGGTATGTCTCATGGTATGCAAACCATGGATCAGTGCTTGCAAGGTCTAGTGAATAGAGGCTTAATAACTAAGCAAGATGCGATGGAAAAAGCAGTGGATAAAAATCAATTTAGAGGCTTTTAAAGCACGCTAAAATCACTTTAGAGGTTTTTAAAACTAGCTCAAACCTTAGGTGTCTATTACTTCACATTACGGTTTAAAAGATAAGAGAAAGATCAATGAATTTTCATGACTTATTACAAAAGATGGTAAAAGAAGGTGCCTCTGATATGTTTGTTACCGCTAAGCTTGCGGTAAGCGCGAAAGTAAATGGCGAGTTACAAGCAATCGATGATCACCTTTTAACAAGCGATGAATCGTTAGCGCTTGTTCATAACGCAATGAACGATAAACAGAAAAAGCAATTTACTGAAGAGAAAGAATGTAACTTTGCCATTTCAATTGACGACATTGGCCGCTTCCGTATTTCAGCCTTTTGGCAACGCGATATGGCAGGTATGGTTGTCCGACGTATCGTCACAGAAATTCCTGATGCTGACGAACTCGGTTTACCGCCAATCTTAAAAGATGTAGTCATGTCAAAGCGCGGTTTAGTACTTTTTGTTGGTGGCACGGGTACGGGTAAATCAACATCAATGGCTTCATTGATTGGCTATCGTAATAAAAATTCGCGTGGCCATATTCTTACCATTGAAGACCCTGTTGAATTTGTTCATGAACATGCGCGTTGTATGGTAACGCAACGAGAGGTTGGCTTAGACACTGAAAGTTTCGATGCGGCCTTAAAAAGCTCATTACGCCAAGCACCCGATGTTATCTTAATTGGTGAGATCCGTAACCAAGAAACCATGGAACATGCGTTAAGCTTTGCTGAAACCGGGCACTTATGTATCGCAACCTTGCATGCAAATAATGCTAACCAAGCGATTGACCGTATTATGCATTTAGTGCCTGCGGATCAACATGGCAAGTTATTGTTTGATTTAGCGTTAAATTTACGCGGTATTATCGCTCAGCAACTGATCCCTACCTGCGACGGTAACGGGCGTGTTGCGGCGATTGAGATCTTACTTAACTCGCCTTATATCGCTGAACTTATTAAAAAAGGTGATATTGGTAGTATTAAAGAAGTGATGGAAAAGTCTAAAGAACTTGGCATGCAGACCTTTGATGGTGCTTTGTTTGAGTTGTATCAAAAAGGCTCAATAAACTATGCTGATGCATTGCATCATGCTGATTCACCTAATGATTTACGCTTGATGATTAAGTTGCGCAGTAATGAGCAAGGAGGCACCGGTGCATTAAGTGGCGTGACCATTGACGGTTTTGGCCCTAAAGATATTTAGTTAACAGATACTTATGAAACATTGCTAGGTGTTAAGCTAAGTTTCTTGAACAGTGTAACAATAGATAGTCAAACCACTTGACGCATGAGCTTTATGTGGTTTGACTATATTGCTATATTGCTATATTGCTATTTTCTAGTCGTAAAGCGTTTCAAAATAGCTTTCAATAATTAATCTTGCTGACTCAGCATCAATATTATCCTTTTTTAAATTACGATAGCCTCCTGCGGCAAATAAACGTTCTTTGGCATCTGCTGTGGTTAAACGTTCATCTTGAAATTCTACCTTCAGGGCGAATTTATTCGATAAGCGGTTACCAAATTTTTTGGCATCAAGGGTTAATTGTTGCTCACTACCATCCATATTTAAGGGTAATCCCACTACTAAATAGTCAGGTTGCCATTCTTTAATAAATTTTGTTAATTCCATCTCATTAGGAATACCTTCTTTAGCTCTAATCGAGCCTAAAGGAGAGGCACTTCCGGTCATTTCTTGGCCAACAGCAACGCCAATATATTTTTTACCAAAATCAAAACCTAAAACGGTGCGTTGGCCGACATCTTTTGACACTTATTATTCCTCAATGTTGTTAAGCATGGCCAATATCCGTAGATAAATGAGCCATATCAATACCTAGTTTTTCTGTGGCTTTTTTCCAGCGCTGCTCAATCGGTGTATTAAAAACAATATCACCATCAGCAGGGGTTAAAAGCCAGGCGTTAGTTTTTATTTCTTCTTCTAATTGACCCGGCCCCCAACCAGCATAACCTAAGGTAACCATATATTTTTCAGGCGCACCTTCTGTCCCTAACGCCATTAAAATATCTTTAGAGGTGGTGATCATGACCTCTTTACTTAGCGATAACGATTGTTTCCAGCAATCTTGTGGGCTATGTAGAACAAAACCTCGGTCTTGAGAAACAGGACCTCCGGTTAGCACTTGTTGACCTAACTCAGGTGCTTGTTCTTTTTTAGCATCTATCTGGATGAGCAATTCGTTTAAAGTCACGTTAACGGGTAAGTTAATAATAAGACCCATAGCGCCTTCTTCATTGTGCTCACAAATATAAGTTACAGTTTTATTAAAATAGGCATCGTCTAATGCAGGCATTGCAATTAATAGTTGATTTTCTAAGCTTTCCATACCATCACCTTTTACACTTTAAGTTTTAAAAAAACTCTATGTATCATTGTTTTTATAGAGGTATGGTGATCGTTTATTTTAAAGGATCACCGCTAGTAGAGACTCATAACTTTAAATGGTAAAAAATATAACTAAAATATTTATACTCTAGGACGAATATTTTCTTCTATTGCATCCATTAATTTTCCACTGATATTAATAGGATATGCAGCTTCAATTTCTCGGATACAGGTGGGACTGGTAACGTTAATTTCGGTAACTTTGTCACCAATAACATCTAACCCAACAAAGTATAGACCACGTTTCTTCAATTCTGGTGCAATAGTTTCAGCAATTAACCTATCGGTAGCACTAAGGGGTCTTGCTTCACCACGGCCACCGGCAGCTAGATTACCACGCGTTTCACCTTGTGCAGGGATACGTGCAAGGCAATAAGGCATAGGTTCACCGTTAACAATAAGAATACGTTTATCACCATCTTTAATTTCAGGCATGAATTCTTGCACCATGGCGTATTGATTACCGTGGTTGGTGAGTGTTTCTAATATAACACCAACATTAGCATCATTTTCTTTTATACGAAAAATTGACGCACCGCCCATGCCATCAAGTGGCTTAATAATAATGTCTTTTTCTTTTTGATGAAATTCACGAATTTTATCATTGTTACGTGTCACTAAGGTACGTGGTGTCAACTCTGCAAACCAAGCAGTGAAAAGTTTTTCGTTACAGTCACGCAAGCTTTGTGGTTTGTTTACAATTAATGTGCCTTCAACTTCTGCACGCTCAAGCATGTAGGTCGCGTAGATAAATTCGGTATCAAAAGGAGGATCTTTACGCATTAAAACCGCGTCAAGTTCTGAAACAGCTATGTCGTTTACTTCGTCTAGTTCATACCAATGTTGAGGATCGTCAAAAACCTTTAATTTTTGTGCTGTGGCACGGCATTGTCCTTGATCAAGGTATAAATCTTTCATTTCCATGTAATAAATTTCGTAACCGCGCTTTTGAGCTTCGAACATCATCGCCATAGATGAATCTTTCTTTACATTGACCTGTGAAATAGGGTCCATTACTACGCCAAGTTTAATTGTCATCTTTATTTCCTAATGTGTTCGTTACTAATTAATGTCGCCAAAGCGGCATTGCAATGCGGTAATTGCCGTTAATGCTGCCGTTTCTGTTCTTAATATTCTTGGTCCTAATAAAACATCAACAAAAGAGGCTTGATTGGCTCGTTTAATTTCATCATCACTTAAACCGCCTTCTGGACCAATAAGTAAACGCACTCGCTGATTTGAATCATTGATGTTTTTTTCAGGCAAATTCATTATTGAGTATTGCGCTTTTGGGTGTAAATTTAGTTTTAATGAAGCAGTTTGTTGAGTTAGCCATTCATCTAAATAAACAGCAGGCATAACAATAGGGACCGAACAACGGCCACTTTGTTCACAAGCACTGACCACTATTTTTTGCCATTGGTCTATTTTTTTCTGTAAGCGATCGCCGTTTAGCTTTACTCCGCAACGTTCGGTAAATAGCGGGGTAATGGTGTTAACACCCAGCTCAACCGATTTTTGTAAAGTAAAGTCCATTCGGTCGCCACGTGAAATACCTTGCCCTAAATGAATATTTAATGGTGATTCAACATTTTTTTCGCTGAACGATTTTATAATGACTTGGGCATTTTTTTTACTAACGTCGGTTATTTCAGCTTGATAATCGCCAAGTACACCTTGGTTTAATTCGCCATTAAAAAGGGTTAAATCATCACCACTTTTTAAACGCAGAACTCTTATGGTATGGCCAAAGGCATCTTCACTTAAAGTAATAGTGTCGCCAACAGAAAATGATTGTTGCTGAAAAATTCTAGGATTGCTCATTTTTATTAATATTTTTTATTATCTTATCAAGAAATATAAGGGCGACTTGCTCATATTTCAATTATGATTTTATAAAATAGCGTAAAAACGGCTATTTAAAAAAAGCAGAAGGCGTTTTCAATGTTTAAATACATTTTCAGACTGAATTAACTATCATCACATGTAATAATATATTTTTTAGCAATTTATTCTTAATAGTGGTTTTGTCACGTGCTGTTAGCACTAAACGGAGAACATAGATGTTCACAAAATATCAGCAAGCTTTTCAACCTATTTTATTTCGCGTTAGTCTTTTATCAGTGATGACTTTTACAGTGATAAGTTGTGGACAAGTAGAACAAGTTAAAATAGCAGCTCCTGCTCCTGCTGTTTCTGTTTATCAAATAAAGGTCAATGAAATTGGTAGTTACCGTGAATTTGTTGCTCGTTCAGTTGCGTCAAAAGAAGTTGACTTACGCGCTAGGGTTGAAGGTGAGTTAATCGATCGTAACTTTAGTGAAGGCTCTATTGTTGAAAAATCTCAAGTGTTACTTAATATTGATCCCGCGGCTTATCAAGTTTCTTTAGAGTCAGCAAAAGCCGATTTAGCCAGTAAAGTCGCTGGTGCTAATGGTGCTGCAAGAGACTTAAAACGTGGGCGTGAAGTCGCAGGGCAAGGTTATATTTCTCAATCTGATCTCGATAAATTAATAACTAATGATTCACAAGCAAGGGCATCAGTGCAGGTCGCCCAATCAACATTAGAAAACGCTGAGTTGAATTTAAGTTACACCGTTATTAAAGCGCCATTTTCAGGACGTATTGGCAAAGTAAATTATAGTATTGGCACGATTATCAGCCCAAGTAGTAACACACTGGCGACATTAACAGCAACAGATCCTATGTATGTCAGTTTTCAAGTAGAAGAAAGCGAATATGTTTCTTATTTACAAAAACATAAAAACACTCAAAAGCCTGAAGATTTATCGATTGATATTTCCTTACTTTTACCTAATAACACTCAATATAGTGAAAAGGGCCTGTTAACGTTTGCCGGAACAAAAATAGATCAAGGCATGGGAACGGTTGAATTACGCGCAATATTTAATAACCCTGATGGTATTATTGTGCCCGGTTTATTTCTTACTTTAATTATAGAAGGTAAGAAAAAAGAACAAATGGCCTTAGTGCCTCAGGTCGCTGTACAGGAAAGCCAACAAGGAAAATTTGTCCTTGTTGTTGGCGAAGATAATAAAGTTTCACAGCGTCTGGTTACTTTAGGGCGAAGAATTAATGCAATGTGGGTGGTTGAATCAGGTATTAACGCCAACGAGCAGGTTATTGTCGAAGGTTTACAAAAAGTCAGAAATGGTGTTGAAGTTAAACCCGTAGCTAAAAGTATTGATCCATTTACCGGTATTATTTCTGACTTTTTAGCCCAATAAGGGGACTGCTATGATCAGTAAAACGTTTATTCATCGCCCCAAGTTTGCCTTTGTTATTTCAATTGTTATCACCTTAGCAGGCCTCATTGCTATGGGCTTATTACCCGTTAATATGTACCCACAAATAACACCACCACAAGTGCAAATTACTGCGGTGTATCCAGGTGCGAGTGCGCAAGTTGTCGAAGAGTCAGTTATTCGTCCCATTGAAGAAAAAATCAATGGTGTCGAAGATATGATGTACATCGAATCAACCGCTTCAAATAATGGCTCAGCAACCATTACCGTGTTTTTTAAAGTCGGTATCGATGACAATATGGCACAGGTCAATGTGCAAAATCGTGTCGCATTGGCTCAAAGTGCATTGCCTTCAGAAGTAACACGCTTGGGGGTTACGGTTAAGAAAAAGTCTAGCTCGATGTTAATGGCGATCAATTTATTTTCAAAACAAGCTGAAATCGACCAATTGTTTTTAAGTAACTATGCGACTAATTCACTAACTGAACCGTTAGGACGTATCCCTGGCGTTGCTGAAGCCAGTGTGATGGGTGAAATGACTTACAGCATGCGTGCATGGTTAAGACCCGACCGTATGGCATCATTAGGGGTTACCGTTACCGAGGTAAAACAAGCCCTTCAAGAACAAAATTTAATTGTTGCTGCTGGCAAGTTAGGTGCAAGCCCGGCATTGCCTAACCAACAATTTGAGTACTCCATTCAAGCAAGAGGGCGCTTAAAAACGGTTGAAGAGTTCGGGCAAACCATTGTTCGTGCTCGCACAAACGGTAATTTTGTCCGTTTGTCCGATATTGCACGCTTAGAACTAGGATCGCAAAACTATGGTGTTCAAGCACGCTTAAATGGCAACGAAACTGCATTCTTAGTTATTTATCAATTACCTGGTGCAAATGCAACAGAAGTTGCTCGTTTGGTTAAACTGGAAATGGAAAAACTATCAACACGTTTTCCTGCAGGGCTTGAATACGCTATCCCTTACGATACCACTGAGTTTATCTTACGCTCTATTGACGAAGTGAAAGTGACTTTATTTCAGGCGATAGTCTTAGTAGTTTTAGTAGTGTTCTTATTTTTACAAAATTGGCGAGCAACACTTATTCCGACCATCGCGATACCTGTGTCATTAATAGGTACTTTTGCCTTTATGTTGGCCATGGGCTATTCGATTAACACTATCACTCTTTTTGGCTTAGTGCTGGCGATAGGTATAGTCGTTGACGATGCGATTATCGTTATTGAAAACGTAGAACGAATCCTTAAAGAAGAGCAACTTGAAATAAAAGCCGCTGTCACTAAGGCAATGGAACAAGTCTCAGGTCCTATTATAGCGACTACTTTGGTGTTACTAGCAGTATTTATTCCTGTGGCCTTTATGCCAGGTATTACCGGAGAACTGTACAAACAATTCTCGGTTACTATTTCATTTGCCGTTATCATTTCTTCTGTTAATGCCTTAACACTTAGCCCTGCACTTTGTACGGTGTTATTAAGTAAAGACAATATGAAGCCAATAAAATGGTTAATCCCCTTTGAACGGGGTATTAAGAAGATGACTGGAGGCTATACCACAGCGGTAAATTTTTTATTAAAACGCGCAGCTCGTGTTGGTATTATTGTTGGTGTTTTATTTATGGCAACAGGTTGGTTAACAACGTCGGTACCTTCGGGGTTTGTGCCAAGTGAAGACCAAGGTTATGTTTTTCTTAATATTCAATTACCAGATGCTGCATCGAGTAATAGAACACAAGCACTTATTGATAAAATAACGCCGATAATAAAAGCTGATCCTGCGGTGACTGATGTTATTACTGTTGCTGGTTTTTCATTATTAGGAGGAGCGGGTTCTAATAATGGTTTAGGCATTATTATGCTAAAAGATTGGGAGGACAGAACTGAACCAGAATTAGCGTTACGTGCTGTTATTCAACGTTTAATGGGGCAACTTTGGACCATACCAGACGCGCAAATCATGATATTTAATCCGCCGCCTATTCCTGGGCTAGGGTCAAGTTCGGGGTTTGAATTTAAATTACAAGATAGTGAAGGCAGAAGCCCAAGTGATTTGGCGCAAGTGATGAATGGTCTTATTTATGAAGCTAATCAGCGTCCTGAATTAAATCAAGTTTTTAGTACTTACCGCGCTAATGTTCCGCAATATTTTTTAGAGGTCGATCGAAATAAAGCCAAAGCCCAAGGTGTCGCTTTGTCTGATATTTTTATTACTTTACAAGCCCAACTTGGCTCAATGTATATTAACGATTTTAGCCAGTTTGGTCGTACTTATAGAGTAACTGTTCAAGCAGAAAAAGAGTTCCGCAAAGACCCGTCTGACTTACGTCACTATTTTGTCCGTAATCAAGAGGGTGAAATGGTGCCATTAACGACACTGGCTAAGTTAGAACCTATTTTAGGACCAACAAGTATCGGACACTTTAATTTATATCGTAGTGCTAACATTACTGGGCAAGCAGCGAGTGGTCATTCATCAGGTGAGGCAATAGCTATTATGGAAGAATTAGCTGGAAACTTACCTCAGGGCTATATTTTCGAATGGGCCGGGCAGTCTAAACAAGAAATTGAGGCAGGTAATTTAGCACCTGTTCTATTTGGCTTAGCATTGTTGTTTGTTTACTTATTTTTAGTGGCGCAATATGAAAGCTGGACCATACCATTCTCGGTTATCGCAGCGGTTCCCTTGGCATTGTTTGGTTCAATGTTAACGCTGTATATCTTGGGCATGGAGAATAACATTTATGCTCAGGTGGGGTTAGTGCTACTCATCGGCTTATCGACTAAAACCGCGATTCTTATTGTTGAATTTGCCATGGAACTTAGAGCCGCAGGTAAAAGTATTATGGAAGCCGCGCTTGATGCCGCAAAATTAAGATTTAGAGCCGTATTAATGACTGCACTCTCTTTTGTGTTAGGTGTAATTCCTTTGGTTATGTCTTCGGGGGCAGGCGCTAGTAGCCGGATATTCTTGGGCGTTACCGTACTATCAGGTATGTTAGCTGCTACTATATTGGGTACTTTACTTGTGCCATATTTCTATATGATTATTCAAAGGTTGCGCGAAAAACTTAAAGGCTCACCGAGTTAACGAGTTTTTATTGAAATACTTTGCCTTTTAAAAGACTTTTCACTGTGGTGTTAAGTCTTTTTTTAGCTCTAAATAATACGATAAACAACAACTTTATAATTAAGGCGAGCGACAGGGTACTTTATCTAAATAAGCGCTTTTGATAGAATGCGCATCTTTCGACTAACATCGCTAGTAGCAGGTGTTGGTTTTATATTAATCTACAGCTCCGGATTTACGTTCTGGCTGGCTCAATGGGTATTATTACTATGCAAAATATTACTGTCTGTGCACTTTATAAATTTGTGCGCTTAGAAAACTTCGAACAACTTAAATCACCTTTATTAAGCGTTATGTTAGAAAACGAGATCAAAGGTACGTTATTACTCGCTAACGAAGGTATTAACGGTACGGTTGCAGGTACAAAAGCCAGTATCGATCTGCTTTTAGCTCATTTAGAGACGGATGAACGTTTAATTAATGTTTCTCATAAATATTCATATGCTGATGAAAACCCTTTTCAACGTAGCAAAGTAAAATTAAAAAAAGAAATTGTTACTATGGGTGTTGAAGGCATTGACCCATTATTAACCGTTGGTACTTATGTGAAACCAAAAGACTGGAATGCGCTTATTTCAGATCCAGAAGTTTTATTGATTGATACGCGTAACGATTATGAAATTGAAATTGGTACCTTTAAAAACGCCGTTAACCCTAAGACTGAAACGTTCCGTGAATTTCCAGAATATGTTGCCCAACATTTAGATAAAAATAAGCACAAAAAAGTGGCTATGTATTGTACTGGTGGTATTCGTTGCGAAAAATCAACAGCTTACTTGAAAGAGCAAGGCTTCGAAGACGTTTACCACCTTGAGGGAGGTGTGCTTAAATATTTAGAAGAAGTTGAACAAGAGAATTCAATGTGGGAAGGCGAATGTTTTGTTTTTGATGGCCGTGTTGCCGTTGGACATGGTTTAGAGCAAGGCCAGTACGACCAATGTTTTGCTTGTCGTTACCCGATAACAAGCGAAGAAATGCAAAGCGAACACTATGTTAAAGGTGTGAGTTGTCATCGTTGTTATGACAAGTATACCGACGAGCAGCGTAGTGGTTTCGCTGAGCGTGAGCGTCAAATAAATTTAGCGAACCAACGAGGTGAAAAGCATATTGGTGGCAATGTTCAAGATGTTATCGAACAGCGACGAAAAGATAAAGTTGCCAGCAAAAAAGCACAGTCGACTAAGTCGTGATGAGCTAGGTTGCTATTTACCCTTTGAACATAAAAAAAGCGACTTATTAAGTCGCTTTTTTATTAGGAGCCTTGATGTTTAGTCGTTAAAACTAAAAACCAGCAGCTTTTCTAAGTGCGTCAGCTTTATCAGTTCTTTCCCACGTAAATGCAGTAAAAGTATCATCACCAACAGTGACTTCAACAGGTTCACGACCAAAATGTCCGTAAGCTGCTGTCATCTGATACATAGGGTGCAACAAATCAAGCATCTTAGTAATGCCGTAAGGTCGTAAATCAAAATGTGCTCTTACCAATTCAATTAATTTTGCTTCAGAGACTTTACCGGTACCAAAGGTTTCAATTGAAATTGACGTTGGCTCAGCAATACCAATGGCATAAGAAATTTGAATTTCACAACGGTCAGCTAAACCAGCCGCAACGATGTTTTTTGCTACATAACGACCAGCATAAGCAGCACTGCGATCAACTTTTGATGGATCTTTTCCTGAGAAAGCACCACCACCATGACGAGCCATGCCGCCATAGGTATCAACAATAATTTTACGACCCGTTAAACCACAATCACCTACCGGACCACCAATAACAAAACGGCCAGTAGGATTAATAAAATATTTAGTATCTTTAGTTAATAACTCGGCAGGTAACACAGCTTTGATAATATTTTCCATCACAGCTTCGTGCAAATCTTCTTGAGAAATCTCTGGATTATGTTGAGTTGATAAAACAACCGCGTCAATCGCTACTGGCTTATTATCTTCATAAATAAAAGTGACTTGAGATTTAGCATCAGGACGCAACCAAGGTAAGACCCCTGATTTACGGACTTCAGCTTGACGCTCTACTAAACGATGAGAATAAAATATTGGCGCAGGCATTAACGTTTCAGTTTCATTGGTCGCATAACCAAACATTAATCCCTGGTCACCAGCACCTTGATCTTCAGGGTTTGCTCGGTCAACACCTTGGGCAATCTCAGGTGATTGCTGGCCAATTAAATTCATAATGCCACAAGTTTCACCATCAAAACCAACGTCAGACGAAGTATAGCCAATATTACTGATAACATTACGGGTAATCGCTTCTAGATCAACCCATGCCGTGGTAGAAACTTCACCTGAAATAATAGCTACACCAGTTTTCACCATAGTTTCACAAGCGACACGAGCATTCTTATCTTTAGCGATAATAGCATCAAGTACCGCATCAGAAATTTGATCGGCGATTTTATCCGGATGACCTTCAGAAACTGATTCAGAAGTGAAAAATTGAGTAGACATATAACCTCAGAAAAATGTAATAGTTTAAAATATTTTCGAATTGGAGTTATTCTAACTGCAAGATTAACTATTTTCTAGTTTTTTTACGCCTAGATGGCTAAACGGCTAAAAATAATTATTAATTGTTCATTTATAGAGCAGGAAATTGCTGAAGGGTAACATTCTGACCAAAAAGTACTGACATCAATTTGGCTTGTTGCTGAGATACCTTAGAGCTAAAAAAGTGTTGTTGTGAAATAGATTGAGTACTTGCCAATAATCCTTGGTTTGCCAGTTGCCGAGTAAGTTGATCCGTTACGGGCTGAGCGGTTTCCATGATGGTAATTTTATCACCAACAATTCTTTGTATAAGCGAACGAACAAAGGGGTAATGTGTACAACCTAAGACTAAGGTATCTATATTACTTTGCACAAGAGGTTGCAAAAAAGTATGCAGTATTTCAAGGCACTGTTCACTTTCATGAAGGCCTTGCTCGATAAGCTCTACTAAGCCAGGGCATGGCTGAATATAAATTTCAGCGCCATTTTTATGCTTATTCACTAAAGACAGAAACCGAGTATTTATTGCGGTTGCCCCTGTTACTAACAAGGCTACCTTCTTTGTTTTACTGTGCAACGCAGCGGGTTTTATTGCTGGTTCAACGCCAATAATTGGAATTGAAACCCTTAAACGCAGTTGATCGATAGCGCTAACTGTTGCGGTATTACAGGCAACAACAATGGCTTTTACCTGTTGGCTAATCAACCAGTCAGCAATTTTATTTACCCGTTCAATAATTTCTGCTGACGACTTATCGCCATAAGGTGCAAATTGACTATCAGCCACATAAATAAGATTTTCATTGGGTAAATGCTGATGGATACACTTAGCAATCGACAAACCACCAATGCCAGAGTCAAAAATACCGATCGCTGGTGTGTCAGCATAAACTTGCCCTTGTGGTTTTTTTGATTTGTTGGCTAGATGATTTTGGGTCATGTTGTCTATTGTTATTAACTAACTGATAAAATTCGTCTTTGTTATATTGATTTTTTAGATAAAAGTAAAGCGCACTAGTCATTATTTACTAAGTATGTAGCGTTTACTGCACTTGCCACTTATTTCTCAGTTTGTCTAAAGTGCCATTTTTCTCTATTATTTTATAAGCGTTGGTATATTTAGTGACAATCTTTTTATCGCTATTTAGACTAAAAGCAAAATATAAGTCATGATTAACGACTGAGAGAGGTATAATTTTTTTTAGTCTACTTACCTCTAAATTTAATTTACTCGCTCGCGCCACTAAGGTGCTCTTTGTCCCCGTTATAAAATCAACTCTATTAAGGTAGAGCATCTGTAAGCTTTGCTCTGGTGAAACGACAGTATAAATAAAGGGGTAGTCTTCTTGCTGAAAATATTGAGCGGTACTTGACGAATTAGTGACCGCCAATTTATATTTTTTAAGTTGCTCTATATCAGTGACGGGTGTTTTAAATTTTTCTTGTAAACACCAAGCATAAATATCTTCTCTCATTAATTTACCGCCCCAAATAAATAGATTTTCTCGAACTTTGGTGCGAGATAGTGAAAAGATAAGAGTATTGGGTTGGTTAAGTGCTGTTTTATAAGCTCGAGCCCAAGGGAATACTTGTAAATCAATTTCATCACCGGTAATTTTGAATATTTCCTGCATGACTTCTACGGAGAATCCACTTAGCGCAGTATTCTCTTGATAGAATTGGTAGGGCGGTAATATCTCAGTAACAACAAGTTGCTTAGCGATACTTGATGAAGTATTCAGCATTAGCAACAGCATTACACAGAGGTATTTTATAGGCATATAAACAAGTAAGCTAATTAATAATAATAAGTGTATTAAGTATATAGTAACTTAGCCTTTTATTCTTTATTTTACCCTTAACATTATGACTAATATTTGATAAGTCGGGTGTTGTTAGATGCTGCGCGGAGGTATCAGGTCTAAGCCTAATATGTTTAAACCTAATATGTCTAATATGATTATAAAAAGGATGCTTCGAAGGTGCTGCAGTCGACTTTAGTCCTGAATACTGGGTGTTGTTAGGTGCTGCGCGGAGGTATCAGGTTTAAGCCTAATATGTTTAAACCTGCTATGTCTAATATGATTTTAAAAAGGATGCTTCCAAGGTGCCGCAGTCGACTTTAGTCCTGAACACCGGGTGTTCAGGGCGGAGGTATCATTTCAACCGTAGGCTTCCCGATACGAGCCGGGCTTGCACAATAGTTAATAATCAACTTCCTTAGTTAAAACTTATCGGCTCAGGGACATAGTTAACATACAAACACCCCAGAAGACGAAATTAGTATAGCTAATTTTTCAAAGCGATTTAAGTGTTTTTTTGTAACTTAAGTTTGTTTGTTTTTTTAGTGAACAGAGGTTGCTGAAAAATCAGGCTTTCTTGAGGTATTCGGAAATTACAGCTTGTTTGATAGTCGCTTGTAGTAAATCAATTTTACTTTGCATCGCAGCACGTTCATCGATAATTTCTTTACGAGCAGCTAATAAATCATTAGATAAGTTAAGTGCAGTCATTACTAGTGATTGTTCAGGTGTCTTTATAGAACAAGTTTTACTGTCTATTAGCAAACGTTGGTTTAACTCTTCAGCGGCTAATAGTAAAGACGACTCTTGCCCGCTAGGACATGAAATCTTCAGTCTTCTATTAGCAACTTCAATGGTAACCGAGTGTTGACTCATAACAGGCTTATTCTCACAAAAACATCTTAATTAATAGTAATATATACATATCTGAGCACTATAGCGATGAGCAGTACACTATGCAAGCGTTCTCTAGGGTTTTCTCCTTTTAATCTCTAGCATCATAAAAGCGTGAATGTTACGATACCTTGCATTAACTCACGCATTTTATTGATGATTAAAACATGTCCAACGAAACCTCTTTAGACTTTGCCTCAGTGCAAGCAATTCTTACAACAGAAAGTATTACCGTCCATGGCGCTGAATTACATGGGGTATTAACTGGCTTAGTTTGTGCCGGTTTTACCTTTGAAAGTGAGGACTATATCGTGATGATTAATGACTTGTTTAACAACGGCGAAGGTTTACCTCGTGCCGTTAAGTCGTTGGTCAAATCAATGTTTGCAAAAGTTTGGCATGACATTATTGATGACTCTTATGGTTTTCAATTAACGTTACCAGATGATGACGATAGTATAGTTGAACGTGGCCATGCCTTAAGTGTTTGGGTACAAGGCTTCAATTTAGGATTCGGCCTACAACAAAAAAACAAAGCGGTATTATCAGAAGACGTTAAAGAAGTCCTTATTGATTTTGCTGAAATCTCTAATTTGTCTGACGAAATGGAAGAAGACGAAGATACCGAGCAAGCCTATTTTGAAATAGCTGAATATGTCAGAATTTCTGCTTTATTGTGTTTTACTGAGCTCGGCTCACCGCCAGAAAGTAAAAGCGCAGAAGATACTGTCCACTAAAAAAAGATCAAGTCATGAATACATCAACTTTAGTTAAAAATACTTTATTACCTTTGGCCGAATTCATCCAACGTCGTGCTCAATTTTTTGCTTCGATGCCAGAAAATTCTATTGCGATATTTTCCGCTGCACAAGAAGTCACGCGTAGCAACGATACCGAATATGCTTTTTGCCAAGATAAAAGTTTTTATTATCTAACGGGATATAACGAACCTGATGCTGTTTTAGTGCTGACTAAATCTGCTGATAAGGGAGAAGAAAATCAACAAAGTATTTTATTTAACCTTGAGAAAGATGCCCTTCAAGAAGTCTGGCACGGTAGGCGTGTAGGACAAACGTTAGCGGTAGAGCATTATGGTGTAGATGAATGTTTTCCACTAACCGAAATAGATCAATACCTCCCTGATTATATTGCGGATAAAAGTCACTTGTTGTTTTGCCAAGGAAAAAGTACCCGCTTAGATAGCCAAATATATGCATGGTTGTCAGCGGTTAAAGCGCAAAGCCGCCTTGGCGTAAAAGCACCGACACTATTGGTTGATTGTCGAAATATTATTGAAGAAATGCGTTTAATCAAAAGTGCCGGCGAACTCGATATTATGCGTCAAGTAAATATTATTAGCGGTGAGGCTCATGCCAGAGCGATGAAGCAGTCAGCGATTGGTAAATTTGAATACCAATTAGAAGCGGAAATATTGCATGAATTTGCCAGTAATGGTGCAAGGCACCCAGCTTATGGCAGTATCGTTGCCTGTGGTGATAATGGCAATATTTTACATTACACTAACAATGATGACGTACTGAAAAATAATGAATTGGTGTTGATTGACGCCGGTGGTGAACTTAGCGGCTATGCGGCTGACATTACTCGCACCTTTCCTGCAAATGGCAAGTTCACATTAGCACAACGAGAAGTCTATCAACTCGTGCTAGATGCACAGAACTTAGCGATTGATGCAATAAAGCCACACGCAACCTTTGCCGAGCTTAATGTTTTAGTGAATAACTTCCTAACTTCAGGTTTACATCGTTTAGGTATATTGTCTGGGAATTTAGCTCTGTTAATCGAGGACAAAGCCTGTAAAAAGTATTTTATTCATGGTTTAGGGCACTGGTTGGGTTTAGATGTTCATGACGTTGGTGATTATCAGTCAAATGATAAACGCGAGCAATGTCGAGCGTTTGAACAAGGTATGGTGATGACCATAGAGCCGGGCATTTATATTCCACTTGATGATTATAGTGTTGATAAAAAATGGCGCGGTATAGCAATAAGAATTGAAGATAATATAGCAGTAACTGATCAAGGTCATGAAAACTTAACGGTAAATGCGCCAAAATCAATTGCTGAAATTGAACAACTAATGACTGCGAATAATTAACTGACTTTTTTATCGTCAATTCACATTGCCATATGAACTTGTCATCATAGATTTACGTATTTAAATTCAGGCAGCAATCATTAATCAATGTTTTATTTCACAGTTCAATGATGAATTGGCAATGAACTTAGCATTTCACTTTAACGCTTTATCTTAAGCGACTGTATTAAATAGCTAAAAAAAGTAACTATGAAAAAAGAATTCGATATCGTAATTTCTGGTGGTGGTTTATCTGGTGCATTAATGGCACTGAGTTTGATCGACTGCAAAAAACAACAGGGTCAGCCACTGTCTATTGCCATTGTTGAAGCTAATCCGGTATTAGAAGATCCAAGATTAACTTTTGACGATCGTGTGTTAGCGCTTTCACATGGCACAGCAACCTATTTAGAACGTTTAGGCGTTTGGCAACAATTAAAGCATCTAGCCGAGCCTATTAAAAATATTCATATCTCTGATCGAGGCTTCTACGGTAAAGCTCGACTTTATGCTGAGCATCATCAAGTTAATGCACTCGGCTTTGTTGTTGAAATGTCATTGCTTGGGCAAGCATTATTAAGCAGTTTAAAAGAGAAAAACAAAATAACAGGTAATATCACTTGGTTCACTCCCGATAAAATAACCGATATTACTTGGCAAAAAGAGCAGGTTGAACTGACGCTTAATTCAACAGCAAAGCTTAGCGCGAAATTACTATTAGCCTGTGATGGTGTTCATTCAGCCTGTCGAAAATTTGCTAACATTGCTGTGCAAGAGTCTCACTACGGTCAATCGGCACTTATTACCAATGTAAGTACGGCGATTGCCCACAACAATTTGGCTTTTGAACGCTTTACTGATACTGGTCCTATTGCGATGTTACCACTGTCAAAACAGGGGAGCGCAACAAGTGATAGTCGTTGTTCTTTGGTATGGACATTACCGCCTGAACAAGCAGATAAAATGCTAGCACTTAGCGATAAACAATTCCAAGATGAACTTGAAAATGCTTTTGGTAGTTGGCTTGGCGCAATAACCCAAGTGGGTAAGCGCGATGTTTATTCGCTTAAATTATTAATGGCAGATGAACAGGTTTTTCATCGGATGGCACTTATTGGTAATGCTTCTCACACTATTCACCCTATTGCCGGACAAGGTTTTAATTTGGGTGTAAGAGATGTTAAGCAAATGGTGGAGCTGATCAAAGTAGCCTTAAATAACAATCAAGACATTGGACAATTTTCTCTGTTAAGTCATTATGCCTCGCAACGAAAGTTAGATCATCAGCAAGTCATTGGTTTAACCGATTCGTTAGTGACACTTTTTTCAAATAAATTGCCCCCTTTAGTTATAGGTCGTAATGTTGGTTTGAAAGTCATGAATTATTTATCACCATTAAAAAGTCGCCTCGTTAGAAAAACGATGGGTTATTAAGGGTGAAACCAAGGTAACTAAAAATACCCAGTTAACCTAACGTAAAGCCATTTTAAAATTAAGAAGAATAACATGCAAAAATTTGATGTATTAATTGTTGGCGGCGGCATGGTGGGCTTAACCTTAGCTTTAGCGCTACGTCAGCAAACACAGTTAACCGTTGCTATTGTTGACACTTCACCGCCGGATGAATTACCAGAACAGCCTGATGTTCGAGTTAGTGCGCTTAATGTCGCCAGTAAACAAATTTTTGATAATCTTGATGTTTGGCCATTAATTCAACAAAAACGTATTCAAGCTTATACTGATATGCATGTTTGGGATAAAGCTGGCTTTGGCAAGTTACTTTTTTCTTGTGACGATTTAGCCGATACCTCAGCCAATGAACAGCTAGGTTGGATCGTTGAAAATAGCGTTATACGTCAGAGCCTTTGGCAAAAAGCACAAGCAGATCAAGGTATAATTTTTTATACTGAAAATACCTTAAGTAATATAAGTATTGGTGAGAGTGAAGCTTTTGTTAGTTTTACATCAACTAACGGTAATCCTATGCCAATAACCGCTAAATTAGTGGTTGGTGCCGATGGCGCAAATTCTTGGGTTAGACGTCAAATGGCGTTCCCCTTAACTTTTCGTGATTATGATCATCACGCTATTGTTGCTACGGTAAAATGTTCACAAGGACACCAAAATACCGCATGGCAAGTTTTTCTAGAAACTGGCCCTCTAGCGCTACTGCCACTTAACGACGCTCTTGGAACGCAAGACTTATGCTCGATTGTTTGGTCTACATCCCCCGAAGATGCAATTCGTTTAAATGGCTTAACTCCAGCAGAGTTTTCAAAAGCGTTAACAGCAGCAAGTGATGGAAAATTAGGGAATATTGAACTGCAGAGTAAACGTTTTACTCATCCGCTAACTATGCGTATCGCCCAAAGCTTCGTTCAAGAGCGTATTGCTTTGGTTGGTGACGCTGCTCATACCATTCATCCATTAGCAGGCCAGGGCGTTAATTTAGGTTTACTTGACGCGGTATCATTGGCGCAAATTATTAATGACAAAATAACCCAACAAAAATCCCCTAATGATGCTTGGTTAACCACTCGTTTGTTAAATGAATATTCACGTTGGCGTAAAGCCGAAGCAACCGAAATGGTTGCAGCAATGGAGTCAATTAAACAAGTGTTTACGCCTCAACAAGGCGCTATAAAATTGTTGAGAGGTCTGGGTTTGTCTTTAATTAATAACTTAAAGCCCGTTAAGCAAGTCTTAATTAAACAAGCATTGGGTTTGAAAAGTGATTTACCTAAACTTGCAAAACTCAAAGACAAGTTATTTTAAAATTAACGTTGCTTTGAGCATTTAAGCAAACGCTTTTGACATGACTGTAAGAGCTTGTAATAACGTTTGCTCTGTTTTATAAAACTTATCTAATGATTGTCTTTTAAGTGTATGGTTAATCGATGAAAAATAATTTTATAAACGTCCTAATATTCCTCCTTCCTTTTGATATTATTAGCTTTTAAATTAATAAGTTTTCCTGAAAAAAAATGTCAGTAAAAAACACAAAATAAAAACCCAAGATTCTATTTTTTTACGAAGTAAAACTGATTATAATTTTCAAAACATGTGGTTTTAAAAATTAAATTTGGATTAAAATATTTATCTGGTTTAAAATTTGTATTATTGACTGTTTTCTTTGTTTTTAGTTGAATAGGTTGCTTTGCGCGGCTATAATCTGGCCAATTATTTTGTAAATATACTACCTTTAAGCTTGGCTTAATGGTGAATTCAACAATTAAAGTGGAATACATACGATGACTAATAAAACCGTATTACATGCTAAGCATATTGAAGCTGGCGCAAAACTAGTTGATTTTCACGGCTGGGAAATGCCAATTAACTACGGCTCGCAAATAGAAGAGCATAATGCTGTTCGAACTGATGCCGGCATGTTTGATGTTTCACACATGACCATTGTTGATATTAAAGGTGTTGATGCCAAAGCATATTTACGCCGTTTAGTGATCAACGATGTTGCAAAATTAACCGTTGAAGGTAAAGCCCTTTATACCGGTATGCTCAATCACGAAGGTGGTGTTATTGATGATTTGATCATTTATTTCTTCACTGAAACTTATTATCGTTTGGTTGTTAATTCAGCAACGCGCGTAAAAGATTTAGCGTGGATGAATGAACAATCGGCTGGTTTCGACATTACAATTACCGAACGTCCTGAATTTGGCATGATTGCCGTGCAAGGTCCTCAAGCTAAAGCTAAAGTAGCTTCACTATTAACACCAGAGCAAACTCAAGCTGTTGAAGGTATGAAGCCATTCTTTGGTGTTCAAGCCGGCGATTTATTCATTGCCACCACGGGTTATACCGGTGAAGATGGTTATGAAATAGTGGTTCCAGAAGACCAAGCAGCAGATTTATGGCAAAAATTACTCGACGCAGGTGTTGCACCTTGTGGTCTAGGCGCTCGTGATACCTTGCGCTTAGAAGCAGGCATGAATCTTTATGGTTTAGATATGGACGAAACTGTTTCGCCATTAGCGGCTAACATGGCATGGACCATTAGCTGGGAACCAACAGATCGTAACTTTATTGGCCGTGAAGTATTAACTGCCCAAAAAGCTGCTGGCGACCAACCTAAACTTGTTGGTTTAGTCTTTGAAGAAAAAGGCGTATTACGCACTGGCTTAAAAGTGATTACGCCATTTGGTGAAGGTATTATTACCTCAGGTACATTCTCGCCAACATTAGGTCATAGTATTGCTATGGCTCGTGTTCCTCGCAGCGTAAGCTTAGGCGACACTGTTGAAGTAGAAATGCGTAAAAAATTAGTTAACGTTAAAGTGATCAAAGCTGGCTTTGTTCGCAATGGCAAAAAAGTTTTTTAATTAATTTTTAATCATAAAAATTTGTTTTAAAAGCAAGTAGAATGACAATGTTGGTCGAGGGTAAATCTATTTGCGCTTGTCCAATATAGAAGAATAATTAAGCTATAGTATTTAATTGTTAGCCAATAGCGACAATTGAAATTGAGTTTACGATAAACAATAATTAACCTCAGGAAAATAAAAAATGAGCAACATTCCTTCAGAACTAAAATATGCAACATCACACGAATGGGTACGTCAAGAAGGTAACGGCGTAGTTACAGTTGGTATCACTGAACATGCACAAGACTTATTAGGTGACATGGTATTTGTTGAATTACCTGATGTTGATGACGAAATCAGTACTGGTGACGACGTTGCAGTAGCAGAATCTGTAAAAGCAGCTTCAGACATCTACGCACCCGTTTCAGGTAAAGTTATTGAAGTAAATGAAGACTTAGAAGATTCTCCTGAATTAGTTAACTCAGACGCTTTTGGCGCTGGTTGGTTATTCAAGGTTCAGTTAGCTGATGAAGCAGAGTTAGATGCTTTATTAGATGCTGAAGGTTACGCGAATTCTATTGACGAAGACTAATTTCGGGCACATTTAGCTTTTATGCTGCGTTGCTTTTGATACTCGTCTAATCTCACTTGCTTAATAGCCTTTAGCTAAAGGCTTATTAAGCTTATAAGACTGATAAATTTAGCGCCTTACCAAAAAGCTAGCTGTTTACGAAATCTGTTATTAAGCCTCCAACTGCTTGTTTGGGGCTTTATTTTAGTTACGCCGTAACTAAAGACCCAGTAAATTAATTACCCACTTAAGAGAAGCTGTTTTATGACTACTCAATCAAAATCACTTGCTTATTTAGAGCAAACTCAAGACTTTATTCGTCGTCACATTGGCCCTAATGCCGAACAAACTCAAGCGATGTTAAAAGACATTGGCGCAGAGTCGGTTGACGCACTTATCAATGAAATCGTACCAAGTGATATTCGTTTATCAGCATTGCCTGCGATTGAAGAAAGTAAAACAGAAGCGCAAGCCTTAAGTGATTTAAAAGCGGTTGCAAGCTTGAACAAAGTAAACGACACCTACATTGGTTTAGGTTACTACGGCACATTAACACCGAACGTAATTTTGCGTAACGTGTTAGAAAATCCAGGCTGGTACACTGCTTACACGCCTTACCAACCAGAAATTGCTCAAGGTCGTTTAGAATCATTATTAAACTACCAGCAAATGTGTATCGACCTTACCGGTCTTGAACTAGCTTCTGCTTCATTATTAGATGAAGGAACTGCGGCTGCTGAAGCCATGGCATTAGCAAAACGTGTTTCTAAAAACAAAAAATCAAACTTGTTCTTTATCTCAAGTGATGTTTATCCACAAACTATCGACGTTGTTAAACAACGTGCAGAAATGTTTGATTTTGACGTTATCGTTGCTCCTGCTCATGAAGCCGCTGACCATGATGTTTTTGGTGCTTTGCTACAATACCCAAGTGCATCGGGTGAAATTACAGACATTAGTGAGTTAATTGAAAAAATTCACGCAAACAAAGGTATTGTTGCGGTTGCCGCCGATATCATGAGTTTAGTGATGTTAAAAGCACCGGGTGAATTAGGTGCCGATGCCGTTATTGGTTCAAGCCAACGTTTTGGTGTTCCAATGGGCTACGGCGGACCACACGCTGCATTTTTTACTACCTCTGAGAAATACAAACGTTCATTGCCTGGTCGTATTATTGGTGTTTCTAAAGATACCCGTGGTAACGCTGCATTGCGTATGGCAATGCAAACTCGCGAACAACATATTCGCCGAGAAAAAGCTAACTCAAACATTTGTACTGCCCAAGTACTCTTAGCTAACATGGCGGCGTTTTACGCGGTCTATCATGGTCCAAAGGGCTTGAAAATCATTGCTAATCGTATTCATCGTTTCGCAGATATTTTATGCTTAGGTACAGCCACAAAAGGCTTAACAGCTATTCATGCTAACTACTTTGACACCTTAACGTTCAATTTAGATAATAAAGAAGAAATCGTTGCACGCGCATTAGCCGCAGGTGTTAACTTCCGCACTGATGTTGTGGGTCAAATTAGTATTTCTCTAGATGAAACAACGACTCGTACTGATATTGCTGGTTTATTCGATATATTATTAGGCGCAGGCCATGGTTTAGACGTTAGCGACCTTGACGACAAAATAGTCAGTAGCGGTCATTCTTCAATTCCTGCAGCATTAGTACGTAAATCTGAAATATTGACTCACCCGGTATTCAATTCATACCACAGCGAAACAGAAATGCTTCGTTATATCAAAAGATTAGAAAACAAAGATTTAGCATTGAACCATTCAATGATTTCTTTGGGTTCTTGTACGATGAAGTTAAATGCAACAGCACAGATGATCCCGGTATCATGGCCTGAATTCGCTAACATGCACCCATTTGCACCCATTGACCAAGCCCAAGGTTATAAGCAAATGATTGACGAGTTAGGTGATTGGTTAGTTGAACTAACGGGTTACGACAATATTTCAATGCAACCTAATTCAGGTGCTCAAGGCGAGTATGCGGGTTTAATCGCGATTGTTAAATATCATGAAAGTCGTGGCGATGCACATCGTAATATTTGTTTAATTCCATCTTCTGCCCACGGTACAAACCCTGCGTCTGCGCAAATGGTTGGTATGAAAGTTGTTGTTGTTGCTTGTGATAAAGAAGGTAACGTTGACATGAACGACTTGCGTACTAAAGCAAGCGAAATGGCCGACAATCTTGCCTGTATTATGATCACATACCCGTCAACGCACGGTGTATATGAAACAACAGTAGCAGAAATTTGTAACATCGTTCACGAACATGGCGGTCAAGTTTATCTTGACGGTGCAAACATGAACGCACAAGTAGGCGTAACGTCGCCAGGCTATATTGGCGCTGACGTTTCTCACCTAAACTTGCATAAAACGTTTGCTATTCCACACGGTGGCGGTGGCCCAGGTATGGGACCTATCGGCGTTAAAGCACACCTTGCACCATTTTTGCCTGATCATGCATTAATTAACGTTAATGAAAGTACTAAAGGTAATGGAGCCGTTGCAGCAGCACCATTTGGTAGTGCGGGTATTTTATGTATCTCTTACCTTTACTGTGCAATGCTAGGTAAGCAGGGCGTAACAGATGCGACTAAATATGCTATTACTAATGCTAATTATTTAGCTAAAAAGTTAAGCCAACATTACCCACTTTTATACGCAGGAAAAAATGGTCGTGTTGCTCATGAATGTATTATCGATTTACGTCCACTTAAAGCCACATCAGGTATTAGTGAAGTTGATATAGCAAAACGCTTAATTGATTATGGTTTCCATGCACCTACGATGTCGTTCCCAGTAGCGGGTACTTTCATGATTGAACCTACAGAATCTGAGTCAAAAGTTGAACTTGACCGTTTTGTTGAAGCGATGGTTTCTATTCGCGACGAAGTACGTAAAGTTGAATCGGGTGAATGGTCAAGTGACGACAACCCATTACATAATGCTCCTCATACGTTAGCGGATATTACTGATACTTGGGAACGTGGTTATTCTATTAAAGAAGCGGTATTCCCCGTTCCTGCTGCAGCCAAAAATAAATTTTGGCCAACAGTTAATCGCATCGATGATGTCTACGGAGACCGTAACTTAATTTGTTCATGTCCTCCAATTGAAAGTTATCAAGACTAGTTTTTTGCTGTCATCTGTTAATTAAGTTTGTGAAAGTTTAATTAAGTTTGAAAAATTAATTAAGTTTGTGAAATTTAAAAAGGCGAATCAGAAATGATTCGCCTTTTTATTTATTACGGTTAGAAAAGTGAGCCGATATCGGCTTTCTTGTAATTCAGCACTAGTCAACCGCAACCAACAGGTTTTATTGAAGATAAAATTGAACTAATTTCCCAGTTTTACGTATTTAGTCTTAATAAAAAATGAAAACAGTGATAAACACTGTTTTATAAGACCTCAAGGAAACTCTATGAAATTACTTTTCGCACTTCTTGTTCCACTGATTTTGGCCGGTTGCTCCGTGTTTGGAGAAAGTGGAGTTGAAAACGCGCCTTATACACTATTGAAATCTGATCAGGTACAGAAAATTGAAGTGCGTAACTATGAATCGATAGTGCTAGTGTCCTCCGACATGTCAGCCGACGGAATGAACGGTGCTTTCAGGAATCTGTTCAGATATATTACTGGTGAGAATGAAGGCTCCACAGAAATAGCCATGACAGCACCTGTATTGATGGATGAATCAGAGGCAGTATCTAAGGGGACCAAAATCACTATGACCGCTCCGGTGTTTATGAAAGAGCGATCAGAACAACAAGTAATGTCATTTGTAATGCCTGCCGACTTTACAATACAAAGTACCCCTAAGCCAACCAATCCAGATGTATGGATAACAGAAGTAAAGGATTACAAAGTCGTGGTGATAAAGTTCAGCGGGCTGCTCAGTGATAGTAATGTTGAAACACAAACCCGAATCCTCAATAGCTGGATAACGAAAAACGGCTATACCGCAGTTAGCGAGCCTATTAACGCAGCCTACAATGGTCCTTTCACTATCCCATGGCTTCGCCACAACGAAGTGTTAATTGAAGTAAAATAGCCCAAAATGCATTACTATTGGTTGCTTTAAATGCCAGTTAGGGTATCTATTTTTCCTCTGACTGGCTTGCTGTTGTGCAAGACGAAACATTTAAATGTTTGCTTTTTCGAATAGCGTTCACTGACAAAATAGTCACAATAATAGCCCCCCCATAATAACTTATGCAGTTTTTGTTCGAGACACTTCTTCCTTCTTAATAGGCCACCCATAATAACTTATGCAGTTTTCGTTCGAGACGCTTCTTCCTTCCTAATAGGCCATCCATAATAACTTATGCAGGTTTCGTTCAATAAACTAGACTTAAGTTACCTTTATTCAGTCGGGTGATTGTTATGCCTAAGCCTCGTTCACAACAAATTAGTTTATTGGATACACCTTATTATCACATTTGCAGTCGAACGGTACGCAAGGCTTTTTTGTGTGGCGTAGATAAGCAGACGGGTATTAGTTTTGAGCATCGACGCAGATGGATTGAAAAGCGATTATTTACATTATCTCAGGTATTTTCGATATATATCTGTGCTTATGCTGTCATGCATAATCATTTACATATTGTCTTGCATGTCGATAGTGAGCCAATAGAGCGCTGGTCAACCGATGAGGTATTGCAACGTTGGCATCAATTATTCAAAGGGACCTTATTAACTCAAAAATATTTGAACAAACAACCGCTTGATAAGTTTCAATTAGCGACGGTTGAAAGTACGGCTGAGATTTATAAGCAGCGTTTAATTGATATCAGTTGGTTTATGCGCTCATTGAACGAGCCGATAGCCCGACAAGCTAACCGAGAAGACCAATGTACCGGGCACTTTTGGGAAGGGCGCTTTAAATCACAAGCACTGCTTGATGAAGGGGCGTTACTGTCGTGTATGGCATATGTTGATTTAAACCCTATACGAGCAGGTATTGCAGTTACCCCAGAGCAGTCTGACTTCACCAGTATTCAACGACGCATTAAAGCGGCTATAACCGGTGAGCAACCGACCTGTTTATTACCTTTTATGGGTAATGAACCCCATCAAGAATCAACTGGCGCGGGTATTTATTTTAGCTTACAAGATTACTTAACTCTGGTTGATGAAACAGGACGCCTCCTGCGTGATGATAAACGAGGCGCCATCGACACTACTAGCGCAACTATCCTCGCGAGGTTACATATCAATGATGAAAGTTGGCTAAAGCTTACGACGGATTTTGAAACTATCTTCACAGGCGCTGTCGGTACTGCTGAGCATTTATGTGAATTTAGTGAGCATGTTGGTTTGCAGCGAACACATGGTATAGCGAATGCTCAGGCTTGCTTGAATAGCGCATAACGTTTTTATGAATAAGGCGTAATCGTACTACTCTTTTAGAGTGGTGGGTTTAACTCGGCTATCATTTGATGTTTTAAAAAAGTAGTTGCGATAAAGGACTATAGAAACTCGCTTTACCTTATCAATAGGTATTGTTATAAGCTAAAAAGACAAGAAATGGCTTATCATCATTATTTATTGTTATTATGGGTGGCATAGTAATTTAAACATTACTTCAAATTTTGCTTAAATGGCTATACACAAATACAATTAAGTTAATATTGTTCACATATATAAAAGATTCTTTATTAAGGCCGTCAATTAATGTTAAACACACCGAGCATGGAAATTAATAGTCATCTGGCTAATCGATTACTATTAGTGTTTATAATATTTTCTACTCCGGCCTTAATTAGCTCTCTTCTTAGAATTTCTAATATTGGTTTCCAGCCCATAATGGGCATTCAAATTAGTATGTACTTTATTTCAGCAGCTATATTTTTTTTTCGTAAGCAAGTCTTCTACAAATTTAAAGCTTATTTCATTACTAGTTGTTTTCTATTATTAGCAATTGGCGGCATGATTCAATTTGGCTTATTTGGTGCGGGGATATTACTGATGATTATGTACACTGCTTTATGCAGTCTACTTTTTGATCGTATTTCGGCATTAATTAGTATTGCCGTTGGATTTATCATTATTACGTCTATTGGTATTGCTTATATTACCGGCCATCTTACTTATATAGTCAATGCTGATGAGTATCACACTTCTGTTAATGCATGGTTACTCATGTTGGGTACCACTATTTTTGTTGCGACAAATTTATATATTGTGCTGACATTTATGTCTTCTCAGTATCAACAATCATTAACTGAGTTAGATAAACAAGTTAAATTAAGAACAAAGGCTTACGAAGCTGAAAAAATTAAAGCAGAAGAAGCTAGTGAAATAAAATCGCAGTTTCTAGCTAATATGTCTCATGAAATAAGAACCCCTATGAATGGTGTTTTGGGGGTGATGCAGTTATTGCGTTTAGAACATCCCAACGAAAAACAAAACACCCTGATCGACACCGCCATTTTTTCAGCCAAAAATTTATTAAGAATTTTGAATGATATTTTAGATTTTTCAAAAATCGAAGCAAATAAATTAGATATTGAAAATATCGAATTTGAACTACAGCCTATTCTAGATTCAATCAACTCAAACGTAGAGTTAGATATAGATATGAAAGGTATATCGCTCAATTTCATCAATAAAACCAGTAAAAATACGTTGTGGACAGGTGACCCTACTCGTTTTTATCAGGTATTACTTAATCTTGTAACCAATGCAACTAAGTTTACTGATACTGGCGCCATTAATGTTTATATTACTCAAAAGAGCATCAATGGAGTGTCATACCTAACTTCAGAAGTGGTTGATACAGGTATAGGTATGAGCACAGAAGAAATCAACAATCTTTTCCAAAACTTTAGCCAAGCAGATGCATCGATCACTAGGAAGTTTGGTGGAACTGGGTTAGGTCTATCAATTGCAAAACGCTTAGCAACATTAATGGGAGGTAACTTAACGGTCACCAGTAAAAAAGGGGAAGGGTCAACATTCATTTTTACAATTAAATCTAAATCTAGATCTATTATCTCACCTTTAGTGGCAGCTAAAAATCCAAAAATTATCAGTAACGACTTAGCACCAGACTGGTCAAATAAAAGAATATTAATTGCAGAAGATAATAGAATTAATCAAAAAATAATTTGTGCCATGTTAAAGCCGACTCATGCATTATTACACTGTGTAAATAATGGTAGAGAAGCCGTAAACTTAGCCTTTAATTTTTCCCCTGATATCGTGTTGATGGATATTCAAATGCCAGAGATGGATGGCGTTACAGCAAGTAATGAACTCAGGAATAAGCAATTTAATAAGCCCATAATTGCATTCACCGCAAACGTAATGAAAGGTGATGTAGAACACTACCTAGCAAACGGAATGAATGACTGTATCCCTAAGCCTGTAGATATGAATCTATTATATCGAACCATTTCAAAGTTCTTACAAAGTGACCAAAGGAGTTAATCTAGATACAAGTAGGTACAAGAAAAAATAACGCATTAAGTTATTTTACGCACAGCGTGAGCCTTTAGGTCGTTGACCTCATATTAGACAATCTGATTGAAATAGATAAATTGATTAACTCCGATTAGTTTTACTCCACAAAATAAACATAATACCTATTTAAGTGTGCAAAGAACTTGGCCATTATTATGGGTGGCATAGTTAATCGCAATTATTATCATGGGTGGCATAGTTAAATTATTATGGGTGGCAGAGTTAATCACTATTATGGGTGGCAGAGTTAATCATGGGTGGCATAGTTACTCATCTTATGGGTGGCATAGTTAATCCCACTACCCAGCGAGCCGAGTATTTACCTCATCACGATAACGCCGTGATAACTTCAGTTGACGCCCATTATTTAGCGTTAATAAAAAATCACCTGTTTCTAACGCGATAATTTCTTTAACTAAGTCCAAATTTACCATTGTAGAACGATGAATTCTTACAAATTGATGTGGATCTAACCTTTTTTCCAAATCAGCCATTGTCGTTCTAATTGGATAACAACTCTCACCAATATGCAAATTCATATAGTTGCCTGATGCTTCGACCCAAGTAATATCGCTCACCCTAATAATAAATTCTTTACCTATTTTTTTTACAATTAATCTTTCTACATAAATTGAGCCTTGTGGACCTTCACCAACCTCTATTTCTCTTGCTTCATTATGTAGTCGGCTGATAATGAATCTATAGATATAAAATGTAGCTAAGATTGAAATATAGCTGCCTAAATCCTTGCGATATTCATAAATCAGTTCTACTGACCAGTCTCCAAAATCATAAGTGCTTTGACTGAAATAATAATAAAAGTGTCGTAAAGCTATCATTAGATAAACATGTAATACAGAGAAGACTATAGAAAGCGGAAGGTGTAATAAAAGACTCTGTTTAATTTTACTAATATTAATTGGATGTTTTTTGTCTATATAAAACAGTATAGGAATCAAAATAAAGATTGAAATTTGGCTAGAAAATTCCCAAACAAATGGCTGCCATCGCTCAATAGACAACCCTCGGCGCTGATAATCGTCAAGGACTGAGAAGCTATTGACCAGTGCGGTAATCGTACCAATAAGTAACCAATATGATACTTCAAGCTGTTTTTGATACTTTTCATATAACGGGTGTAGCAAATTAAAAATTCCTTAAAAGTGATGCGTAAAATCTTATCACATCAGCTTGCCTCTTATCACAAAAACAGTAGATTCAATTACTTAGGTGTTGATGAGTTTACTGTGAATTGATTAAATAGTCTTCTTAAAATCGCAAAGGCTGACTTATGAACATAAATTTAGAGAGCAATAATAACCGACGATTCGATATAGATCACCTTAGAGTTTTTGCGTTTGGACTATTAATTTTATATCACACATGCATGCTTTATGTTGCTGGGTGGGAGTGGCATATCAAAAGTAATTACCAAAGCAATTTTTTGGCAAACCTTATGCTAGTGGTTCAACCATGGCGTATGGCATTAATATGGATGATTTCAGGTATTGCATCTTATTTTCTCCTGCAAAAACTATCCATAGGTAATTTCTTAACAAGTAGAACCATACGTTTATTACTACCTTTAACCTTTGGTATTCTATTTATAGTACCGCCACAACTGTATTTTGAAATGAAATTTAATGGCGATATGGAATTAACTTTCTGGCAATTTTGGCAAATCTTTTTCGATTTAGACAACCCCATTTTTGATAAATATAAATCGGGAATATTGCCACATATCGATGTTAATCATTTATGGTATTTAAGAGAGTTATGGGCTTTTACTTTGGTGCTGATAGTTCTTCAACCCTTACTGTATTTACCTGTAATATCAAAAGCGGTTAAAAAGTATAGCGATGCAGTTGGCCTGTACAGTGTGTTAATTATCCCTTTGCTTATACTGTTTGCACTTGACTATTTTGTTTTTAAACAACTCGAAGGTGATAGATTACGCCAGGCCACAGGCTTTACCTTCTTTATTACGGGTTTCTTAATTGCAAATCAGAAAGGCTGGTGGTTAGCAATGCAGAAAGTAAGAAAGCTAGCATTAGGGCTTGCTGCTATTAGTTATATGCTTCTTATTTATCGCTATCAAACTATTTATTTGGATGAAAGTGTTGCTATAAATAGTCAAATGGAAATTATTTTTAGTTTAGCGTCAGCAGCGAATAAGTGGTTGTGGTTAGTGAGTATATTTGGCTATGCCTATACTTACCTAAATAAAGAAAACAAGGTGATTCAATACCTTAATCCTGCGGTATATCCCGTATATATTTTACATCAAACGTTGATTATCTGTATTGGTTCATTACTCAGCCCATTCGAGCTTGGCGGAGCTGTAGAAGCAGTGCTGGTTTTGGTAGGAACATTATCTATATGTGTTATTAGTTATGAAGCTATTCGTCGGCTACCATTGTTAAAGCCATTTTTTGGCTTAACTATTTCAAGGAAAGATATGCCATCGGTGAGTCGTGTGTTTTTTAAAGCTAAAGTCTATCGAAGTGTGGGCATCTTGATTGTTTTACCTATAGCTATTCCCATATTTGGTTGGTTCTTTTATCTTTATTAACGATTAATCTGTATTTACATTCTCGTCATGGAGGTGAGAGCTAATATCTACTAATGACACTATCGCTCATATATCTATAGTATGCGTGAACGTCGAATCAGAGAGTTTTTTCATAAGCACAAGAAAAAATGTTTTACTCCATACCTATTTATGAAGACAAACCCGATAATATTATTGGGTTTGTTATTTGAGCCGACTTGAGAAGATATTTTAGAAACGTTAATTGGTTATAAAATAATTGCCTTCCCATTTTATTTCTTTATTTATGACCCGTACTTATTTTGTTACATGATGTCGTGGCTTATCCTCAAAAATTTAATGAAAAATTTCTCAGAGTTACATAAAATACAGCAATAAAAATAAAGGGAACTATGATGAAAAAGAAATATTTAGCGGCTGTCATAGCTGCAAGTTTAACGTTATCCGCCTGTATGGCAACCAGCAACGACTCTGGCAATAGTATGTCACAGCAATCAAGCCAAGAGAGTGCAAACAAAGTCTTTAGCCAAAAATACTTGTTCAAAGAGTTGGCTAATGGTTTACGTGTCTTAGTGGTAAAAACAGACTATCCAGATCTTGTTTCAGTACAAATCCCCGTTTCTGTAGGTTCTCGTGATGAAAATGAAGTAGGTAAAACAGGTTTTGCCCACTTCTTTGAACATATGATGTTTAAAGGTTCAGAAAAATTTCCACAAGCTGTTTATGCCGATTTATTTAAAAATGCCGGTGTTGATAACGGTGCTTACACCACCAACGATTATACTAACTATCATTTAGATTTTTCTAAAGATCATTTAGATAAAGTATTAGAGATTCAAGCGGATCACTTTAAAAACCTAAAGTACACCGAAGCACAATTTAAAACAGAAGCCTTAACGGTAAAAGGTGAGTATTTAAAAAATAATGCTAGTCCAACTCGAAAGTTGTTAGCGGCGGTGCGAAAAGAAGCATTCGATACTCATACTTATAAGCATACCACTATGGGCTTCTTTGAAGATGTAGAAGCAATGCCTGATCAAGTTGCATATGGTGAACAGTTCTTTAAACAATTCTATAAGCCAGAATACGTTTCTTTAGTAATTGTCGGTGATGTTGAACCAGAAGCAACAATGGCCATGGTCGAGAAGCATTGGGGAAATTGGCAAAAAGGTGATTTTGTTAGCACTATAGCACCTGAGCCAAAACAGGAAGCTGCGAAATATGTTCATGAAAAATTCGATGGCTTACCGGGTCACTGGTTACTCGTTTCTTATAAAGGTGCTGATTGGCAACCCAAGAAAAAAGATCGCGCGGCTTTAGATTTAATTTCTGAATTGTATTTTTCCAATAACTCAGCATTGTATCAAGAACTCGTTGTTGATAAGCAGTTGGCTAGCCAAATGTTTAACTACAACCCTGAAACAAAAGATGCTGGCTTACGTCACGTATTTATCAAAGTGAATGATGAAAAAGACCTAGCAACGGTTCGTGATGCAGTAAACCGTACTTACGCACAAGTAAGAACTGAGCTCGTTTCTTCAGAAAAACTTGATAACTTAAAGTCTAACTTAAAATATAGTTTTGTTAATAGTTTAGATTCATCAGAGTCTATCGCTTCAACATTGGCGAGTTATATGCATTTTGACCGCGATCCCGAAACGATTAATCACCTCTATAATAGCTTTGACAATATTACAGCTGAAGATATTCAACGTATTGCTAATGAATACTTTATTGATGAAAACCGCACAACAGTGACTTTATCAGCATTAGATGAGATTGCCGACTTCGAACAAGAAGTTGACTTAAATGGCGCCGTTGCAAAAATAGTCATGAAAAATTCGCAGCCGAGTACTCCACAGTTTGCGGTATTAGATAAGACCAATGACTCACCGTTGATTGATGTTAACTTCTTATTTTATACCGGTGCTGCAGCAGATCCAGCCGGTAAAAAAGGGGTAGCGGCTTTAACCGCTCGTATGTTAACTCAAGGCGGCTCGGCAACAAAAAGCTATCAAGATATTAAGAAAGGTTTATACCCTTTAGCTGGACGTTTTTCGTCGCAGCTTGATAAAGAAATGATGTCATTTACTGGCCGGGTGCATAAAGATAATGCTACTCAGTGGTACGAACTTATTAGCGATCAATTATTGAATCCAGGATGGCGTGAAGACGATTTTAAGCGTCTGAAAAAAGAGCTTGTTGACGGTATTAAATCAGGTCTTAAATCTTCTAATGATGAAGAATTAGGTAAAGAGGTGCTTTATAGCGAACTTTATCAAGGGCATGTTTACGAAAACTACAATAGTGGTGATTTGTCTGACTTAGCCGCAATTACTCTTGAAGATGTTAAAGCATTCTACAACACCCAACTTACCCAAGCAAAATTAAACTTAGGTATAACTGGCGCTATGCCTAGTGCTTTAAAAGCACAATTAATGACAGATTTAGCGACTTTACCCGTCGGTGATGAAAAGCGCTTAACAATTGCTAAAGCACCCGTTTTAAAAGGTCATCATGCGACAATTATAGAAAAAAGTGCGCAATCTACAGCGGTATCTTTTGGTTTTCCCATTGATACTATACGCAGTGATAAAGACTGGGCGGCACTTTGGTTAGTGCGTTCATACTTTGGTGAACATCGTAGTTCTAACAGCTACTTGTATCAACAAATTCGTCAAGCGCGTGGTATGAACTATGGAGATTATTCTTATATTGAATATTTTCCACGAGGGATGTACCAAACTAAACCTGATGCAAATTTAGGTCGTTCTAGTCAAATTTTTCAAGTGTGGTTACGTCCTTTACGTTCAAATAATGATGCTCATTTCGCAACGCGTGCCGCTTTGTATGAATTGGACAACTTGATTGAAAAGGGCATGAGCGAAAAAGACTTTCAAGCAACACGTAATTACTTAACGAACTATGCACCGCAATTAGTGGCCAGCCAAGATCAACAGTTAGGTTATGCACTTGATAGTGAGTTTTATCAAACAGAAGAGTTTGTTAAGTACGTTCGCGATCAATTTGCAAAACTATCATTAGATGATGTTAATCGTGTTATCAAAGAAAACTTACAAACAGATGATATTCATTATGTTTTCATTTCAGACGATGGTAAAGACATGAAGCAACGTTTGTTGTCTGAACAAGTATCACCGTTAACATATAACAGTGATAAGCCAGCAGAGCTTTTAGCGACAGATAAAATCATTGAAAGTTACAAGCTAACACTGCCGTCTAAAAATGTTGAAGTGATTGCAATAGATGAGGTTTTTCAATAAATTGCGTTTAAGCTCACTTTAATAAATATTCGTTATTATCTTATTGAATATTACAAATAACTTAATAAGAATAACGCATGTAGTTAAAAATAAAAAACCGGCATCTGCCGGTTTTTTTATTTATTAATAACGATTAATTGTGCTTTATGCATCGAGTTTAGATATATCGGTTATTGGGCTAATAAACGGTGATTGTAATTTTCCAACTCAAATTACCAAAGATATTGCTGCGTTAGTTGCAAATGCCAATAGCTAGATAGAAATGATTAAAACTTCATAACCACTCGACCGGTAATTTCGCCGTTGATCATATCTTCAAAGATATCATTAATATCTTCTAGTGACTTTTCAATGGTGATCGCTTTAACTTTTCCTCTAGCGGCAAAATCTAAGCATTCAACTAAATCTTTACGCGTACCCACAATAGAGCCGACAACGCTAACACCATTTAAAACAGTATCAAATATAGGTAACGGCATATCTTCGGCGGGTAAGCCAACTAGTACACACTTACCCCCACGACGAATAACTTGGTAACTTTGTTCAAAGCCACTTTTACTAACAGCGGTACAAATACTGGCATGAACGCCGCCTGTTTCAGCTAAAACTCTTGCTACAACATCATCACACTTGAAATCTAAACAAAAAGAGGCACCCAAATCTTTAGCCAATTTCAATTTTTCAGTGCCAGTATCAATAGCGATGACATTTAAGCCCATTGCTACAGCATATTGCACAGCTAAATGCCCTAAGCCACCAATACCAAAAATAGCTACCCATTCACCTGGTTTAGCCGTAGATACTTTTAATGCTTTATAAGTTGTAACACCTGCGCAAAACAAGGGGGCAGCATCTACATAGCTAATCTCGTCTGGTATTTTTACAACATAGTTGCCATCTGCTTTACAGTATTCAGCATAACTCCCATCAACAGAGTACCCTGCATTTTGCTGTAACAAACAGAGGTTTTCATTACCAGATAAGCAGTAATCACAATATCCACAAGCACTATATAACCATGGAATACCTACACGGTCACCAAGATTAAGGTGCTTAACTTGCTCGCCTACTTCAACGATTTCTCCAACACCTTCATGGCCTGGAACAAGTGGCATCTTAGGTTTTACTGGCCAGTCACCATGACACGCATGTAAGTCGGTATGACATACACCACAAGCATGAACCTTTACTAAAACTTCATGACTCGAAATTGTAGGCTTATCAAGTTGTTTAATCTCGAGCTTGTCTTTGAATTGATGAATAACAGCTGCTTTCATTAGTGACCTTTCTTTACGTTAATACATTGTAAAAAATATTATAGTACTCAACTTTAATAAAAATATGATGTAGAACAATAAATGGTCAGAAAGAAACGTTAATGGCTATCTTAATTTGTTAATAAATAATAGCCATTTAGTAAAGGTGAGTTATTTTTCTTGAGACATAATAATGTTTACTTATATCAAGGTGAAGACTGTTTTATTCATGGCTTTTAAGCGTGAATGCATATCTTGAACATTAATTTTTTGATCTGCCGATAACACCAATAAGCGATTATTACTCACCGGTCAATCTGATGTGATCAGCAAGAATTAATATTAAGTTATTCTTTGTCGGCGATACGGATTGACGCTTTAATGATGTTGACCGCTTCTCTAGTTTTACCTCTTCGGCTACCTAAGGCTTCAATTTTAGTTAAGCTATCTTCTAAATCAGTCACTACTTTACCAAAAACAGTATGATTACCGTCTAAATGAGGTGTCGCGTTAAAAGTAATGAAAAATTGACTGCCATCAGTGCTTGGACCTGAATTTGCCATACTTAACATACCCGGTTCACTGTGGCCTATGTCACTATTAAATTCGCCATCGTATTTATAACCTGGGTTGCCCGTGCCATTACCCAATGGATCGCCACCTTGTGCCATAAAGCCAGGAATAACACGATGAAAATTTAGCTCATCATAGAAACCCAATTTAGTTAAGTAAATAGTACTAGAAGCATGCATAGGCGCAGAGTCAGTGAATAGCTTGATGGTCAGATTACCTTGGTTTGTTTGCAGCTCCCAAAAGTAATCTTTCCCTTGGGTGAAGGTCAGTAATGGCGGTTTACTTAACGTCGTTTTCCAAGCAGGGTTTGTTTTATCAACCGCTTGTTTAGTAATAAATCTATCAATAGTGTTTAATGCGGGATCTATTCCGCAACATGCGGCCAGTATCATTATTAACAAAAGACTGGTGATGATGTTTTTCATATTATTCATAAAAGACTTCTTATTTTATTTTAATTTTTTGAAAATAGACTAAGTTATCAAATATTATCAGGTATTAACGACTAAGAAATAATAATTTTTATTAACTGATCAATCATTAAGTCAGCAGCTTAAGATGACTAAGCTTTGATGCCAACAATGCTGTTTCGTATGTAAGGCGTATTATAATATTTTTAGCACTTCACTAGAGGGGAGAAGTGTTAAATAACGGCTAATAAAAAACCGACAGAGGCCGGTTTTACATTACTATGTTATTAGCAGAATATTACCTTTATATTCTTTGTTAAAACTTAAACGCTTTACTGTGCTTGCCGCCTTTTTCTGAGTCTACTGTCACTTTATAAGTCCCTTTGCCATCGACAATCCATTTCACTATGGTTGTTGAGTGACCCGCAAGCGTGGCGACCTTAATCGTTGCTGGGTTTAAGTCGTGGTCAGTATGTGTGTTGGCACCTTCGCTAATAACGGTTAACCCACTTAATATTGAAAAGTCATCCGAGAGAATCGATATGCGGTCTTCAAACGACAAATTATTATTAATGTCTTGTGATAATCTTGTCGGAATTGCTCGCTCATTAGCAATATTAACCGTTATTTCATACAAACCATTACTGAGCTTGCGCGTTGATGAACGAGTTACTTCTAACTGTGGCATATGGTAGGCGTGAAATAAGGTAAAGGCCATATTTCGGTGTGCTTCTTCTTCTAATAGGAAAGAAGGGGGCGTTCTACCAAAATTCTTCTTAAAACCGCCAACTTCTATATCGCCATAAATTGGATGCTTTACTTTAGTCCAAGGAACAAAAGCATCACCAAATAAAATATGCTTGTTGAAATTGTGATTTTGATTGCCTAATTTATCGCTTGTTTTATCGTTTGGGCGAAACATATTAGCCGATGTCCAAAGTTCATTCGTAAATGCCATAATACCGTTGTTGCCATAAAACCAATCAAATTCTCCACCGTAGACTTGATAAAGATCTTTCCAAGCGACGAGGTAGCGGTAATTGGGTAGTATTTGCTCACCTTGGTTGGCGATAAAATCATAGACGCTAATATCAGAACGGGTATATTTGTTATTGGCTTTACCCGGACCACGTAAAATCATACCACCGGTATTATGGTAACTTTGCGCGGCAGCAATATTACGATGAGCTTTAACAAATTTAGCCACTGCACTGGTTTCTTTTAATGAAAAAGGGTAACGGCGTGCACCTCTTTGAATATAAGCTGGCTCCCATTCATGGGCCCAATCACGATTAGGATCATATTCGTAAACCCCTTTACCATCTTCGTTGACAAGACCGTCACCATCGTTGTCGTATCCTTCAGCTCCTAACATGCGGTAATCGCCAGTTTGACCTTCTGCAACAGGTACCATTAAACCTGGGTATTTCTCGTCTTCTTTATGAGTACCACGTACCTTATCTTTAATGCGCATGCGAGTAATATGGCCATCATTATTGAGATCTTCTGGACCATCTTCATCGATTTCACCGTCAAGATCGTTGTCAGTAGGTACCATGCCCGAACGAGGAGAGTGCGCAGTATTAGCCTGCTTCATAAACCAGTCACGCCCGTCAGGATTAATTGTAGGGACAATATAGAAAGCTTTATCGTTAAGTAGCTCGGTGATCCACTTCACTTTTCCGTAGCTTTCAGTTAAATACCAAGCGGTATAAAGAGAAACCTCTGTACCTTGAATCTCATTAGAGTGAATATTGCCATCAATATACATCGCCGGTTTTGTCGTATCATCACCGTTGTTATAATTGGTAATTTTAATAACAAAAATATCACGACCTTCGTAAGACTGACCAATAGATTCCAGTCGAGTAAGTTTAGGGTAAGCTTTATTTATTTTTTTGAGTATCGTTATAGTACTTTCTGAGTCATAAAAACGATTCCAGCGAATATCTACTTTTGGGTCTAAAGGCGCACCTAATGCCTGTAATCCAGTGAGTTTGTCTGCGGCTTGTGCCGTTATAGTTAACAAAGCTGTGGCCGTTAAAATGCAGGTGAGCAATATTTTTTTCATGATTAAGCTCCAAAATTAACGGTTTGTGTCACCGCATCGATGACAGGTGAAGATACTTCAAATGAGGCATCATTGAAGCCTTTGGTATTGATCAGCCACTTGATTTCTTGTTGACCGCCATGAGCGGCGATAGGCGCTAATAATGTCCGCTTGCTACCACCAATAAATTGTTCTTTGGGTAAATTCCACTGAACTCTTACGGGAAGCATCCAACGGGTGAGTTTACCCATGGCGCTTTGTGTTGGAAGTTTACCGATGTTTTTTATTTTTAAGGTCACTCGATAAAGATCTTTACCTATTTTTTTTACGCTCTGGCTCACGTTAAGCTCAGGAAAAAGTGTGGTTAAGGAAGTAATATATTCCGAACTTTTAGTTTCAGCAAATACGCTAATATCAGGATTATTTAAATAGGCAAGTCGAAAACCACCCACTTCCACCTTTTCATTTACAAAGTCTGGGTGTGAAATATTTGTCCACGGTATAATCGCCCCTTGTAGATTTTTTTCCTTGGCGTTAGTAACCAAACGAGCTTCTTTGGTATCTTCGCTTGCTGATGTGTTTTTGTTTTTTTCAACATCAGCCTCTTTGTTTTTTTCTACGTCAGCTGATTGGGCAATGGTTATTTGCTTAAAATTCCAGCCATTGGTGGCTATTGACCAACGACCACCGTGAAAATAGGCCCAGTCGTGAAAAGTACCTCGACCACGGTTTTCTGCTTTTACCTGCCAGTCTTTATGGGCTTGCTGCCATAGGTGAGTAAATAATTTATAACCGTCAACATCTTCTTTAGGCATTTTATCAAAGGCTTCCAGTGGACGTTTATATTCACTTACCAGTACTTTATTAGCCGACCAGTTTTCATGGAGGTTGTCGTATTTAGAAAAATTAACGGTCATTAAAATATTTTGATGATCGATAACAAAATCTATTAAGGCACGCGTTTCAGGTTCAGATGCTTGATTAACACCAGAGCCAATACCAAAATAGTCATAGTTATAGGTAAAGTTTTTATTTATTGCTGTTCCGCCATAGCCATCTTCATCTAATTTACCATCACCGTCGTCATCTTTTCCTTCATTGAGTAAACGGTATTGACCTGCTTCGTTTTTGAGGCGATCAACTTTTACTAATAAACTGGCATCTTGTTCACTAGCTTTGTATGGGCCAGAACTGTCTGAGATCCTTAACTGAGAAATAAAACCATCGTTGTTGAGATCATTAGGACCGTCTTCATTTATTTTTAGGTCGTTATCGTCATCTGTTTTTAAGTGATTAAAGGTCGTTGAATAACCATTTTTACCCAGTATAAAACTTGTTGCATCAGGGTTTGGCATAGGTACGATAAATATACTTTTACCATTTCGGGTGACTTTACCTGACTTTAGATCCTCGATTAGGCGCATCGCAAGTTCAGTACCGACTAAATAATCGCCATCAACGTTGCCAGTAACCAAAATTGCTGGTGAGCTTTTATCACCAAATTGAGCCACGATTATTGACTTTCCTGATCGTGAAGTACCAATTTGCTGAGTTTGAACACCCAGTTGTTTTAATTGTTTTAACATTTCTGCATGGCTGGTGTATTGGTTAATATAGTCTTGACCAAGACAACTGCCAGAGATGAGGAATAACGCGAGTAGTCGCTTCATTTACTTATATGCTCCAGTTATAAAAACGCTTAATTATTATAATTTGTTTTATAGGCGAACTTTAATTAGCCATAAAGAGTATATATTTTATTCAGTTAATTCAAAGAAAAGTGAATTAAATGAGCTGGTTTGCTAGTAATTCAGGTTAGATGATCAAAATGTATAAAAACCTAAAACAACTTAACCACTTATAATGTTGTTTTAGGTTTGTCTTGTTTATAACAATAAACGGCTTTGGGTTACGAGAATAAATCGACTGGTTTTTAATACAACTCAAATTTATCTGCATCTAAAAAGGCGGGGAATTGATTTTTAAATTTATCAAGTTTGCTGAAGTCGAGTTGGGTTGTGATGATTTTTTGTTGGTGATCAGTGGCAGAAAGTATGTTTTCACCATCAAAATTAATGAAAGTTGTGCCACCAGAGTGAGGCATATCGTTACCATCTGGTCCGATACGATTAACTCCAACGACAAAACTTTGATTTTCCATTGCCCTGGCTTTTAATAAGGTATCCCATATATGACGACGTGGAGCAGGCCAATTAGCAACGTTGACCATAAGATCATAATCTTGGCGGTTTCTCGACCAAACAGGAAAGCGCAAATCATAACAAACCAAAGGCAGTATTTTTATACCCCTAATGTTGATTGTTTTTCTGTGCTGGCCTTGCTCAACAAAGTCTTGCTCTTTACCTAAACGAAACAAATGGCGCTTGTCATAATGTTCAACCCTACCATCAGCAAAGACCCAATAAAAACGATTCACTTTTTTATCATTTTGGCTCACTAAAACCGTGCCAGCCACTACACAGTTATATTGCTTTGCTATTTTTTTTAACCAATGTAGAGCAGAGCCACCATCTTCTGGCTCTTGCACATCTTTTCTATTAATACAAAAACCGGTTGAAAATGTTTCTGGTAGCAATAATAAATCGGCAGCCGCATGGTCAGTAAAGTGATCTTTGAAAAGTTGCTCTAAACGATCAAAATTGCTTTGTTTGTCTAACCAACTAATATCGAACTGCACTGCGGCTATGGTTAAAGTTGACATAATATTCCTGCGGCCTTAAGTAGGGTATCGTCGTTTTTTGCGAAACAAAGTCTGATTACTTTATTGTTTTTATGATAAGACTCCCTTTTGTCAGCGGGATACAGGGGGCTCAATGGAATGGCGGCAACACCAACTTCTTGGGTTAACCAATGACAAAATTCACGATCATTAAGTGCTGAGATTGCAGAGTAATCAAGCAATAAAAAATAAGTACCTTTTGACGGTAGCATTTTAAAGCGAGAGTCTTTTAGTGCATTGATCAGTAAGTCTCTTTTTTGCTGATAGAAATTTGATAACTCGGTGATATGCTCGGGGTGCTGTTTTAGCATTTGCGCTATAGCTATTTGTGCCGGGGTAAATGAACAAAAGGTAACGTACTGATGAATTTTTCTAAACTCGACCGTAAGCGCATCAGGTGCGGCGCAATAACCCATTTTCCAGCCGGTGCAATGAAAGGTTTTACCAAAACTAGAGACGACAAAGGCGCGTTTAAACAAATCAGGGTAACGTAAAATACTTTCATGACGTAAGCCGTCAAACGTCATGTGTTCGTATACTTCATCGCTTATTACATATAAATCATATTTCTCAAGCAAAACTTGTAAGCTAGTAAGATCTGCAGCACTCAGTATTGAACCCGTTGGGTTGTGTGGGCTGTTGATAATAATGGCACGTGTATTTTCATTAATTGTTTGCTCAACTAAGGACCAGTTTATTGCATAGTTAGGCGCATCTAGTGCGACATGGCGACAAACTCCACCAGCAAGTTCAATGGCTGTCTCATAAGAATCATAAGCGGGATCAAAAATAATAACTTCATCATTTGGGCGAACCAGCGTTTGTATTGCAACCCATAGTGCTTCGGTAGCCCCGGAGGTTATTGTAACGTTTTTTAAGCCATTAAGTTTTTGTGCAGTGGTTAAATCTGTTTGATACTGTCGATGCACCATAGCGGCAACTTGCGTTAATAACTCAGGTAAACCGTTTGAGGGTGAGTATTGATTTTTACCTTCACTAATGGCTAAGTTTATTTTATCTTTTAAAAATTCTGGAGTATCAAATTCAGGAAAACCTTGCGACAAATTAATTGCCTGATATTGATTTGCCATCATCGACATTTCTGTGAAAATACTGGTATCTAGATTGGGCAGTTTACTGGTAAAAGAAGATGGCACAAAAGGCTCCCTGGATTATTAAGTCGATATTTTTGAGGAAAATTAGCTTAAATAAGCATGGTTCAATCGGCCTTTATTTAAATAGACCGGGAAACAATAATCGAATGTTAAGGCTAACGGCTGATGAGTTCAATCGTTATCCTTTTTAAATCGATATCTTAGTGTAAACAACCGTTAATAAATTAACGGCTACTTTTAGCGCGTACTGTTAACAACATTAAGCCAATTGCGAGAGCAGCATAATAATAAGGCATGCCTGCTTGCCAACTCATGGTGCTATTAACGCCAAAAAAGTCTAGATATAGTGCTGTTTGAATCGGTCCCATATACCAAATTGCCGGGTATAGCACTTCAAACATTCGCTTTGTGCCGGTCAATACCCCACAAAAATAAGCTAGGGATACGGTAAATGAAATGGCTATAATTAATTGTATGATTAACAGCCACTCGGCTATCGCCGCAAATCTAAGTACACTACCCAAACTTGCCAATGCTAATAATATCCATGCAGCAGAGTAGCTCGCTAAACTTTGCAATAGCGCTGACTTTTTACTGTAGGTGATTAACTCAACCGTATTTGCTTGTTTTTCTACTTGGCCGAGCTGTGAAAGCACTAAAACACACCATAACCATGACAGCGGTAAAAATATGCTAACCAGTAATTGCTGACTAATAAATAGTTGAATAATATTTAACGTTAAAAGACCTAACAGCCAGTAAATCGAATGGCTTTTTAATAATAATTTTAGTTCTAAACGTAATAAGCGAGTAAAAGCAAAGTGCTTGGTTAGCATGGTAAATAGTGCATCGAGTCGATTGAACACTTGACGGGTTAAGGTGTTTATTAGCCATGAGGTTTGTTTGGTTTCAGGTACGGGGTTTCGACTAAAGCGATCAAAAAAGATTACTGCAATAATAAAACAGCTTAAGCAAATGATCAGTAACGGCAGAATACTCGATAAATACTGTGCTGTTGGCTCTATTCCTTGCCAAAGAAAAGTGTTTACTGCATTTTCTTCATCAACAACCGTTACGCCAATATGTGTTGAGCCTGCTTGTGACGGAAAACGTTCTGCAACCTCGGTTTCTATAGCAGAAAGTATTGCGCCAACCCCTGAAACGCTTTCAATGGTTTGAACAATAGAGCCGGTCCACAAGAAAAAATAAACAACATTGCCAAAGCCCCCCTTAAGCCACTTTATTGATTCAAACATTATCGCCAGTGAAGCAACAACTAATAACACAGGTAGAACAAAGACTAATTGGGGCCATGCTAACGCCCAAAGGTCTATCTGATAATTTTCCCCATAATAAAGTTGCAGTAAAATACAACTGATCAGCATAACCAATACGATAGTAAACAAAATTAAAACATTGGTGCACCATTTGGCGAATATAAAAGTTAACTTACTCATAGGAGTGGCAGCAATAAGTTCACAGGTCATCGATTTTCGATCTAATTCAAGACCATTCTTAATGAGATAAAAACAAATAATAGGTAAAAATAAAACATTTAACATCGCTAAACAAACACCTAACCAGGCACTGTTATAAAGACCTCTATAACCATTGATAATAAGTGTTTGATATTGAGCATCGAGTGAAGGGAAAAAAAGTAAGGTTAATACCGACATCGCCAGTAAAGTAACCACAAAGCTTTGCTGGCGTGTTCGTTGTTTAAAATCAGCGACCGTACATTGCCATAATTGATTCATTAACATGCCCTCGCAAGAACAGTTCGAGCACGCTTATTACTGGTAAAGTAGAGATACGCATCTTCTAATGTTGGCGCTCTTGGTATTGCTCGTGCATCAGGGCAGTGTTCAGCGACAATATTTAACTCGACCTTGTTGTCTTTTCGCACACTGTGGCTGACAATAAAGTCGTGCTGAATTTGTTTTAATTCATTCAAGTTAGTGGTGAGTTGCCAGCATTTATCGGCAACTTTTTCTTGTAGTGCCTTTGGAGTTGCTGATTGAATTAATTGCCCAGTTTGCATAATCGCAATTTGGTCAGCAATAGATTCAACATCTGCGACTATGTGAGTTGATAAAATAATGCAACGATCATCGGCTAATTCAGTTAATAACTGGCGAAAATTGGCACGTTCTTGTGGATCTAGACCCACAGTTGGTTCATCAATAATCAATAATTTAGGGTCATTAAGTAAAGCCTGTGCAATGCCAATGCGCTGTTTCATCCCCCCCGAATAACCTTTCAATGGCATATGAGCAGCATGGGTAAGGTTGAGCTTAGCAAGTAAATCCTCGATTCTTTGAGTCGATAAAGATTGATTTAACCCTTTTAAGCCAGCCATGTATTGTAAAAATTCAATAGCCGACAATTGGTCATAGACGCCAAAATATTGAGGCAGGTAACCGAGTTCGTTACGCAATAATTGTGGTGATTTAACAATGTTTTGTCCTTGCCATAAAATTTTTCCTTGGCTAGGTTTTGTTATCGTAGCAAGAATACGCATTAAGCTAGATTTTCCTGCGCCATTAGCGCCTAGTAAGCCTAAAATCCCTGGTCTAACTTGTAGTGATAATGATTTGATTGCTAGTTGTGTGTGCTTGCCACTTTGGTATTGATGGCTAAGTGATTGAATATCCAATAACATTGTATTTCCCTTCGACATTAAGATGTTATCTATTTAGCAAAGTTTACGCCAAGAATAAGTTGTTTTAATTCAATGGTTTATTGTTTTTGTTTTTTTTTTTTGAAAATAAATGTTCAATTAAACCAACTATTAGTGAAATTATTAACGATTAATAAATTTCACTAAGGTACAACGGTGACATTGTGTTTTATAATACTTGCGTGAAATAATAGCGTGGCCTTTTCAGGTGAATCAGCATGTTAATTTTAATAACTTTTAGGCATATTTGATGAAATTTATAGCTGTCTTTATTGTTGTATTCTTGTTGTTTAGTGCAACAGATGTCTACGCTTTCGAAGCGAAAAAAGTTGATGTCGGTGATATTATTTCAAAAGAACAATTCTCACGATACAAAGACGTTGGCGAATTCATCGAACATTCCCCTAAAGTCACCATTGAAGTTAAACCTGAGCCAGAAGATATCGCCGAATATGGCACTGATGTTGTTAAATCTTTGACGGGTTCCGATTGTGATAGAGACGGCATTATGGATGATAATGCTAAGTGTAATGCGGTTTATTACAAACTGTGGATGAGATATGAGCGTTAATCAATCGTCAAAATATAATCCTAAACAGTCAAGCCAAGGTAAAAGCCGTTAATGTTAGAAAATCAAAGTCAGTTGCAGGGGCATTATGATGCCCAAGGTTACTTTGTTATTAGAAATTATTTTAATGACACTGAAATTTCAGCCCTAAGACAAGTGGTATTGAAATTTCACGATCTTTGGAAAAAAGATCACGCAAAATTTTATCAAGAAGAAGCGTTCAACTCTTCTTTGATCACCGGCAGTCAGTACTTAGCATTTGACGATCGCGTTAAGCTTTTCAATTTTATTAGTTCAAAAAAAATAATGGCTGTTGTCGAGTCTGTTATAGCGGCAAAACCAGCCTTTATGAATACTCAATTGTTTTTTAACCCGGTTAATCCAGCACAAAAAGATTTTTGGCATCGAGATTGTCAATATGATCACGAGGTTGAAGAACAGAAAAAAGCTATTCAAGAGACACAAGTTGTTCACTTACGTGTGCCATTATTTGATGAGCGCGGTATGGAATTAGTGCCAGGAACACATAAACGCTGGGATAACGAAGAAGAATTTAATGTTCGACAAGAAGAAAAGGGCAGAGTGAGCAGCGAAAACCTTTCTACCGGTAAAGAAATAAAGTTAACGGCCGGTGATTTATTAGTTTTTTCGGCGGATATGATCCACCGTGGTTTGTATGGACTTGATCGATTAGCATTAGATATTTTAGTTTTTGATCCCGCTGGCGATTTTGCTGACTACGTTGATGACGATTGTTTACCCGAATTTTCGATGCTAGATAAGATTGAAAACCCAAGGTTATTTACCAATACCCTCGACTTAAAGGCAATAAAGCTAAAAGAGTAAAGCAACACTTATTATTGGTATTAATTTTTAAATTGAGCTATTTGAATAGACTAAATTTTTTATAAAAAAAACAGCTGATGATTTCAATGGGGTAATAACAGCTAATCAATATTTTATTACATTAACTTTATTACATTAACTTTATTACATTAATTTTATAGATTATGCTTAATGATAAATGATTATAAAACGAGCTTCTCGATTAATTAACATTAGATAACATAGGTAGATTTCATTGATTCAAAAATTTGCTTCGCATGGCCAATGCCAATTCACACTCGATAATAATATTATTATTATCGATGCAGAGGGTCCATGGAATGTCGAGTTTTTCAAACAAATGCACGCTAATCTACAACAAGTCGTCCTAGAAAATTTTATCAATATAAATTACGGGATCATCGTGATACTTAAAGGAGAAACATTAGCAACACAGGAAGGTTTAGATTATCACTTGTATAAAGTGAAGCACGGAACCGCTAATGCAATTGCCATTAATATGATACATAGTTCATTTGCATTAACCACTCAACTTGAATTTGAGGCTGTGTATAAGAAGGCTGGCATTAAAAATAAATTTTTTAGTGACACACCAACGGCTAAACAATGGTTAGAGAAAGAATTAGTTTCCTTATAATTGTTTTTAAAAATAGTGTGCTATTAAAGCGTTTTTTGCGCATTTTGAAAGCCAAAGTATTGTTATTTTAGTGTTCTCTTGAATATATACTTTTCTGGATATTTATTTGAGCTGAACTGAACTACTCTTAAACTTATTAGTTTGCGGCTAAGTTAAAATGAGCACTTGTTGTGTTTCTGCGTTTATCGACCAATGTTTAGCGACCAATTATTTTTTATGAGTGACTTAAGCTGGCAGAAATAGTTTACTGTTGTCTATCGTCTATTTTTTAACTATCTATTTTGACGCAAGTAAGGCGTTAGGTGATTTTATGTTTACAGAGAATCCAGAAGACTTTATCTATAATTCATCTATTGGTATTCATGCTGTATCGCCAGAAGGCATTATTGTTTATGCCAATGAGTGTGAACTTGAAGTGTTAGGTTATACAAAAAGTGAATATATAGGGCATCACATCTCAGAGTTTCAGATAGATGAAAGCTGTTTAACTGACATGATGACACGTTTGAGCCATTTTGATATATTGAAAAATTATCCAGCGAGAGTCCAAGGTAAAGATAAAATTAAATATATTATCTACAACTCTAGTGTTTACGAAGAAGATGGCGAATTTAAGCATACGCGTTGTTATGGAACTGAAGTAGAAAAGGTCATTTATGATGTTTTCTTTAAACATTTTGATTTCTAACGTTAGTATTGAGAGGCAATCGCGTCTCCAAGTTGTACAAAATATTGTGGCTGTTTTGTAGTGCAGTGCTTTAATCAGTTCTTTTTATGTCTGCTATTTGCCCCATCAGCTTCTATTTGCTCGAGAAGCTGAGCGGTTTAGCGTATCCTACTCACCATTAAGTTTATTGTTATTTATTATTTATTATGAACATTGAAGTAAAAAACATTCCCGTTCCCGAAGTCACCTGTGCAAATTGCCAGGCATGTTGCTGTAGTTTAGAAGTTAGAATTATTTCAGATACTGGTGTGCCTCATCGGCATATCTATATTGATGACCATGGACACGAATCAATGTTACGACTTGATGATGGTCTGTGCTCAGCGTTAAACAGAGATACATTATTGTGTTCTATTTACGAAAATAGACCTTGGGTTTGTCGAGAATTTGAGATGGGTTCATATGAATGTATCGACGAAAGAACAGAAAAGCTCTATACCTCTTAAAATAGTTGACTGTTTATTTTATCATAATAAAAAACCCCTAATAATTAATATTAGGGGTTTTGTTTTTATACAGTATTATGATAAATAAGTGGTTAACTTAACTTAACTTAACTTACCTTATCAGCCACCATTCATTGATTAACCATTACTCACTTCTTCAAAGTCTGCGTCAATAACATCTTCGTTTTTAGCACTATCATTAGCCGCATCACCTTGAGGCTGCTCTGCTTGTGATTGTGAAGCTTGCATTATTTTACTGTGCGCTTCTTGTAATGCTTTTTGTCGCATTTCTATCGCCGCTTTATCATTGCCATTAACGGCCATTTTTAATTGCTCAATTAATGTTTTAAGCTCGGCTTGTTGATCTTCACTCAGGCTAGTCATTGACGTTTGTACCGTATGAATCAATTGATCGGCTTGGTTGCGTTGTTCAACTAACTCACGTTTTTGCTTATCTTCAGTTGCGTGCTTCTGGGCATCGTCGACCATGCGATTAACTTCATCTTCAGTTAAACCACTTGATGCCGTAATTTTAATACTCTGCTCTTTACCGGTTGCTTTATCTTTTGCTGAGACATTTAAAATACCATCTGCATCAATATCAAAAGTGACTTCAACTTGCACCGAGCCACGAGGACCGGGGTTAATATCTGTTAAGTTAAATTGACCTAACGATTTATTATCTATTGCCATTTCACGCTGACCTTGCAATACATGCACAGTTACCGCGGCTTGATTATCTTCGGCCGTAGAGAATGTTTCAGAAGCACGTGTTGGTATCGTAGTATTTTTATCGATAAGCTTAGTCATTACACCGCCTAAAGTTTCAATACCTAGTGATAATGGCGTTACATCAAGTAATAGCACATCACCGACCGTTCCTGATAACACACCTGCTTGAATCGCTGCACCAATAGCCACTGCTTCATCGGGGTTAACATCTTTACGCGGCTCTTTACCAAAGAAGGTTTTAACTGCTTCTTGTACTTTTGGCATACGTGATTGACCACCTACCAAAATAATTTCATCAATATCACCTTTACTTAAGCCAGCATCTTTAAGTGCTTGGTCACACGGAGCGATAGTCTTTTTCACTAAGTCATCAACCAAAGACTCTAATTTTGCCCGGGTAATTTGTACGTTTAAATGTTTAGGACCACTAGCATCAGCAGTAACATACGGTAAGTTCACGTCAGTTTGTAGTGCTGATGACAACTCTATTTTTGCTTTTTCAGCCGCTTCTTTAATACGCTGTAACGCTAATGGGTCTTGGTGAATATCAATACCACTTTCTTTTTTAAATTCATCAGCAAGGTAGTTAATCAGGCGTAAATCAAAGTCTTCGCCACCTAAAAAGGTATCACCATTGGTTGCTAATACTTCGAATTGTTTTTCGCCGTCTACATTAGAAATTTCAATAATTGAAATATCGAAGGTACCGCCACCTAAATCATAAACCACCACTTTCTGGTCAGCTTTGTTATTTTTATCAACGCCGTAGGCTAATGCCGCAGCTGTTGGTTCATTAATAATACGCTTAACATTAAGTCCAGCAATTTTACCGGCATCTTTGGTTGCTTGGCGTTGTGAATCATTAAAATAAGCGGGGACAGTAATAACCGCTTCGGTAACCGTTTCACCTAAATAGGCTTCAGCATCTTTTTTCAATTTACGTAAAATTTGCGCTGATACTTCTTGTGGTGATAATTTTTTACCATTAACTTCAACCCAAGCATCACCATTGTCTGCTTTGACAATTTTATAAGGGGCTAACTTAATATCTTTTTGTACTTCTTTATCATCAAATTTACGACCGATTAAACGTTTAATCGCAAATAATGTATTTTTAGAGTTGGTAACGGCTTGTCTTTTTGCCGGTTGGCCCGCTAATGTTTCCTCGTTTGCATAAGCAACAATTGACGGAGTGGTGCGGCTACCCTCAGCATTTTCAATAATTTTAGCAACGCCAACTTCCATAACTGCTACACATGAATTTGTTGTACCTAAATCTATACCAATAATCTTAGACATAATAATTACCTATTATTTATTAAAAAAGGTCTAATGCTTTATGGTCATTATCCAGCAAGCAGTTTGACCGTATAAACAAACTAACGTGATGTTTTAACGTTAGGCGTTTGGTTAGTGGCGCTATAATACCTAAGGTCATAAAATGCTTCTGTCACAAATATGACAGTATCAATCATTTTATAATTTTTATATTATCTCGGCTTTATAAGTTAAAAGTCAGTAGATTAACGTGAGAAATAGTATTGAAATTTAAAAAGCAACATTGTCTTTTGCTCTATAGATACAAAGAGTAGAATAAAACTATTCGTGCCCGCTATGGCTTAAATACTACTCTTATGAATAAAGACGCTACTCATCTACCTCAAAAAGCCAGCCCAGTTTTAGTAAAGCAAGCTAATATTTTTGCAGATTTACCGGCGAAGTTAATTGAAGATTTTCAACAAGAGTTTCAGCTTGATGAATGGTACAAAGGTGATTACTTTAATCCGGCTTTACTTACTCAGCGATTTTTTGTGGTGATTAGCGGTAGTTTAGAAATTAAACAAAGTAATCCAGAAACGGGCAGAGAAGCCACTTTAGATATGCTTTATGCGGGTGACTGTTTTGACTTAATGGTGCTGTTAGACGATCAACCACATGAGGTTATTGTTTCACCTTTAACAACGGTAAAGTTATTGTCAGTGAAACTTTCCACCATGCGGCATTGGTTGTGGACGTATCCAGAGTTTAACCAGCAATTTATGCCTTACTTAGCGAAAAAAATGCGTGAAAAAGAACAACAAGCCAGTAGCCTAGTTTTACACGATGTTACCACACGTTTAAGCCGTATTATTTTAGAACATATTAATAAAATTAAGTTTTATAACGGCACAATAGAAGCAGAGCATCAACATCATTTGGTTAACGGTTTAAACGATGAAACCTTAGCGCGGATGACTGGCTCAGTTAGGCAAGTGATTAATAAGCAGTTACAACACTGGAAAAAAGAAGGTACGCTTGACAAAAAACGTAATCAATTGATTATTAAGGATTTAGAGGCTTTAGTGAAAGAAGCTAAATATACAGAAACTTTACCTAACGCCCCTTTTTTTAAACCCTAAAGACAAAATTATCGATAATTAATAGGGTAGCCGGTGTGTCTACATTGGTTGTTTTACCTGATTTTTCAATTTCGTATTGGACTATCAAATCAGTTTCAACGATTGCATCGACACGTTTTTTTAAGAAGCAGTGATAGACGAGCAATAGATTGTTATTACTAATTGATACCACACTATTTGCATAAGCCTGTTTAATATAGCTGCTGATAAACAGCCATCATCATCGCTTTTATAGCGCCGATATTTAAATATTGGCTTTTTATCGTATTGAAAAATGGTCTTCACAATAACACTATTACTTGTCGATTTTTAGCATCACTAGTTAGCTGTTTTTATTTATCTATGTACTCAATATTCTATTGAATTTAAGTTATTATTTCCCATTTATTTGCTTATCGTCATGGGTGTTAGTTTACGCATCAGTAAGTGTCTTTATGATACTGATATACCTCTGCCACAGACCTTGAGTCGGCTGTGCACTAAAGTGCTATTGCTTGTTTAAGGTACTTTCATTCATTATCTAACCCACTATTTATTTTGGTTAATATTATGTTTACTCTCAAATGTTTAACTTCATTATCGATATCACTGACGCTAGTATTTAGCTTGTTTAGTCAAAATTCTTATGCTCAATTAACTGAGTTAAAAGATTTAAGTGATAATCCAGGCAACCTAACGGCAAGTTATTTTTCACCGGTAACCGCTAAACCTAATATCGTTGTATTACTTCATGGCTGCGCGCAAGAGGGAAAAGAATTGGCGAGGCAAAGTGGTTTGCTTGGTTTAGCACAACAGCATAATTTTGCCTTGTTAATTCCTCAGCAAAGCCTAGAAAATAATATTAAGGGTTGTTTTAATTGGTATTCTGCTAGTGATTACGCGAAAGAAACCGGTGAAAATTTATCAATAAAAAATATGATATTGGCCTTAAAAAAACAGCTGGTTGGGCAAAATGTCTATATTTTAGGCTTATCTGCTGGTGGCGCTATGGCAAGCAGTTTGTTAGTTAATTACCCTGAACTTTTTACTGCGGGGGCAATCGTTGCTGGCATTCCATTTCCTTGTGCCGATGGTTTAATTACCGCTATTTCTTGTATGAAAAACGGCCCATCACAAACGGCAGATGAACTTACATTATTAGTTCAAAAATTAAATCCAAATCAAAAAGTATGGCCAAAATTATCTATATGGACAGGAGATAATGATGCGATTGTTAATCCGTTGAATGCGATTACCTTAGCTGATCATTGGGCTACGTTATCAGGAGTAACGTTAATACCCCAAGTAAAAACTAAAGTAGGTTACACCCGTAAATCGTGGGGAGATAAGCAAGAAAAAGTTCAGGTAGAGTTAATGACTATCGCTAATGTAGGTCATGGCATTATGGTTAATCCGAAAGAAGTTAATGGTGGAGAAACAGCCAACTACTTACTTGAATCTCCTATTAGTACCGCTAAACACATTGTTGACTTTTGGCACTTGGCTTCAACAAAAAACAACGCACCTTGAATATAACCCTTAATAAACAACGACTTGGTTGTGGTACTATAGTGCTAATTATTTTTGTTAAATTATCAAGTAGAGTGTAAATAGTTGTAATAACAACGTGACTAAAATTGGGGTTCAAAAGAACAAGTAAGACAACAAAATACAAAATATAAAACATAAAACATAAAATATAAAACATAAAAATTATAATAAGGCTTCCTCCATGAAACAGTACAACAAAAATAGAAGTTACCTCGCTTTGGCTATTGCCGCAGCATTAACCAGTAATATAACTTTTGCAGCAGCAGAAGACACATCGGCTGCAGCAAAAGACTCAGGTCTTGAACGTATTGAGGTTACTGCGCGTAAAAAAGTTGAAAGTTTACAAAATGTACCTGTAGCTGTTACATCGGTAGGAGCAGAACAACTCGCACAAAATGGTATTAGTGCCATGACAGAAGTTCAACAATTTTCGCCAAATACAACATTGCAAAGCAGCCGTGGCACTAACTCAACCTTAACCGCATTCATTCGCGGTGTGGGTCAAGACGATCCATTATGGGGTTATGAACCTGGCGTAGGTATTTATGTTGACGATGTATATATTGCTCGTCCACAAGGCGCGGTTCTTGATATTCTTGATGTAGAACGTATTGAAGTATTACGTGGCCCACAAGGAAGCTTATATGGTAAAAATACTATAGGCGGTGCTATTAAGTACGTCACTAAAAAAATGTCAGGTGACGTTGAAGTCGACCTCAAAGCAACCTTTGGTAATTATGGTCGCCAAGATTATAAACTAGCGGGAAAAATTCCTGTTATCGAAGATAAACTTTATGTGGGTTTTGCTTTAGCCAATTTAACTCGTGACGGCTACGGTGAATTTTTACAGTCTGAATTACCTGATCAAGATTTAGAGAACTACAATAAAGATGTTTTTGCCGGTCGTCTTACCGTTGAATTCACACCGACAGATAATCTTTTCTTTCGTTTTAATTACGATAAAACAATTGATGACTCAAATGCGAAGGGAGGTTACAGACTTTTACCAAGCATTGTTACTGACGCACCTGTACCAGACAGCGTCTACGATTCCTATACCAGTATGCCTACTTGGAACAGTGTTGAGTCAGAAGGCTATAGTCTAACAGCAGAATATTATGTTAATGATACCTGGTCAATTAAGTCAATTACAGCGAGTCGAGACAACTATTCTAAGACCAATATTGATTTTGATAATACACCAGAGCGCATTTTTGATGTACCTGCTATTTATGATGACGAACAATTTACGCAAGAGTTTCAAGTAAATTATGATTCAGACAACCTAACTTTTGTTTCTGGTCTTTATTACTTTGACGGTGAGTCTTGTGGGACCTTTGATGCGATTCTAGAGCATTTAGGCAAATCGCTTAGCTTACCAGGGCTCACTCGTGAAGTTGCTGGTTGTAATAATAGCGAAAGTTATGCGGTTTATGCACAAGGCTCGTACAATATTACCGATAAGCTTTCTATGACCTTAGGTGCTCGTTATACCGATGAAGAAAAAGTGGCAAACGTTAATAATGGCTTAGCATATGAAACTATTTATCCAGAAAGTGATTGGGTACCAGGTTATGTTCGAAGTGATATTACTTTCCCTGAAGTGCTGAATGACAGCGAAAGCTGGTCTCGCTTTACGCCTCGAGTTGGTGTTGAATATCAATACACCACAGACATGATGTTTTTTGCTAGCTATTCACAAGGCTTTAAATCAGGAACGTTTAACCCTAGAGCCAGTGGCCCTGAGCCAGCAGTAGACCCAGAAGTGGTTGATTCATATGAAATGGGTGTAAAAAGTGAATGGAATGACAATTTAAGAATTAATGCGACAGTATTTTACCTTGACCATACCGACCGCCAATTTGTAACGGTATTACCGGTAGAAGGTGGTGATGGTAGTGAATTAAGTCAACGTTTAGGTAACATTGGGCAATCAACGGCTTCCGGTTTAGAACTAGAAGTTCAATATTCTGTTACCGACAACTTAAATTTATTTGCAACCTTAGGTCTAATTGATGCATCGTTTAAAAAAGTAAATTCTTTTGATGGTGAAGGTAAGTCTATTGATATTAGTGATACTTTCACTATTACCAATACGCCAGACACTACTGCTAATATAGGCTTTGCTTACAATATCGAAAGTACTATGGGTGATTTTGTTGTTAATGGTAATTACTATTATCGCAGCGACTATGACTTAACACCAACAGATAACTTATTAACACAAGACGGTTACGGTTTATTAAACGTTGGCGTTAATTGGTATAGCAATGATGGTGATTGGACCGCTTCGTTACATTGGAAAAACATCACCGATGAAGAGTATTTAGTGGGTAATTATGCTTTTCTGGGTGAGCAAAATAATGATGGTAGCTACGCACCCGGTTTAGGTGGCGATACTACGTTAATTGGTTATTATGGTGATCCATCAACGGTTGCCTTTAGTGTTGGTTATAGTTTCTAGGTGTAGTTTGTTATTTTAACTGTAAAAGGGCGAGTTATTACTCGCTCTTTTTTGTTGATATAATTTTGGTTAAGTCACTACTTTAGTTGAAAATTAAAAGTGTGCGTAGTAGAAAAACATCCCTTAAACTGTTATTAATTAAATGACATTGTGATATACCGATAGAGGATAAAGCATGAGTACAGCGCAAGTAGTAATTGCTGATGATCATCCGTTGTTTCGTACGGCGTTAAAACAAGCTGTGGTCGAATGTATGCCTGCCTGTAGCATTATTGAAGCGTCTAGTTTTAGTGATTTATTGCAGCAAATAGAACAATCACCAGGCTTAGAAATAATTTTTCTTGATTTACATATGCCAGGTAATAATGGTTTTACGGGACTTACTCAGCTACAAAACAATCACCCAGACCTTATTGTTATTATGGTGTCTTCTGATGAAACACCTAATATTATGCAAAAAGCGATTAATTTTGGTGCGGCGGCCTTTATTCCCAAGTCTGTTGATTTATCGGTCATAGCACAAGCGATAAATTGTGTACTCGCCGGCGGAACTTGGTTACCTGATAACTTTGATATTTCATTAGACAGTGAACAAGTTACTGCAAATAAGTTATTGGCTCAGCAATTAGCAAAATTAACTCCGCAGCAATACAAGGTCTTGTCTTATGTTGCCGATGGGCAATTAAACAAGCAAATTGCCGGTATTTTAGATATTAAAGAAAATACGGTAAAGAAGCATGTTTCAGCAATCTTGCTGCAACTGGGCGTTTATAACCGCACTCAAGCGGGTTTAGCTTATCAGCAATTGATGTTAGCGCCACAAGAAAATGAAAGTCTATAATGTGTAATAATACAGCGGTTAATTATGTTTTATTCTTTGATAATTTATCAAGGCTTTGCGTGATCAGTGATAGTGCTGACGTAATAATTTAACAAAAAACTGTGCTGACTGAGATAACGGATAACGTTTTCGAGTAACAATTCCTACACGACGACTAATGGTTGGTGAAGCTAATGGGCGATGCTGAATGTTAAGTGCTTGTATTTGTTGTTTGTACAAAGACGGTATTGCACTAACGCCTAATTTATTAGCGACCATTTGAACGACAGTAGCCAACTGATTACTTTCATACTTTACCTTTAAAAATAAAGCCTGTTCGGCTAATGTCTCCTCCATAAGTAAGCGAATACTCGAAGGTCGTTGCAAGGCAATAAAAGGATAATGGCTGAGTTGCTGCCAGGTTAACTCTTCAGCTTGTTCTAGGTCATGGTTATCTGGGAATACCGCCAGTAATTCATCACTAAACAGTGTTTCAAAATGTAAATCATCAAATTCACCAGGATCAAAGGTAATCGCAAACTCTACCTTAGCATTTTGCACCATAGCAACAGCTTCTTCGGCGATAACATCATGCACTCTTACTTTAATTTCTTGATATTGGGTTGTAAAAGCCAGTAAATGTTGCGGCAAGTGGGTACTGGCAAATGATGGCATTGCGGCTAAAGATAAATTTCCACGTTTGAGAGAAAACAGCTCAGCAAGCTCAATAAAAGCATCATCAAAGTCTGCTAACAAACGTTTTGCTGTTGGTAAGAAAATTTGCCCTTCAGGCGTTAATGATAAGGTTCTTGTTGAACGCGCCAGTAACTTACCGCCAACGGTCTCTTCTAAATTTTTGATACTAATACTTAATGCTGGCTGTGATAAATGTAAAATTTCACTGGCTTCGGCAAAGCTTTTAGATTGGGCAATAGTAATAAAAGTGCGTAGTTGCTTGAGAGTAATATTCATGCAATTATCCTAAAATATCCAGTTATAAGTTTTATTTATCAATAGTTAATATTAATTAATTTTACATATTTATGCAATTGTATAATGCTGGTGTTAAGTCAACTTCCTTAATAACTGGATAAAAATAATGGCAGGATTTAATAAAGTAGTGAATACCTATGAAGAAGCAATGGCAGGGTTAACCGACAATATGACGGTGGTCGCTGGCGGCTTTGGTTTATGTGGTATTCCTGAGAATTTAATCAAAGAAATCGAGCGCCAAGGCATTAAAGGGTTAACGCTAGTTTCTAATAACTGTGGTGTTGATGATTTTGGTTTAGGGCTGTTGTTACCTAAGCGGCAAATTAAAAAAATTATTGCTTCTTATGTTGGAGAAAATGCTGAATTTGAACGACAAATGATGTCGGGAGAATTAGATGTGGAATTAACACCACAAGGTACTTTAGCCGAAAAAATGCGCGCAGGTGGTGCTGGTATCCCCGCTTTTTATACCGCAACCGGTGTTGGCACTTTAGTGGCAGCAGGTAAAGAACAACGTCAATTTAATGGACGAGATTATATTCTTGAAGAAGCTATTACCGGTGATTTTGCCATTATTAAAGCCTGGAAGGCTGATAAGTTTGGTAATTTAGTTTACAGAAAAACAGCACGTAACTTTAATCCATTAGCCGCGACCGCAGGAAAAATTACTGTGGTAGAAGTTGAAGAAATTGTGGAGCCAGGTGAACTAGACCCAGATGAAATTCATACACCGGGCATTTATGTTAACCGTGTTATACAAGGCACTTTTGAAAAACGTATTGAACAACGCACTATTCGCACGACAACAGGAGAATAATCATGGCTTTAGACCGAAATCAAATTGCTCAACGTGTCGCGCAAGAATTACAAGATGGCTTCTATGTTAATCTTGGTATTGGTATTCCTACCTTAGTAGCTAACTATGTCCCTGAGGGGATAGAAGTAATGTTGCAATCTGAAAATGGCTTATTAGGTATGGGACAATTTCCCAGTGAAGCTGAAGTCGATGCCGACTTAATTAATGCCGGTAAACAAACTGTGACTATGGCGACCGGTGCATCAATATTTGATTCTGCACAGTCGTTTGCCATGATCCGTGGCGGTCATGTTGATTTAACGGTGCTGGGCGCTTTTGAAGTCGATGTTAACGGTAATATTGCTTCGTATATGATCCCCGGTAAGCTAATTAAAGGTATGGGCGGTGCAATGGACTTGGTTGCTGGCGCAGACAATATCATAGTAACCATGACCCATGCGTCAAAACATGGTGATTCTAAATTACTGGCAAATTGTACACTGCCGTTAACCGGTAAAGGCTGTATAAAAAAAGTGTTAACCGATTTGGCTTTTATTGAGATTAAAGACGGTCGTTTTCATCTACTCGAACGTGCCCCAGGGGTGAGTGTTGCAGAGATTGTTAAACTAACCGCAGGTGAATTAGTCATTCCTGATGATGTTCCTGAAATGCAGTTTTAGTCATATATTTTTGACTAGAAAAGAGTGAAAATTAATCAAGCTAAGTGATTATTGTCAATGTTGTTAGAACCGCTAGAAGACAATAAGGCAGTAGTTTATCGTGCTTAGCTATGTTATCGGGCGAGCAGGGCGCAATGGTCTGTAAAGGCACCTAAACAAAACTATAAAGATAAAAAAGGATGGCTGTTTAGCCATCCTTTTCTGTATAACCCATACGGAGTTATTGTGCTGTTACTAAGCTTACTTGTTTACTGGCCGTATTGGTTTGTATAACTCATACGGAGTTATTGTGCTGTCACTAAGCTTACTTGTTTACTGGCTGTATTGGTTTGTAAACCAAAATGGTCAAGTGAATAAGTATAACTGGCTAATTCATTAGGTATTTGACTCGAATGAACTCCGCTTACCGTACATGTTCCGCTACCGCAAACTATTTGATCATCCCAACTTTTAATAGAATAAACACGATTAGCAATGACTTTATTACCTAGCCAATCAAGAAATGGACTTGATACCGATAAGCCATTACTGGCACAGGTAGGGATCCAAACATTCCATGGATATGCGCCACAAGTCCATAAACCGCGATAAGCACCTGCAACGCCGACAAAGGCATCCACTTGGCTACTTTTATTGAGTTTAATAATTTGTTGTGCTGCTAAAGTAACCCCCATAGAGTGGCCAATTACATCAATTTTTCCTGTGCATGACGCACTAAGCGCTGAATTGATAGCATTTCGAACAGGTGTTTCTTCTGATCCGCTGTGATTATTATAAGCGGCATTACCACCACCCCATGCTGGGCGGTATATTTGACTGCTGCTGAAGCCTTTCGCGAGTAAAGCGTCATAGGTATTATCCCAATCTGACGGCGTGCCAGTATTGCCATGCACCAGTACCACGTTATCGAGACAACTGGCTTGCACGGTTGCACTGGCGAGTAACAAGCCAGCAACGGTTAATATTGCCTTTAATTGAATATTTATTTTTCTTTTCATAATGAATATCTCTTTGTTTTATTATTATTTGAGTGTTATTTCAATATTTTCTACTTGGTCTATTGGCTAGTTTTATCAAAAGATAAAGTAAACATTAGGAAGTAACTGCAAGTGTTGTATCTAGGTATTTTATTAGCCGCCAATGTTGACCTTTACGGCGAACTATCGGTCGTATTACCAACTAAAATACTAGTCATCAAGCGGTTAGATAAGTTCGAGTGAGGGACGTCACGGTTGTTAAAATGTATGTAAAAAAGTGTAATTAGGACCTGTTTCATAAAAAGCCTATTATTTATTGTCATTTATTTTTGACTTGTCCTGAGGGGTACTCTCCATTTTTGTATCCAAACTGTTTGAAATTTGAACTCAACAACATTAACGAATATTGGTAGCAAAAGAAGTGACTCTTTAGTAGTAGAAGGATTATGTGGAATAAATTAAATAATTCTCGCTTAATGAAAGTGTCTGTTGTGGCGGACACTTTTATCAGATTTTTGAGGTTTTTATTCGTAGTTTATTATTGTTAAAGACTTTGGAATATATTTAAAATCATAGCAGCGACACTAACTTTGCTGTCACTGCTAGTATGACTAAAGCGATAATAACTGTCGCATCAATTTTTTTAACGCTAACGCTTTAATTGGTTTACGCATAAACGAGAAGTCGGCACCGCTGGTATGTTCTCGCACTTGTTCAGAGGGGTCTGCAGAGCAGATAATACAAGGAGCTTGCCACTTATTGTTAGCAAGCGTTTTTTGCACTAAATCAACACCATTTTTGTCATCATCTAAGTGGTAGTCTGAAATAATTAATTTGGGTTTGAACTCTTTATCAACTAGTACTTCTGCTAAGTGTTTTTCATTTCTCACGGCAATAACATGACACCCCCATTCAGCGAGTTGCGATTGCATCGCTTTTAGCATTAAGGGCTCATTATCAATAAGTAAAATAGGTAACTGATTAAATTCATCAGTGGCGCTAATGCTATTTTGAGTGTTAACAACTGAGGCTCTGACCGGTAATAACTTACTACGAGGTAGAGTAATGCTAAAGCATGAACCTCTACCAACCGTAGATTTTACTGAAATGGTTAACCCTAAAAGTTTAGCTATACGATCTGATATGGCTAAACCTAGCCCCAAACCCGGTTGGTCTTGAGTTTCATTTAAGCGCTCAAACTCTTTGAAGATAGTTTGCTGTTTGTTTTTCGCAATACCCGGTCCATTATCCCAAACTTCAATAACGATCTTGTCATGTTGTCGCCTAACGCCAAGTAATACTTTGCCTTGGCGGTCGGTTTGTGGGCAATAGTTAATAGCATTGGAGAGAAAGTTTTGCACCACACGGCGTAACAATCTTTGGTCGGTTTCAATAATACAGTTAGATTTTACATAGCTAAACGTTAGATTAGCTTGCTCTGTCAGTAAGAAAAACTCTTTACTCAAGGGGGCTAATAATTCGTCAACATAAAAAGAGGTGATCGCAATGTGTTGCGACTTACCATCTAAGCGAGATATTTCAACGAGATCTGAGAGTAAACTTTCTGCAGCATTTAGTGAATGACGAATGTTGCTGGCTAATTCTTCTAAATGAGTACCGGTTACTTTTTTATTAAGCATACTGGTAAATAAAGATAAAGCATTGAAAGGTTGCATTAAATCATGGCTGGCAGCCGCTAAAAACTTAGTTTTACTTTTATTAGCTGTTTCGGCTTCTGCCTTTGCATGGTTTAGTTCACGGGTTCGTTCAATCACTCTTTGTTCAAGGGTCTCGTTCGCCCTTTGTAAAGCTTTTTCAGCTTCTATATGTGCGGTTATATCTGAGAAAGTACTAACAAAACCACCGCCAGGCATCGCTTGCCCTCTAATTTCTAAGACAATACCGCTTGGCATTTCTCGCTGGAAATAATGACTGTTCCCTTTACGCATATAGTCAATTCTGCGTGTTATAAAATCATCGGTATGCTCGGCACTATTTGTTGTAGAGTTACCTTTATCAGCAATAATGACTCCGCGATCGGCATTGTATTGAATAAGCTCGGAGATTGGTTTACCGACACAAACTAAACTGCTTGGGTAATCTAGTAATTCTATATAGCGTTTATTCCAAGCAACTAAGCGCATGTCGGCGTCAACAACACTTATACCTTGTTCTATATTTTCTACACCGGCTTGTAATAATTCGCGATTAAATTGAAACAACTTGCTGGCTTCATCAACAATATTAACGACATATTCCAAAGGTAAGGCTTGTTGTTTACTTGCGGCTTTCATTACCATGCGCGTTGAGGCTGAGCCTAATACGCTTGATAACTGCAAGCGGGTATACTCGACCAGCTTTTGACTCGCGGCGGTATTACTAAGTTGTTTTGCATGATTATGATGAAAATCATCGGCGCTTGCATCATTAACGAAGCGTTGCAATAAGTGATAAAGGTCTTTACTTGATAAGTTTTGTTGAATCGCCCCCTGCTTTTTACTGATAAAGAGCTCTGCTTGTAATCTTTCGCCAACACTGCGCTGACCAAATAATGAAAAACCGATAAAACAGCAAGTATTGGCTAATAAACTAAATAATAAACCGTGACTAATATTATCGAGAAAGTCGACACCAAAAAGTGCATAAGGCCGTAAGCTGCTTATACCAAATAATCCTGTAGTTATCCACGGAGCGTTCGGCAATAAACTGGGTAGCAATAAGGTATAAAACCAGCAAAGACTGCCGACAATTAAGCCAATAAAAGCGGCGTTACTGGTTGCTCTTCGCCAATATAATGCGCCAACAACTAAAGGGGCTAATTGTGATAGAAGTACGAATGACAATAGGCCAATGGTGGCAAGGTGATTTTGTTGATTAACGATCCGCTCAAAGCCAAAAGCCAATAGCAGCAGTAAAGCAATTGCTATGCGGCGAATATTTAATAACAGCCCTGACAGTTGTTTTTTCTGGGTATTAATATAACTGTTGTAGTGCAGTAGCAAGGGGTTAACGATTTCTGTTGTTACCATAGTGCTGAGTACTATTGTGGCGACTATGACCATGCTGGTTGCTGCGGCTAAACCACCAATAAAAGCGAGGCCACCAAGCCATGCTTGCTGAAAAAAGAGTGGGATAGTAATAACATACGTATCGGCATCAACACCACCACCCGGAAATAAACTTTGGCCAGCTAAGGCAATAGGTAAGATAAATAAATTAATGGCAATTAAATAAACGGGGTAGAGCCAACGTGCCATTTTCAATTCTTTTTGCTGATGATTCTCTATCATCAACATGTGATATTGCTGTGGCAAAATAAAAATAGTAATTACGCCAAGTATCGCTTGTGATACTGCAAAATAAGTGTTTTTTACCGGTTGATAATTAGTTGACGTTTCAGCTTGGCTGATTAAATCGCCAATACCATCAAAAACAAAGAATGTCGCAAAAATGCCTATCGCGGTTAAGGCAAATAATTTAACTAACGAACTAAAAGCTATGGCTAGAACTAAGCCTTGATTTTGTTTATTGGCGGCCACTTGGCGAGCACCAAATAATATACTGAAAATAATTAATACTAAGGTCACAACAAAGGTCGTGCTTATTCCTGAGCGGTAAGTGCCGGTGAGTAAATCAAAACTTTTGCTGATAGCTCTTAATTGCAGTGCGATATAGGGAATGGTGCCCAGAAGGGCGACTAAGGTTACTGTCGCTGCTATTTTTGGCGATCTGTCATAGCGACAAGCAATAAAATCAGCAATAGAGGTTAGGTTTTGTTGCTTGGTAATACGTAATATTCGCAGCAACATCGGCCAAGCCAATACAAAGCATAAAATTGAGCCAATATAGATGGGAGCAAGCCAAGCGCCGGTTGTTGCTGCTTGCCCAACCGTGCCATAAAAAGCCCAAGAGGTGCAGCTTACCCCTAAAGCTAAACTGTAAACCCAAGGGCGAGAATGCCACTGCTTAGTGGTTTGCTTTTGTCCCCAATAGGCAACAACAAACAATAATAATAAATAACCTATGGCAAGAAAAGACACCAACCAAGTATTAAGAGAAAGCCAAATTAACACTGAAAACACCTTATAAATAGCAACACTTTACTAAGTACCGATCCCATATCAACTTTACGTCTGCAAATAAAATGGCGGCAGACATCATAACATGGCTTAAATTTCAGCACAGTGCACGAAGGTAGTACATCAATAGATAATTTATTTAGTTAAGCTGAATTTTGACATTACTATATTAGAAATTAATCTATATGAGAACTCTTAAGATAAGTAACAAGTATTTAGTAGAAGCCATTGTTTTTATTAGTTACACCTTATTTGCAATGGCATGGGTTGGCGGCACCGCAAGCATGAATCAAATCATGGCGGCAATGAATATTAATAGTTTAGCTTCAGCCAGCTTTATTAGTGGTGCGGTTACCTTAGCTAAAATTGTAGGGACCTTTGCCGCTGCTTGGTTAGCCCTAAAACTAGGGGGTAAGTATGCTTTTTTTGCATCAGGTATTTTAATTTCAGTGGGGCTATTAACACCTTTTGCGCCCAATTATGAATTGCTATTAGTGAGCCGGTTTTTAATGGGATTGGGCGGAGCGTTTATGATTGTATATTTTAACCCCATCGTTATGTCTTGGTTCCCTCCAGAAGAGCGTGCCACGATAAACGGGATCAATGCCGTTGCTTTTAATTTAGGCACAGGCATTATTTTATGGCAAATGAGTAACTTTAATTCGTTAACCGGTAGCTGGCAAAATACCTTGATTATTTTTTCATTAGCAAGTTTGGCATTAAGTATTGCTTGGTTATTTGTTGACGAAGCAAAACCTCATAGCAAGGCCAAAGATACAAGTGAAATTAACACGCATTATTCGTACACAGATGGCTTAAAAGATAAATTTTCTTGGGTCTACGCGTTAACCTATTCAGGTATTCTTGCCTTTTATTTATGTTTGTTCACTTTCTATCCTAAAGCGGGTATCAGTCAAAGTGCGTTATTGATAGGTTTTGGAATTATAGGAACGTTAGCCGGTATTATTTACAGTAAAAAATTCCCTTTACGGGTGCCTGTGATCCGTTGGTCAGGTTTACTGATTGTGATCACTGTGTTTACCTTATCTTTTAGCCCGTCAGAAGTAGTACAAACACTTAGTGCTATGGTGTTAGGTTTTTCTATATTCTTTCCAATAACGGCATTAGTGGCAATACCTCATGAGTTGTCAAAAATGACCAGCCAAAAAATAACCGTTGTTTTTAGTTTGTTCTATTCGATAAGTTATATGGTGGGTACCTTGGTTTTATGGTTGTTTGGCAAGTTAGTTGATATTCACCAAGGTGACTATACATGGGCATTTGCTTTAACCACCTTGGTCAGTGGTACTTTCTTTATAGGTAGTTTTTTCTTAACTGAAACGGGTCAACAAAAAAACAAGGAAGATGAATTATGCGAGGTGTAATTTCAGAAAAATTAGCGCCCTTTTTAGCGCAGGCAAATGAAGCTTTAGCCGAGTCAAAAAAACAAGGTGTGCAATTTTCTCCTGCACTGGTTCGCTCAAATTTAGATAAATTGGCGCCTTTGATAGGCGAGGGGCCAGCACTCAGTTTTGTGCAAGACCGTGCAGTGCAAGCAGAAGAACGCGCTATTGCCGTGCGAGTTTATAGCCCAGCGCCAGAGGAAGCATTACCCGTAGTTATTCATTATCATGGCGGTGGTCATATGTGTGGCAGTGTTGAATTATACGATCCCATTTGTCGTAAAATTGCCGCACAAAGTCATTGTATTGTTATCAGTGTCGAATACCGTTTAGCACCAGAGCATCCTTATCCAGCAGGTATCGATGATTGTCGAGAGGTGTTAATTAATTACCAAGCCTGTTTAGCTGGGCTCAACTTTTCTAATGCACTTTATATTATCGGTGATAGTGCTGGCGGCGCTATTTGTACTACGCTTGCTATGCAAAGCCAGCAAGATAAACGCTTAAGAATCGATAAGCAGATTTTAATTTACCCAAGTGTTGATTACACCGGCCAGCAGCCTTCTTTTACCGAGAATGGTTCAGGTTTTTTACTTGAGCAAGATAAAATAACTTGGTACTTTAATCAGTATTTTAAAGCGAGTGATAACAGTAAAGCTGCATCACCTTTGTATGGTGAAATAAGCAAGACTTTACCCGAAACCTTAGTTATTACCGCCGGATGCGACCCGTTAAGAGATGAAGGTTTAGCTTATGCTAAAGCGCTAAAAGCGGTTGGGGTAGCGGTGCATCATCATCAGTTTGACGGGTTAACGCATGCCTATATGTTACTTGATGCATTGGTTGCAGAAGAGTGTCAGCAAACTTTTCAGCTGATCGCTAACTTTATTAATAAATAGCTAAGCTTGCCACATATTTCTGTGGCAAAAGCATTAATTATCGCAAGGTCTTGTTACCAGAGAGCAAGATCTCTTTATCATAATGTCAGTGATCCCGTTACCGACGTTGTTAACACGTTTCATATTCATCTAGGTCATCATAATTTCAATATAGTTTCTTGTTCGGTAAAACACCTACAAAAAATGGTTGAATACGTATTCATCTTCTTTGATATAGCGCTTTGTTTAAATTTAACGCAACCTGTCTTGGCTATTTAATGAGCAAATATAAACATTAATTTTACATTAGGAATAACAATAAAAATGAAAACTAAAGTAATAAAATCGTTATTAACAACAGGTCTGGCATTAGGCATTGTTTGTCAGGTTCAAGCTGCTGCTCAACCGACTACTTTTGTTCATCTCTTTGAATGGAGCTGGCAAGATGTTGCCCAAGAATGTGAAGATTATTTAGGCCCTAAAGGTTATGTCGCAGTTCAGGTGTCACCACCTAATGAGCATATTCAAGGGGGACAATGGTGGACTCGATATCAACCGGTAAGCTATAAAATAGAGAGTCGAAGCGGTAACCGTGCCCAGTTTGTCGATATGGTGAATCGTTGTAAGGCCGTTGGCGTAGAAATATATGTTGATGCAGTTTTAAATCATATGGCATCTGGCAGTGGTACAGGTACTGCAGGGAGTAATTATGGTAACAAAAGCTTCCCTAATTATGGGCCACAAGACTTTCATGATACTTGTGCCATTACCGATTATAACAATCGTTGGCAAGTACAAAACTGTGAGCTAGTGGGCTTAGCTGACCTCAATACTGGTGCCGCTTATGTACAAGAAACGCTCGCAGGTTATTTAAACGACTTGCAAGATATTGGTGTTACAGGTTTTCGATTTGACGCCTCTAAGCACATGTCATTAGGCGATATTCAAGGAGTATTGTCGAAAGTTAATGGCTCACCTTTGGTGTTTCAGGAAGTGATTGATCAAGGCGGTGAACCCATCACCTCCAGTGAATACCAAAGCACAGGTTTAGTAACTGAATTTAAATATACCACACAGCTAGGTAACACCTTCAAAAATGGCAGCCTAGCATTACTGAGTAGTTTTGGTGAAGCTTGGGGATTTTTACCGAGTAGTTCTGCGGTGGTTTTTGTCGATAACCATGATAATCAACGTGGTCATGGTGGCGGTGGTAATGTGATTACTTTTGAAGATGGCCGTTTATACGACTTAGCGAATGTATTTATGTTGGCTTATCCGTATGGTTACCCAAAAGTTATGTCGAGCTATGATTTCCAGGGTGATACTGATGCGGGTGCTCCAAGTGTTCCGGTCCATAACAATGGTGATCTAGAATGCTTTGGCAGTAGTTGGAAGTGTGAGCATCGATGGTCATATATTGCTGGTGGTGTCGACTTTAGAAATAATACTGCAGATAATTGGAGCACCACAAACTGGTGGGATAATGGCAATAACCAAATTGCTTTTGGTCGAGGTAGTTCGGGTTTTGTCGCAATTAATAAAGAAGATGTTAATTTAACGTCTACGCTAAGTACACAAATGAGTGCAGGTACTTATTGTAACGTTTTAAAAGGGCAATTATCTGCTGATGCTAAATCGTGTAGCGGTGAAACGATTACAGTAAACAACGGTGGAAGTATTAATGCCAATGTGGGTGTTTGGGATGCATTTGCCATTCATCAAGGCGCAAAAATTAATGGTGAAGTAACAGGCCCAGCAACATTGAAACGTACGGTGATATTTATTCAAGCACAAACGCAAAGTGGTCAAGATATGTTTATTCGCGGCGGCATTGATCATAACTACGCCAATAATAATCTTGGTAGAAATTGTCAAACCACTAATTTTGAGTGTGCAATGACTATTCGCCATAACAATTTAAAAAGTGCAACGACAACACCATGGAAAACCAACGAAAGCTACTTAGATTGGTATGGCAGTGAAGCCGCTCAAAGTAGCACCGCTGAAGGAACTCCGCTTGATTGGACCACCAATGCTTGGCCTGCAGGTTGGGGAACAAAGCGTACCGTTGCTAATGATGGTTATGGTGAAGAGCCGTTAAATATTTGGGGTCAACATTACTGGATGTTAGATGTTGATATGGATTGTAGTAAAGCGGTTAATAACAAGTTTGAAGTAAAAGCCTATGTTAAAAATGGTCAAGGTTGGGAAGGTGACATAAACCAAGCTAACACACCTTATGCATCGAGTAATCATTTTGCTGAATGCGGAAAAATCAACAAATTTAACTTCAATAGTAATATCGTAGAAATTCGAAGTTTTTAGAATTTTGTCGCGTTTTTATGATGATTTTTAACTAAATAAGTAAGCAGGCTAGGCAAATTTTTTTGTCTAGCCTTTATAACTTTAAAGCGGTATTTATAGACGATTTATAAAACTTCTTTAGCGGCTCTAAAAGCCTCTTGTGCAGCTGGCGCGCCACAATACACAGCGCTGTGCAGTAATACTTCTCGTATTTCCTCTTTAGTCGCGCCATTATTTAATGCACCACGAATATGCCCTTTAAGTTCTTGAGGAGCTCTTAGTGCTGCCAGCATAGCGATAGTCACTAAACTACGGGTTTTAAGATCTAATTCAGTTCGCTGCCAGGTTGCTCCCCAGCCATGATCATTGATGTAGTCTTGCATAGGTTGACTAAAATCATCGGCATTATTAAGTGCGCGGTCAACAAATTCATCGCCCATTACTTGACGGCGAATTTTTTCACCTGCTGTTTTTTCGTTGTTAGCTATCGTCATATATTATCCTGTTATTTATTGGGCGGTCCAAGCACCATCCATGGGAAGTGCCGAACCGGTTATACTACGCGCACTATTACTGCATAAGAATAAAATAAATTCACCAATTTGGCGAGGGTCCATCATTTCAGGTAAGGGTTGCTTAGCCGTTACTAAGGCATATTTTGCTTGTTCGAAGCTAACACTTTTCTGTTGTGCTATATCATTAATTTGATTATTAATTAATGGGGTATCCACCCAACCTGGGCAAATAGAATTAACGGTAATGCCATGCTCGGCACACTCAAGCGCAACGGCCTTCGTTAAGCCAACAATGCCATGCTTTGCTGCAACATAAGCGGATTTATTTAGCGAGGCCACGAGTCCATGAACAGAAGCGATATTAATAATGCGGCCCCAACCCTTTGCTTTCATACCCGGAAGTGACTTTTGAATGGTGTGAAATGCCGCGGTCAAATTGATGGCAATTATCGCATCCCACTTATTTTCAGGGAAAGTATCAATACTTTCGGTATGTTGAATACCGGCATTATTGACCAGTATATCGATAGAGCCCATGACTTGAGTAGCCTTAGTCATAAACACTGAAATATCTTGGGCTAACATTAAGTTTGCACTATCAAAAAGTGTCTTGATATTATATTTTTTCGCAAATTCATCGGCTAAGGCTTGGCCTTCTTCGTTAGCCATTAAACCGTGTAGTACCAAATTAATGCCTTGCTCAGCTAAGACATGTGCAGCCGCTAAACCAATACCACTGGTTGAACCTGTGATCAAAGCTGTTTTACCTTTTAGCATAATTATTTTCCTATTTAATTGTGTTATTAGTTTCTTACCGTTTTCGTCAATAAAAAAGTAATTAGACGTGTGAGCCCCTGCGCCGTTGATCATTATTGGGCAAATACTTGCGATAGGGCGGTTTATTAAAGGGCATCAGATAATAGTAAAAGAGTAAGTTTGGCCATCTCGAAAAGGCTATTTAACCCGTTGCTCTAAAATCTTCAGCATTATTCTTATGCTATATATTAATGCAAACAGTTAACTTTTTAATTGGCACCTTAGTACCATAGGTTTAGTCAAATAACTTTGCTGCTGCATTCATCAACAGCTAAAAATCACATCGCCTTTATTAATTGGAAAACAGATCGTTAATTACCCTATGTAAATGAACAGGCATCAGCCTTGATAATATTTCGACAATAAGACTAAGTAAGAAAAATAATTTTTAAGCTAGTAACTTTGTATACTTTCAACAGAGAACGCGTGATAAAACAGTCATCATTTAAAGTTTAGTTAAAATAATGTTAATAAAGGCTTGATGCAATTGAAGGTTATGAGTATTTTATGTTTTCATTATAATCATAGACGGTTAATTATCTGGAGAGAAGGAGGTTTTTGCTCGTCTAATAAGCTGTTTTATTATTACCAAGTTTGGAGTATTAATGAAAAAAATTACATGGACGAATGTTTTAACCATTGCTGGTGCAGTCGGTGGGGCAATAATTGGAAATTGGGCAGTAAGTGGTTTATTTAGTGGTGATGCAGGTGAAGATAAAACTAAATTTCTCATGAGTACAGCTAGCGAAATAAATAAGAATCTACCAATGAATGTAGATTCAGAAACAGTTTTAATAGCTACTATTGGTGCAAAAGAAACGTTTACATATAACTATCAATTGCCAAATTATGAAAAAGACAATTTAGATTTAAAAAAATTTGTCGAAACTATGACACCTAAGGTGACGAACTTTGTTTGTTCAACAATAGAAATGCAAGCATTTAGAGATTTAAATATTTTCATTTCATATAATTACTATGATACTAATCATAAACAGATCACCGAAATAAAGGTCGATACTAAGCAGTGTCAAAAAATATAACGCCCCATTAAACAAGGATGAACAATGGCACTTAAATTTACGTTAGTTTTACTTTTAGTCTTGGGGATTTCTGGTTGCTCTTCTCATGGTGCAGAAGAGGTTGGTTGCAATTTTGCTTCTGGTTCTACTTATAGTGAACACGATAAAGAAAGCTCTTGGAGCTCTAGTTTTATTAGCGATATTTTTGTTGGCTTGTTTAACGTAACCGTGCAAGGTGCCCATAGAAATATCTCCCCCGAGACTTATAATTCGTGTATTAAGCCAGATGTAGCTACCTGTATAGATCCTGAAGGCAATATAAAAAAAGAGTGCACGTTAACGAAATAGTTAAAGTTAGCTGGCATTTGCTTATAACAGGCCATTTAAGCAGGACTTTTAACCGTTGACTACTTGCTTCTGCGCGTCGCCTATTTTAGTCCGCTTTAGGCTGCGTTAGCTTACAATACAAAACTTGGCATTTAGAAAAAATGGATTTTAAATGAAAATACCTTTGTTAATATTTATTATTTTAAACACGATTACATTCACCGTAGATGCTAACGTTAGTGATGATTTTAGTGAGTTAAACTCTCAAACTCCTGGTTGTGCTGTTGGTGTGGTGAAGAAAGGTGAATTAGTTTATGAGCGCTATTTTGGGCAGGCAAACTTACGCTATCAAGTTCCAATAGATAAGAAAACCGTTTTTAACTTGGGGTCTATTACTAAACATTTTACTGCTGTTTTAGCGTTACAATTAGAGGTGAAAGGCCAACTATCTTTAAATGATTCATTGAAGAAATATTATCCCCAAGGCCCCCGTTGGTTTGAAAATATCAAGTTACATCATTTAATTAATCACCAAAGTGGTCTGCCAGACTATTTAAATGATGAAAAAACTAGGGAGGAACTTGTAAAAAGGGTATCTACCATACCCCATGTACTTGAAGATCTAGTTGTAGGGAAGCCGATTGCACGTGATGTTACTCTAATGCACGTTCTTGATACTATGATGGCGTTATCTGCACCATCATTCAAACCGGGCGAAAATTCAAGTTACAGTAATACGGGTTATTTGTTTTTGGCTGATATACTTGAAAAAGCTAGTGGAATACCTTTTAGTGACTTAGTTAAAAAACAACTATTTAAACCACTTGGAATGTCTTCAACTGAACTTGTGAGTTTACAGACTATTGAAATTCCTTGGAGTGCTACGGGGTATAGTGCTGTAAATTCGCCTACATACAAATATCGACGTAATTCATCAAATCTAATTACCCAGGGCGATGGCGGAATTTTATCAACGCTTCCTGATTTTGCCAAATGGATAAGTCATTTAATGTCCCCTATTGATGACAAATTATTTTGGAGTACATTCTTGCATCCGATGAAGCCTGTTTCCAACATTGGAGGACTCTCCAATTTCCAGAATACTGACGACAGTAAAGGTCATTTTATCAGTCAAATATTATCTTCTTTAAAGACCGTTTCTAAAATTGGAGGAGTACCATATAATAATGGACTGTTCATTAGGGAGGTTAAAGGTGAGACAATATATTCTCATAGAGGTTTATCAATTGACTCAATGGGGAGTTACTTTTGGCTTTCACCTAGTCATAATATTGGGTATATTCAACTTTGTAACTTCAGCTTCGATAAACGGCCATCTGTAAACGAAATATTGCATACCTATGCCGATTAGCAAGCAACAACAAATTAAACAAGGACAAAAAGCCGCTGGTTTTTGCTCCTTGGTCGCTATTTTAACTAACCATTATTCCCCCCTTAAATGGGCGTTATATTACAAGGTATTTATATGCTCTTTTTGATTATTAAACTATTGATGTTAGCTCTTTCATATAAATTATACTTGATGAAAAAGGAACCTTATTTTTCAGCATTATTGTTTAGTATTCCCTTAGCTATTGTTGGTTTAATTATGGGGCATACATTTATGGGGGTTTTTGTTGGCAGTGCCATTTTATTTGCCTTAGCTTTCGTTTGCTTCGTACTTATGTCTAAGTTACCAACAGGGATGCCCGAGTACAGTGTATTAGCTGTAACGGCAATTATTGTTGCATTTGTTATATAGCAAAGGTATTCAAGCTGGGCTTTTAACCTTTGGCTAGCTTACGTTTAGCTTCACATTTTAGCTAACTAAACTTTACCCTTAATTGGGCATTTTTTTACGGAGATTTATGTGAAAAGTTTACTTAAAAGTATTCAATATGGAATGTTAGATTTTATTGAGGGAGAAAATCAACCTGATTACACATCTGATAATGTTACTGATTGCATTACATTACTCTTAGAGTTCATGTCGTCAATGGGATCAGAAATTCAAACTGTTGATAGTACTAAAAATCATATTAAATATTTAATTTTATCTTTGAACGAATTAAACGATGACTGTGGTCAATGTTTAATAGAAACTGACCAACGTGAAGATATTTGTGATTTCATTCAAAAAGTAACAAATAAAGCCAATGTAGAATTTGAAGGTGATGTTACAGAAGAATGGCGAGAGTGGTAAAAATAGTAACCGACTCAAGTAGGATACTATAGTTCATGGAGGATTTAGGTTGTTATTTCCAGTATTAGAAACTAATCGTTTAAGGTTAGATAAATTAACTACAGAAGATTCAAATAGCTTATTTGATTTATTCTCAGACAATTCAGTTGTCAAATATTATGATCTGGACGCATTTACTAAACATTCACAAGCGAGTAATTTAATAGAATTCTTTAATGCTCGCTTTACAGAAAACTCTGGTATTCGTTGGGCTATACGCTTAAAAGAAACACATCAATTAATAGGGACTTGTGGGTTTAATACTTGGAGTCCTAAAATGAAAAATGCTGTTATAGGTTACGATTTACTGCCTAAGTTCTGGGGCAGTGGTTACACAACAGAAGCTGTGCATAGAATTGTTAAATCAGCATTTTGTGGTGAGTTACCATGCGGAGCATTGAATCGCATTCAAGGTGATACGGTTCCCGGGAATCTAGCCTCAGAGTCTCTTTTACTCAACGTAGGCTTTAAAGAAGAGGGTATTCGCCGTCAAAGTGGATATTGGAAGAATCAGTTTCACGACCTTAAATGTTTTGGCTTAATAAAGTCAGAGTATGGTGAAACATAAGCTATTAAATAGAATAAATAACCGTTGGATATTTGCTTCTTCGGTGCTTACTTTAGTCAATAACTATGCGCCAGTTAATCGGGCGTTATATGCAGTGCAAGGATCCGAGTAGTGGAGCTGTTAAAAAATAAAATCAATAAACTAGCAGAAATGAGTGAAGCGTTTAATTGGAAAAACTGTAGTAAAAAGCATGAATCACTTGATCTGACTTTAGGGGAGCCTTTACCTACGTGGGATACATGGGTAAATGATATAGAAAATATTTTGAAACAAACAGTTAAGCCAAATTCAGAACCTTTTGTTTATTTTAAAGCTGCAAATAATTCAAAGGTAACAGGTAATAGTGAAGACAAATTTGAGTTTGCAAAAGACAATTATATTAAAACATTAAATGCATTAATTTCGTTAATAGATGAAGGCGATATATTTAATGAATTATTAGTTTCAGGGCCACCAAAAAAAACCAATAAACCCAAAGGTTCGACCGAAAAAACGAATGTAACTAACTCCCTAGTACCAAGTAATAATAAAGTACTTATTGTTCATGGGCATGACAATGCTTTAAAAATTGAATTAGCGCTATTTCTTACACAAATCGGAATTCAGCCAATTTTTTTGCACAGAGAAGTGGATGCTGAGCAAAGTCTCATTGAAAAACTCGAGGCCAACAGTGATGTATCTTATGCATTCATATTACTTACCCCTGATGAAGTTTCGTATACGATTGATCAATCTAGTGTTATAGATGCTGAGAGAAAAAAAGTCATTAGAGCCAAACCTAATGTCATTTTTGAGTTTGGTTATTTGGTCGCTAAGCTTGGGAGAAAAAATGTCTGTGTTCTTCATAAAGGCGATGTGGATATACCTGCTGATTTAAGCGGTTTTATATATAAAAAAGTTGATCATAATATCGATGATATTGGGTTGTTTTTAATTAATGAAATTAAAGCAGCTGGTTTTAAGCCTGAATTATAATAGCGTCTATGCAGTTACTTAAACGGCCACAAAACATTTGCTTCTCTTGTTCCTGTTATTATAAATAGCTATTTTTACAAGCTTAATAAAATGCTTTATGACAAAAAACCATGATTATAGATTACAGTAGAGAGCCAACGACCCAGTGCAATAAATGTGGTTTGAGATATAAAATATCTTATTCTATTTGCCCCCATTGTGTCGGTAAAAACAAGGGACAAATTATTCGTGATATTCACATGACACACTCAAAGCAAGCGGAAAAACGTTCGAGTACAGGTAGGCAGTTTTTTTATTTGGCAATTATTCTAGCTTGTTTTTTAATTGTGTTATTTTAGTTTGCTGTTAATCAAACTATAAGCTATTAAAGAGAGACCAAAAACAGTTTTCTGTTGCGCTCTCATATTTGGAAAATATCTACCATTTTAGTAAACCATTTTTGCCTCTAAATGGGGTGTCATATTTAAAGGTTCAACATGAGTGATTTAATTGTATTAATAACGGGTGCTAATAGAGGCATTGGTTTCGAATTAACAAAACAATATCTTATAAATGGGTGGACAGTAATTGCTACCTGTAGAAATGAAAAGGCATCGGCTGACTTAATAACATTGAAGGATAAGTTCTCTGAAAAATTACTCATTGAATTAATGGATATCACCTGTCCAGAAAATATTGAGAGGTTAGCAAATAAACTCAGTGAAGAAAGTATCAAAATAGATTTAATCATAAATAATGCTGGTTATTTAGATCAAGAAAATAAAAGTATTCATGACATTAATTATGCAAATGCTGAAATGAGTTTTAAAGTGAATTCGCTTGGCCCATTGTATTTAACTCATTGTTTTTTGTCTTTGATGAAGAAAAATCGTCTATGTAAAATAGCTATAATTTCTTCTGTTATGGGATCCCTAACACGAGAAAGAAGTGTAGATTGGTATGGTTACCGAATGTCTAAGGCAGCAGCCAACATGCTAGCCGTGAATTTATCCAATGAACTTGTTAATGACAATGTCGCTGTGGTGGCTGTTCATCCTGGTTGGGTTCAAACAGATATGGGCGGTTCTTCTGCAAGAGAAAATGTTAAAGATTCGGCTCTTGGAATTATGAAAGTGATTCTAAATTTATCTATTGATACCACTGGGAAATTTTATGATTTTAAGGGAGAGGAATTACCGTTTTAAAAAGCTATTAAACGATTAAAGTAGAATAAATAAAAGTTGGTTGTTTCCAATGGCTAATTATTTTAACTAACAATTTTAACGAATTAGTAAAATTTTGGATGTGATGAAGTATCTAATTGTTATATACAACAGCGCTAGTTTTGTAGCTTCATTGTGGTGTCTTTCGGCAATAACGCCATTATTGCTTTTAGTGGGTAATGATATTTCTTGGATGTCGATAGTTGCCGTTGGTTTGATTATTCTTTATGGCTCTTCAATATCCTTATTTAGAAAAGAAAAAATAGCTCAAGGCTGTTGGTGTAAATCTGATGCTTTTGCATATGTTGTTGTTCCAATATGTCTATTTACCTATGTTACTTATATGATGCTATCTAGTGTAAACGCCTAAGTTACTCAACATTTAAAGAGTGGCTGACCTTGTATTTAACTTACTATTTTATTCAACCATCTTTAACTTTTGATGAGGTGTTATATTGGAGATGAGCATTGGATATATCATTGAATTTATGATTTATTACTCAATTTTAAACCTAAACAGTGTTATCAAATAGAGTTAACTTTAAAAGGATTTATTAAAGTGCCACATACCTTCGAATCAAAAAATGTAAAAGCAAAGTTATCAATCTCCTTAAATAAACTCGTGTTATTGACTTTTCTAGTGGTGATTGCCTATTTTGGCTATGAAAAATATGCTTTACATAACGCTGAGCAAACACAAGCATCCGTTTTTATTTTAACTCCTCAAGTCAATGATATTTACTTTTTAGACATGAGGTTGATTAATAATAAATTGAATCCTAAGCATAAATATAGATTAGCTAAAGTGGTAAGTGTTAGCGGCAGTAATGTGGCTATTGTTTATGGAAGGGTTTTCTATCAATGGCAGAATGCAGTGGTAAATAGCATTAAGTATGATGATTTAAATAATAATAATTATTTTGAGCTAATACCCGATTACATTCCTTTTAGTTTAATTAAAGAAATGAGGGCTAATGAGGCTATTTATCTCGTTAAACGACCTATTCGAAATAAACTTTATGGCAAATTTGTTAATTAAGATATTTAATGAATCTGCCTAGTCGGTTTTAGCTCATTACTGCCGTTGTTATTTCACATGCTAACATTCACTAAAAGTACAAATAAGGCTTTCTCTTACTATAAATCAGCATACAAATCGGCTTCCCTAATAATATCGCTGACTTTTGCAAATATAATGGTGGGAGCTTCTAAGGTCTCCACTTAAATGACAGGATCTTACTGCCTGTTTTATTGGACCTAATAGATATACAGGTTAATTTTACCAGTAAGTAGGGTTCGACAATTACGTTTTAATATTATGCATTGAGATTAATTTCTCAATCGTTTTGTTTTTTTCAATTGGATTTTAATATATTTATGAGTATATCAAAGGTTAATAACGCATCAGCGGCATTAAATAAGATGATGTTATCGGTATTGTCAATGTTATCGATATTACTGTTAGCTCTAGCACTACCGATATTTTCAACCTTTATTGTGTTTATATCAGGTCTTGGCTCAATATTTTTAGATGATGTACATACTATTGAACAGCTGAGCACGAATCTAGGCTTTAATTTTACAACATCAATAGTTTCGGTACTTTTAATGCTACCCCTTCTTCAGTATTATCTTTCCGCAAAAAATAAAGAAAATATAGTTAACCGATTAGCTTTAAGATCTATAACGTTAACACGACTAATAATGACCTTATTAGCCGTGTTAACCTTCTCATTATTTGAATATTTTATATTTCGTATGGGCATTTTTGAAACGCCAAGCTTTATGCTCGACTTTTTAGAATCAATAGATACAGGTCTTGAAATTACATTACTTATTTTAACGGTTGGAATCGTAGGTCCTTTTTTTGAAGAAATTATTTTTAGGGGGATCGCCTTCTACAAGTTAGAACAAATCTCCCTAAATCCAACGTTCATTATTGTCATTACCAGTTTAGCGTTTACCTTGATACATTCTCAATATGAACAAACAGAGGTATTTATTTTACTCTTCTTATCTTCATGCTTATTAGGATTGATTAGATATGTAAGTGGGAATTTATGGTATTGCATATTTGGTCACATGGTCATGAATATTATAGTGGTAGCAGAAAATTTTTTATAAAAGACTAAAACAACTTCCTCTTCCTATAACCATAAAGCGTTTTTAAGCTATTTTATAATGTCTGTTACCTTTAAGGGTAATGTCATTAGGGGCAGGGTAGCTCTTTCAACAAAATGTTAGTAATAACACCTAAGCATTAACGGCCATTTTTAACGAGCTGACCACCTAAAATCAATTGATACTATCAAAGGTAGCATTAATAATGTAAGGGTGAATGACCTCTATCTGACTACTTGTGAGGCGTTTTCAAGCTCAAATCCGCCAATGAAATTTTATTTCAGAAAGCTATCCAGTAATTCGAGGTCGTAAATTTACTGAAGTCACAGGTTTACTTCATCAGCACTGAATACAAAGTAGGTCTTCGTGTTTGAAAGTCATCTTTGCAAACATATTGACGACATAAATCTTATATTTCTCTATTGTAAAGAAAACAACTCCAAATAGAATTTATGTAGTAAATTTGTTCAATATGAGTCTAATGGTTATTTGAGGCTTAAGAACTCTACAATCAATCACCATGACAGTATTTTTAGTTCATAGCAGACAATGATTCACCTGAATTTATTGAATTTATTGAATTTTCATCATATTCGGCGCATTATCTATAACCGCCACCCTAAGAATAAAAATAGCACACACAATGAAAAAATCTAAAGATGTTGTTTCTGAACAACAGGTTGATGAGAAAACAGAGATTAAAACGTCGTCTCCTGTTGATGTTTTCCCTATCATTGCTATCGGTGCTTCTGCTGGCGGTCTTCAAGCCATCGAACGATTTTTAAGTAATGTGCCTGCTGACTGCGGCATGGCCTTTATTGTAGTGCAACACTTAGACCCTAACCACAAAAACATCCTGTGCGACTTACTGCAACGCATGACTCCCTTAGACGTACATCAAATTACCGATCATATGGTGATTATGCCCAATAATGTCTATGTGATACCTCCTGCCCACGATCTAACTATTTTAAACGGTACATTAATTTTATTCACGCGTGCTAACCCGCATGGTTTGCAATTGCCTATTAATTCTTTTTTCACTTCTCTGGCAGCCGATAGAAAGGAACACAGTATTGCTGTTATTCTTTCAGGTATGGGGGCAGACGGAACGTTGGGTTTGGGGTCGATCAAAGATAAAGCAGGTGCGGTATTTGTGCAAAGTCCTGATACAGCCGAGTTTGACAGTATGCCTCAAAGTGCTATTGATACCGGATTAGTTGATGCCGTAGCACCAGCAGATGAATTAATGCGTTATATCATTAACTATGTAAATAAAGTGCCATTGCCGATTGAAGAGAACAATAAAAATAAAGAAGATATTGAAAAGGTGATGGTATTGCTACGCGCTCATACCGGACAAGATTTCTCGCTTTATAAAAAAACCACTATTAATCGTCGTGTTGAAAGACGTATGGCCTTGCATCAGCTTTCCAATATACCCGACTACGTGCGTTATTTACGGACTAATCCCCAAGAAAATGAATTGCTACTTAAGGAGCTACTGATTGGTGTTACTAACTTTTTTCGCGACAATACCGTTTGGAAAAAACTAGAAAATGAGGTGATCCCCTCGCTTTTGTCTGAATATCCAGAGGGAGGTACATTACGTGCTTGGGTTCCTGCTTGCTCTACCGGAGAAGAAGCCTATACCCTCTCAATTGTGTTTCAAGAAGCCTTTAAAAAATTTAACTCGACCAAACATTTTGAATTACAGATTTTTGCTACTGACCTCGATATTGATGCCGTAAATAAAGCTAGAATGGGGATTTACAGCAATAGTATTAGCGCTGATATTTCTAAAGAACTATTAGACTTATATTTTGTGAAAATAGACGGGGGCTATCAAATCGGTCAACAGGCACGAGAAAATGTTATTTTCGCCCAACAAAATTTGGTGATGGATCCTCCGTTTACCAAACTTGATATCATCAGTTGTCGTAACTTGCTCATCTATTTAGAGCCAGAATTGCAAAAGAAACTATTTCCCTTATTTCACTACAGTTTAAAACCGTCTGGAGTGCTTGTTTTAGGAACGTCTGAAACCATTGGAAACGAAGAGTCACTGTTTACTCTTTTAAGTGGAAAAGAACGTATTTACAAACGACGTGAGACATCACAGCCTTTTAATGTTATGAAATTTCCGGTTAACGAAGTGAATAGTTATTCTCATGAGTTAAAGCCAGAAAAAAACGTGCCCGTTAACCCCCAAGATACAGTTACTATGAACTTAGAAGATTTGATCCAATCCTTATTACAAGAGAATTTTACTCCGGCGGCTCTGCTAACCACTGAAAAAGCGGATGTCATTTATATCAACGGAAAAACCGGGAAATATTTAGAGCCATCGGTAGGCAAGGTCAATTACAACCTTTTCTCCATGGCACGTGAAGGTTTGGCCGCCCCATTGAACGAAATATTTAATCGCGCGGTGCGCCTGAAGAAAAAGTTAGATATAACGAACGTTGAGGTTGTCAGTAACGGTAATATTATTCTGGTCGATGTTAGGGTACAACCAGTATTAAATTCATCAACATTAGGCCCTATGGTTCTTGTGTTGTTTACGACTTCCACAACGGCCATTGCACCCATTAAAAAATCGCTCAAAGGTAATTTAGCCAAAGACCATAGTGATGAAATAGAAAAACTAAAAAATATATTGTCTCAGGGGAGGGAAGAACTGAGACTTACCACTAACGAAATGCAGCTTGCACAAGAGAATCTTAAATCTACCAACGAAGAATTACAAAGTACGAATGAGGAGTTTCAAAGCACTAACGAAGAGCTTACAACTTCCAAAGAAGAAATGCAGTCGATGAATGAGGAGTTAAGAGCGGTTAATCATGAGCTAAACATCAAAGTCAATGAATTGTCTTTAGCCAGAGACGACTTAAAAAATCTACTTAATAGTACTAGCATCGCCACGCTTTTTTTAGACAATGAGCTCAATGTACGTCGTTTTACCCCTGAAACGGTTAAAATTTTCAAACTCATACCTAGTGATGTCGGTCGCCCTATCACTGACTTGGTCAGTTCATTAATTTATCCTAAGTTATCTGAACATACGGATGAAGTACTACGAAGCCTGATGTTTCATGAAGAGGAAGTAACGACTCATGATGGTCGTTGGTATATTGTACGCATTATGCCCTATCGCACGCAGGAAACTCTAATTGATGGCGTGGTTATTACTTTTAGCGATAATACTATTAACAGGAATGCGAGTATTGCTATGGCTGTGTCAGAATCTCGCTTTCGTTTGCTATTTGAGAATTCATCACATGCCGTTGCTTACAAGAACATACTAATGGAAGGCGACAAAGCGGTTGATTTCCACTATCTTGAAGTAAACAATGCTTACGCGGGAATAACGGGATTACATCATATAGCAGGGAAAAAAGGCAGTGAAGTCGTGCCAAATATCCTACAATCTAACGCTGGATTTATGGCAGCCTGTGGTCGCGTGGCAATGTCAGGAAAGTCTGAAAAATTCGAATATTACGTCAAAGAGTCTATGCAGTGGTTTATTTGTGCTATGTACTCACAAGAGCAAGGCCTATTCGTTTGTGTGACCGAAAATATTACTGATAAAAAACAGAATCTTAGCACGTTAGATGATATTAAGTTGATGTTAGCAGAAGATGATAACACCTCGGCAGAGGCAATGAAAAAAATGCTCGTTAATGTACAAAACACACTAGAAAAACTGCTAATACTGGAATAATAAAGTATCACATAAAGGTAAATGCCCGATGAGGAAGAGTACATCATGAAAAAAGACTCAAAGCAGCTTACAAGCAAAAAAGTTGCTGTGCGTAAAGAGGCTATGCACCGTTTGCAAGAAGATGGGCAACCTGAAAGTGATTCAATTACTGATGAAGCATCGACTGTTAGTCTTCTGCATGAGTTACAGGTGCACCAGATAGAGTTAGAAATGCAGCAAAACGATCTTATTTTAGCCAGAGATTCTTCTGAAGCAGCAGCAATACGTTACGAAGCCTTATACGACTTCGCTCCTGTGGCTTTTATTTCCCTTAACCGTTCAGGCGATATTACCCAAACCAATCTAACCGCTGCCAGCATGTTGGGTATTCCGCGCGCAAAAATAAATGGTTTGAGATTGGCCGCGTTTTTAACCGAAGATTCTCTGTCTCAATTCAACTCACACCTGTCGAATGCTTTTAAAGGGCTAAATCAATCCGCTTGTGAAGTAAAACTATACGTTGATAATAAAGTAATTACCGTTCAGGTGATGATGAGTATCAACGACGACGGCCTCGAGTGCTTAACCGTATTAACTGATATAACCGCGCGCAAACAAACAGAAGTAAAATTAAAACTCGCTGCTAGCGTATTTAGTCACGCCCACGAAGGTATCTTAATAACAGATATCAGGGGTAATATCCTTGAGGTCAATGACACTTTTAGCCAAATTACTGGTTATAGTAGAAAGGAAGCTATTGGTCAAAATCCACGAATTCTCAAATCAGGTCGTCAGTCCGATGACTATTATAAAGACATGTGGAAAACCTTGAAGGAACACGGCTACTGGAGCTCAGAAATATGGAATCGACGAAAAAATGGTGACATTTATCCCGAAATGCAATCAATTAGCGCAGTAAGTGATGCCCTTGGTCAGGTAATGCACTATGTATCAATGTTCTCTGATATTACTCATCTTAAAGCGCATCAAGAGCAACTTGAACATAGCGCCCATCACGATATATTAACCGGTCTTCCCAATAGAATACTGTTGGCTAACAAGTTAACGTTGGCTATTAAGCAAAGCCAGCGACACGGAAAAATACTTGCACTTGCCTATATTGATTTAGACGGTTTCAAGAAAATTAATGATAGTTATGGGCACAACACGGGTGATCAATTTCTAATCGACATTTCAGCTAAGTTTGAGCAGTCTTTACGTGCGGGTGATTTTTTAGCGCGTATTGGCGGTGATGAATTTATCGCTGTACTTAGCGACCTCGATAATATAAACGAATGTGAGCCGGTATTGCAGCGCATATTGACAGCTGCATCTCAAAATATTATCTGTAATGATAATATACTTAAAGTTTCAGCCAGCATTGGTGTGACGCTTTATCCGAAAAACGGCTCTGACCCTGACCTTTTGCTTCGCCAAGCGGATCAGGCTATGTATATTGCCAAAGATGCAGGGAAAGGTTGTTATCGGTTTTTCGATATAGGCCCCTCAGAGGCAGATCGAACACGAAGGGAGGGTCTTGAGCGCATTCGTCAGGGGTTTGAGAAAAAAGAGTTTGTTTTATATTATCAGCCTAAAGTGAACATGAAAACCAATGAGGTGATTGGCGCAGAGGCTCTGATCCGGTGGAAACACCCTCAACAAGGCATCTTGCCACCAGGAGGTTTTTTACCCATCATTGAAGGCCATTTAATTAGTATTAAAATTGGTGAATGGGTTATTGATACAGCACTTAAACAGATGAGTATCTGGCAGACACAAGGGTTAACCATACCAGTAAGTGTCAACGTAGGTGCTAGCCAATTACAAAGTGGTAATTTTGTAACACATTTAGCGGGAGCGTTAGCTGCCTACCCTGAAATTTATCCTGAATTACTGGAATTAGAAATATTAGAGACTAGTGCACTAGAAGATGTAATTCAGGTCAGTAAACTCATGAATACCTGTGTAAAGATGGGGGTAAAGTTTGCCTTGGATGATTTTGGCACTGGCTATTCTTCGCTAACTTACCTTAGACGCCTACCCGCTGATATTTTAAAAATTGATCAGACTTTTATTCGAGATATGCTTACAGATCCCTCTGACCTTGCCATTGTTAAGGCTGTTATCGGCTTAGCTAATATTTTCAATCGTGGTGTGATAGCCGAGGGAGTTGAAACAAAGGCTCACGCTGAAAAACTACTGTCGCTTAACTGCACTATTGCGCAAGGCTACGGAATTTCTCGCCCCATGCCGGCGGATGATTTTCCTTTGTGGTTGGAGAGTTGGCATATAAATCCAATTTGGACAGCGTAAGATTTCAATTAGAGAAGTTTGTTAAGGTTTTTAGGTCAATTGAGTTTACAAAAAATAATGCCAAGGCAATCATTTGAACGTTAAGTTTGGTGGTTTAGTTGTCTGTCAGGGGAAAGGTAGAACTACATATTCTGAATGCTGTAAACCGTCCAAGAAACTAATGATGTTCACATTTGTAAAGTGGATAAAACCACAAATTAAAAAAAGTTTAATTGTTAATGTTTTTCTGTTGGCAGCTCTAAGCAGAAACGATTAAATTCAAAACCCAAACAACTAGTTGATATATTTTTATCACCTTGGTTTAACAAAGTAGCTTAATTTTCTTTGTATAAAATTGAAAGTTCGGTTAATTCATCTTTGTTTTTTCTGAGAGTTCAGTAAAATAGTGAATCTTTAACAATTCTGCAAAGGTTAGTGATGAAACGCGTTGTTTTATATATTTCAGATAAATGCCCCCATTCTCGTGAAGCTCAAAAATACTTGGATAATAACGGCATAAAATACAGATTAACCAATGCAAAAATGCAGCGCGGTAGAAAAGAGCTTGACGCTATAGGAGCTAGCTCTTTACCCGCCCTTAAAATTGGTAATGCAGTCATGATTGGCTGGAATCTAAAAAACTTTAAGAAACTCTATGCCGAAGATTAACAAGCTCAATTATCTCATTAGATAATTGAGTAACCAACGAGCACAGAATGCTTGATTACTCTATTTCGAATGGATAAAAAGATAGAAAAGTAGGGCACCATATAATCTGCCCCTGAGCATTATAATAATTAATGATCACTTATTGCGTATTACTGAGCAACGAATAGCACCCAATAGGTGTGGTTAGCCATTACCGCATGCGCACTAAAATTAATCGCTAAACATTACTTAATGTATGGTGCTCATTTGCACAGCAACTAGGTTAATGCTGATAATTTTTTGCCCAGTGTGCTTATCTTCACCGCAAAAAAAGCATCCTAAGGCATCGAGAGTTGATATGTGTAGCCGAGCTAAAAATCTCTAGTTGGCTACTTTATAGCTATCTTATTTTCTTTTTTTTCTTGTGCTATTCGTTCTGTTCGTTTTATTTGTTTTACTTACCTTTTTTTTGACTTCTTTAGGTAATTTTGAAAACTCTTTATGAAAAGGCTGCTCTGTAACAACAGGAATGACTTGTCCTATGCTATTTTCGATATTAATTAATTGCCTCATATCATTCTCTACAGCAAATGAAATGGCCATTCCACTTTTACCGGCGCGAGCAGTTCGACCTATACGATGTATGTAATTTCTTGGATCTTCAGGAAGGTTATAGTTAATAACTAAAGTAATATTATTAACATCAATTCCGCGAGCAGCAACATCAGTGGCAACTAATACTCTTAGATTTGAATCTTTAAAGTTTTGTAGCGCTTCCTCTCTAACTGCTTGTGTTTTACTACTGTGAAGGCTAGCGGCTGTTATTGATGCTTTTTCTAATGCTTTAACAATGATGTCAGCGCCATACTTTGTTTTACAAAAGATAAGCACTTTTTCAAATTCAGGTTTTTGTAATATATTAAAGAGTAAAGGTACTTTATTCGCTTTATCAAGATGGTATACGCTTTGATTAACCAAATCGATAGTGACCGTTTCAGCCGCAACTTGAATTTTTATTGGATCTGTTAATATTGCTTCTGCCAGTATTTCTATTTCAGCGGGCATAGTCGCTGAAAACAATAGTGTTTGTCGCTTCTTTGGCAGTTTAGATATAATGGTTTGAACATCTTTAAAAAACCCCATATCAAGCATAGTATCGGCTTCATCTAAGACAAATATTTCTAACGCCTTAAAATTTATATCACCCGTTTCAATTAAATCTAATAATCGTCCAGGGGTTGCCACTAAAATATCAAGTCCAAGCGCGATCGAGTCAACTTGAGCTTGTCTTCCTACACCACCATAAACAACCTTAGTTTTAAGTTCTAAACCTTCAGAGTAGTCATCAATGTTTTGCATTATTTGCGAGGCGAGCTCTCTCGTTGGCGTTAGTATTAGCGAACGTGTGCTCTTCGCTTGAATATCTATTTTATTTCGACCAAAATTATTGATAATAGGCAGTGAAAAAGCCGCCGTCTTTCCTGTTCCCGTTTGCGCTATACCAAGAAGATCATTCCCATTAATAAGAGCCGGAATACATTCTTTTTGGATCGGTGTAGGCTGTTTATAGCCCTTAAGAGTAACGCGATCAATAATTGACTCTAAAAGTGAAAATTCTGTAAATTCTGACATGCTGCCTCGGTGTCCTTTAATCAATAGCCGACTATTCTAACAGAATGCTTTAATATATTTAAGACGTATTAAAGATGGCTTTTTCTGACGGATCCTCACAAAAGATCTTATTAAAATTATAATTAAGTAACTAAGTGCTCTGACCCCTTGATTTTTCTTTCACGGGGGGGACTTTACGGGATAGTTAATTTAAAAAGGATACATTGACAGTAAGCCTTATAAAACAAAGTATATATAGATTGTATTTACCTTCGACCTTAGGCAGCTTTCGTATCCAAAGTGACTAAAATCCCCTTATTGCAATGATCGGTTTCTCCAGCTTTGCAGTAATTAGGTATTAGTTGAGCCTTGGGGGAACTTCTAGCCATATACGGTCATTGAGCTTTTAAGAAACCATGATCATATCCAGGGTAAGTTTAACTAAAATTTACAGTTCGTTTTTAGGGCTGGTTTAAGCTCAAGGCAACTGTGGATTTCGAATTTCAAATGTTAACTATTCGCCTAAATTTAGAATGATAAATCAAAGTTCGCCTTACAATAACAAGAGTTTACTACCAACGGATAAAACTCCGTTAGTATGTATATATTGAAGATCAACAAGTTGATTTTATTAAAAAGACGCTTGAGGGATAAAGTTTATATGTGGGTAAAGCACCACCCGCTGCTCATATACATATTTTTGTTAGTAAGGAGTTATTTGATTTACGCAAGCAGTTACTCAATGAGCCCTTTGAAGAAGCAAGAGCAGAACCTAAATTGGTTGTATAATGATTGATGAATCGTTTAAGATTTTTTTTGTTAAAAAGTTCAGGTGAATGCTAATGGGAATTTAAGACGGATCCCGTTCTAAATTTTTCAAATCCTGTGGGTTATGAAAAAACAGTCGATGACAATGTGACAGCTTTCCCATGCCAAAGTGATATTTATAAAGCTTAAAGACCATATTTAGCTAATATTTCCTTATATTGACCCTGTTCTTTGATCTTGACCAAACAGGCATCAAAATTATTTAAAAACTGTTCTTTATTTTCTATGTTTTTTGATGCTTTTGATACAGTAAGAAAATAATTTTTCACTTTGATATTGTAATCTAACACTCTAACTTTTGATTTGATATTCAGTACATTCGCACGCCAATAAAATGTTTCTTTGGAGTTAATCATAATGTCAAACCTAGGTTTTTCTGCGAGTAATTGTTTAAACATTGCGTCAACATTATACCCATCAAAAACTTGTTTCTTTAGACGTTTATCCTTAATTATTTGCATTATTTCAGGCGTGTGTGACAAACCTGACAGATGGCCAATAACATAAGGAGACAAGTCATTCAGTTCATTAATTTCAATGCTACTTTCTGCACTTACCACAAAACCATAATCACTGGTAAACATAGGCTCTTTACTATAAATAACAAAATTTTTGCGAAATTTATTGTAAGAATAAATACTAATGTCAATTTCACCTGATTGCATGTAAACGTGGGTTCTTTTAACAGGAAGTTTTATGAATTTTTGTTGGTATACTTTATTGTCTACACATTTTTCGAGAATGTCTTTTGCCACACCTTTAAGTGATTCCTCTTCGTTATTTAAGAAAAAAGGAGGCCAATCAATGTCATTTAATATTAAAGGCACTCTCATTGATGCGGAGACTTTAAAGCATGCCAGTAGTAAAAATAGTATGATTCTTTTTTTATAAATCATTAAGACAACATAAAAGACATTTGGTAAGTTTAAATATAGGATAAATATTACACGCTATCAAAAATTCTTATAGATTAATTTGTAGACTACGTAGTTAAGAACATATTTTTAAAAACTTATAAATTATTATGCCACCCATGATAATTCTCCGCAGTAATAATGCTCTGAAATATAAATTATTATGCCACCCATGATAATTCTCCGCAGTAATAATGCTCTGAAACACAGCTATCGATTGGTCAGCAACAATTCATGTACTTCATATTATAAGCCTTTGCCTATCGATTTTTATAGATGTTGATTAAATGAGTGAATTTCAGGCAAGCTTAACTTGTTACCTAAAGGTAGCCGTATTTTTTTGCTGTCTTAGTGTGGTCTTTGAATCTAGTTAAGTTTACGCGCTATCCAAACAAGCTTGAGCATTTGCTTTACCGTGTGCGCGCTTTAACCCCACGTGCTCAGTAAATTCACACAAATGCTCTGCGGTGCCGACCGCGCCCGTGAATATACCTTCAAAGTTTGTGGTGAGTTTGAGCCAACTTTCATCGCTGATGTGAAGTCTTGACAGTATATTTGCGGTTTTAGTCACGATAGCGCCTCGTTTGTCTGCTCTTATTACGCGACCTGTTTCATCTACAAGGGTTAAATAGTCCTTTAAGCTAAAGCGGATACCGGAGGTTTTAGCTTGCTGTTCATTGCCCGTAAAAGGTAATAACCTTGTCGGTTGCTCTCCTGTAATGGCTGCTTTGATACGCAGTTGAATACTGGTAAAACTCGATTGCTCAGGTGTTGGAGCAATGCCTGCCCGCACTGGATTTAAATCTACATAAGCCATACAAGCAAGTAATGCCCCTTCATCGAGCAGGGCTTGTGATTTAAAGCGTCCTTCCCAAAAGTGCCCCGTGCATTCATCTTCTTTATTGGCTTGTCGAGCAATAGGCTCATTTAATGCTCGCATAAACCAACTGATATCGATTAAACGCTGTTTATAGACCTGTGCTGTTTCTTCAACTATTTCCATTTCGAATGTCGTTAATGTAGTTAATGATTGCTGTCGCTGATATTGACCGGTTAATAGGGTGCCTTTAAACAACGTATGCCAACGGGACAGTACCTCGAGCGTCGTCCAGTTGTTAACTTTTTCACTATCAACATGAAGGACTAAATGTAAGTGATTATTCATGACAGCGTAAGCACAAATGCCAATAGCAAAGACTTGAGATAATGTAAAAATGCGCTGTTCAATCCAATGGCGCCTGTGCTCATAACTGACACCGGTTTCTTTATCAACACCACATAAAAAGGCTTTTCGAACGGTTTGACTGCAAATATGATAATACGGCGTATCAGATAAACTAATTTGTTGTGAACGAGGCTTGGGCATAACAATCACCACACTTATAAGAGGGTAAATTAAGTGTAGTTTATTGTT
>NZ_JACGWC010000055.1:0-3050 GCF_014077545.1 Colwellia sp. BRX10-1
GCCAAGATCACTATTTGTAATCCCCTCGAAGAAGATGTGCCCAACCTGTTTACCTGAACAACTACTTAGTAATAAGGCGACTAAAAAAATGGATGTTCTCATACATATCCTTTGCATATAACGCCTCATTAAGAGGAAATTTATAGTTGGCTAAAATGTTGAACGCAGTGAAAACAGCCAACTGTAAATTTTCCTGCTTTAATGACTTGTTATTGCTACTTTCGCTGAGCTAGAACAAGCCTTAACAACGGTTTAGCTACAAGAAAAATGAGGCTTGCCATTATTAGAATAAACACACCAAGTCTCTCAAATTCACCCAAACTAAAAAATATCGAATGTTCATTTGGACTCATTATTTTCAGGTTGGCAAAAAGGCCAATACCAGAAAGAAACACGAGAATTATTACCATTAAAATAGTCCTTAATGGCTCCTTATATTTATATTCTGCTTTGTCATCCTGACTCAAGTCATACTCCAAAAACTAGGTAGCTATAACGCCACGTTAAGCGGCAAAAAATTGTTGGCTAAAATTGTGAACGGAGTGAAACAGCCAACTGTTTTTTGTCCGTTTGAACGCCTTGTTATATGGCTGTTACTCTTGATAATCTTTTGGTATTTCAGCCTCAAATACTTGCTGAAGTTTTAATATTACATCATAAGGTAATTCAGCTTCCATAGAAGTAAACTGAACTTCTTTCTTGGAGTCATTACGAAATATTTCAGCAACAAAAAAATCTTTGCCATCTTTTAATTCGTTTAACTCAACGCCAATTCCGTTACGCTCTATATCGCTAGCAACTTGGAATGTGAACTCACGACCATTTATTATCATCTAAACCCTGAGAGCCATATAACGCCTCATTAAGAGGCAAAAAATAGTTGGTTAAAATAAGCGACGCAGGAGCAAAAACCAACTGTTTTTTGTCCTTTTGAATGACTTGTTATAAGGTATTTTCATCCGGTCGATATTCATAGTTATTTCGTTCTTCAACCGATATGACGTTCTTAACCATCTTCGATTCGGAAGCACCATATTTATGGAAATTTTCCCGACCTTGTCTGATAGTTAAACCATGATTTGCACCAGAAGGTTCATCTAATTCCCAACCGGTGCCTTCATCTTCCCAGAAGCAAACTGGACAAATCAAGTAATTTCCACTCTCAGCAATACTAATGTACTCACAACATTCGCATTTAACGCGAGGTGTGGGATCTTCAGGAGAATACCACATAGGTTTACGCTTAAATAAATTGCGGATTACACTGAACATCCTCATACCTTATAACGCCACGTTAAGCGGCAAAAAATTGTTGGCTAAAATTGTGAACGGAGTGAAACAGCCAACTGTTTTTTGTCCGTTTGAACGCCTTGTTAGGCAGTTTGTGCACCTAAGGTACGTATACCATTTCTATCTTAAATTTATATTCATTATTGGTTTCATATACTTTTGCAGATAATACTAAATCACTTCGACCTTCACCTAAAGTCCAAAGGTCTATAATCACATCCCAATGACTTCCCATCCAAAGGTAAATTGAAGAGTCCCATGTTTCAGCTGGTAATTCAGTTAATTCTTCACCATAGGATTCGATGTTATCTTCGATATATTTTGAATCATCAAGACTTAATGACGGCACGTTAGGTATAGTAGAATTGACTAGGTAATCTTTTTTTGAGAGTACTTTTGCAATTTGGCAAAAAACATCTCGCCATACCTGCGGTATTGGCAATTCATTTTCTTCGTCCTTGATTACTAACATTTTGATGTTCTCCATTATCTATTTTCGACTCCAAACTTCTGAACTGCCTAACGCCCCATTAAGAGGCAAATAATAGTTGGCTAAAATAAGCGACGAAGGAGCAAATAGCCAACTGTTATTTGTCCTGCTTGAATGGCTTGTTATACGTAAAAAGGGTTAATCACTACTTTTATCAAAATAGACAACTACTGCTACAAGGACAGGTGGAGTTAGAGCTAATATTAGAAAGCCTAGTGATACACGAATAAAGCCTTCAGTATCCAATGGAGTTGAATAATTTGATATGAACTTATAAATACCTATAGTAATAAGCACCAAAGATAATGGCCACATGCGCTTTACAGATTTTATGAATATATTTTTCAAATCGTTCCTCCTGGATATTGGATAACCATGCAGACTAGGGCATTTACGTATAACGCCCCACTAAGAGGCAAATAATAGTTGGTTATAATAGAGAGCGAAGCGAACAAAACCAACTGTTATTTGTCCTGCTTGAGTGGCTTGTTATGTGTAATTAACTCTTTTAATAATAATTTCACCGGTACTCAAAACGATAATTTTAACTTCATTATGTTTTGAAACATCAATTTCTAATTCTTCATTAGGATCGATACCATTGAGTTCATTCACTACTAGCTCTGTATATTCTTTAACATTAATTGGTGGGTTAGTTGAACCATCTAGTTGCATTTCTAGCCTGCGCTTGAAAATAAGTAAGAGTTCATGAGCTTTCAAGTGACTCTCCAGTTCAGTTTACACATAACGCCACGTTAAGCGGCAAAAAATTGTTGGCTAAAATTGTGAACGGAGTGAAACAGCCAACTGTTTTTTGTCCGTTTGAACGTCTTGTTATGTGTTGATTACACTCGACTTTCGATTTCAAAATGCTTGCCATTAAACCAAACGTGCAAATACTTTGAGTCGATGCGTACATCTATAGTTGGTTCGAAATAATCATGAACCGTTTCCCATGAAGTGCCATTATTTGTGACACTTTTTATTAATTCAACTTTCTTACTATTGAATCTAATATGATTACCTTTATTACAGTCTGGGCATACATACCAGATAGTTTTCATCTCTGGCCAACTAAATACGCTATTCGATAATGCGAACTCTAAATTAAAACTAGCTTTACAATTGATACAATTCATAAAAACACATAACGCCCACTTAAGCGGACAAAAATTGTTGGTTAAAATGTGAAGCGAAGCGGAACCTAACCAACTGTTTTTGTTCCGTTTGAAGTGCTTGTTAGGTAAGTTTAACACCACACTTTTTGCAT
>NZ_JACGWC010000106.1:0-431 GCF_014077545.1 Colwellia sp. BRX10-1
ATCACTATTTACTTCATCATTTATTAAAAACTCAGGTAAAATAACATTATTATTTTACCTGAGTTTTTTATCTTTATGTCACAGCCTTTTACCTACTCAACAACCTACGAACTAGACAAAGCCCAATATGGTGCCGGTGATACGGAAAGTTCTACCTTAACGATTTCAGTAACACCTGTATCAGATCTTACTGATGACAATGAATCTGTTACAACAGCTGAAGATACCCCAGTCTCTGGTAACGTTTTAGATAATGCAGCAACTGCAGACGGACCATTAACTGTAACGAGTTTTACTGTTGATGGGAATACGTATAATGCTGGTGATACCGTTACTCTCGCTGAAGGTGAACTCACTTTAAATGCCGATGGTAGTTACACTTTTACACCAAATGACAATTTCAATGGTGCTGTTCCTGTAATTACTTATAC
>NZ_JACGWC010000102.1:0-477 GCF_014077545.1 Colwellia sp. BRX10-1
GTAGGGAGCCAATCTCTACTTTAAAAAGAATTATCCGATGCCCGGGTGGTGGAATTGGTAGACACAAGGGATTTAAAATCCCTCGCTCATAGAGTGTGACGGTTCAAGTCCGTCTCCGGGTACCATCTTTATACTGTACTTTCTGTTCAGTAATTTAAATAGTAGTAATTAAACCTGTATCAATAATGTATGTAATTAATTTACATCACATTTATAATGCATATATTTATATACAATAAATATAGCTAAAATGTTGTGATTTAGCTGACAACAAAAGATGTAGCGTCTCGTTAACTGTCTAAATTTAGTGTGTAGATAAGATAAAGAATTTAATTAGTTAAATCTCTTAGTAAATTAAGAGTTAGTAGGGAGCCAATCTCTACTTTAAAAAGAATTATCCGATGCCCGGGTGGTGGAATTGGTAGACACAAGGGATTTAAAATCCCTCGCTCATAGAGTGTGACGGTTCAAGTCCGT
>NZ_JACGWC010000131.1:0-285 GCF_014077545.1 Colwellia sp. BRX10-1
CGTCATGCTGAACGTGTTTCAGTATCTGGTGAGTGAATATTAATTTGGTTTTTTAAACCACGTTTTTAACCGAATGCGCGTTAAGAATGAGTTCTTTAACAATCTGGAAAGCTGATATAAATAAGGTATTTATAAAGCAATGAACGGTGTCGCGCTGTGATTTGCACATTTTATAAATATCTACAAAAGCGATTAATAGCGAAAGCTGTTAATCAACATTTGTTTACTCTTACTCAGAGTAAACATCTTATTCAAGACACATTTATTTGTGCGTGAAAATGTCAG
>NZ_JACGWC010000101.1:0-491 GCF_014077545.1 Colwellia sp. BRX10-1
GGCGTTATATGCACAAGGATATGTATGCGTACTTGGAATGATTTAAGTTTAATTCAAAAATTATTAATTGGTTTATTTATTGCTTTCGCAGCATTTGCGGGACCTGAAATGATGTTTCTAATTGATATAGGTGGTATCGAACTTGCTTTTGGTGCTTTGGCTATGTATTTCAAGCCATTACTTGTTTGGCTCCAACCTAAAATAAACTGGCTTAGTTCACAAATTCAAATTATAAAGATTGGCTTTCTAAATAGCGCAGTTCTTCAACCTAAAGTATTTACAACACATGCAGTTTTTTGCTCAGTTGCAATGATATTAACTGGGTCAATTGTTTTATCGGTGGGATTTTTCTTACCTGCATTATTAGCGAACGGTATGTTAGTGTAATTGTGCATATAACAAGGCATTTAAGCAGGAAAATTTACAGTTGGCTGTTTTCACTGCGTTCAACATTTTAGCCAACTATAAATTTCCTCTTAATGAGGCGTTAT
>NZ_JACGWC010000150.1:0-241 GCF_014077545.1 Colwellia sp. BRX10-1
ACGAAGACGCCCTACAACGAATCAAAATATTTAGAAGCATTAAAACGAAGAGGATCACCACTGTTAAAATTTGCAATAAATAGCTAAATTTTACTAGTTGTCCACCTCAGGGCGTGTTGTTATATTCACGAGAACACCAAATCCATTCTTTCACGATCATAGTTTAACAGCCATTCGTTATGTGATTGATATAATGGAATGAGCGCTTCTCTATTTGAGCTTATTACATCCATTCCACGAT
>NZ_JACGWC010000066.1:0-1423 GCF_014077545.1 Colwellia sp. BRX10-1
GCCAAGATCACTATTTGTAATCCCCTCGAAGAAGATGTGCCCAACCTGTTTACCTGAACAACTACTTAGTAATAAGGCGACTAAAAAAATGGATGTTCTCATACATATCCTTTGCATATAACGCCCACTTAAGCGGACAAAAATAGTTGGTTAAAATGTGGAGCGAAGCGGAACCTAACCAACTGTTTTTGTTCCGTTTGAAGTTCTTGTTATGTACCTTTTACTCCATACTTTCCGTGTTTATAAGTATACAGAGCGCAAGGATATGCCAATGCCACAAGGAGTACAAAACTAACAACTTTAAAGCTAATTGCCAATTCAAAACCTAAATTAGATGCGAAATAAATAAGTAAAGGAATTAAAGCGAAGACATATAGTAATGTTGCGAAGAACCCTAAGTATACGAAATAATTTCCGTATAGCCGCACATTGCAATTTTGACATTTAGTCCAAAATGCATTGATTCCATTACACCAGTTAGAAAATGAAATGGCTGTTTGTTTACAACTAGGACATTGCAACTGCCTACTCCTTTAGGTACATAACGCCCATATTAAACGGCAAATAATAGTTGGCTAAAATAGTGAGGAACGAACGACAGCCAACTGTTATTTGTCCGTTTGAATTGCTTGTTAGGTGAAGTATTTCTGTAAATACAAAACCTTAAAGCAAACACTGAAAGTTAATATTACATTCGCCACTTTATAAACACAACTGCTAGATTTTGAGCCACAACACCAAGCAATGGAAAGCCAATTCGCAAGGACATTTTGTTTTTAGGTAATGCCCGCAGACTATATTGGCGAAAGTGACGTAGAGCTTGGCGAAACCCACCTAAAACATATTAAGAAAACATAAACGCCCTACTTAAATTGGCAAATGCTTTAAACAATAAAAACGAAGTGGCGATTACACCTAACGCCCTGTTAAGGGGTAAATTGTAGTTGGCTAAAATGTGAAGCGAAGCGGAACCAGCCAACTGTAATTTGTCCCACTTAAACAGCTTGTTATAAGTATTATGCGCCTTGCTTATCTCTGACTTTCTTAAGAACAAACAATACAATTATATATACAAGGAAAATAGCTAAACTTAAAACCCATGTATAAGTTGGTTTAACAAAGCCACTGAAAGTCCATCCTTGAATGAAATAGCTAACGATACTTTCATAATTTTCAGCACCGTTAATTATTACATATGAAATAAGCCAACATATTAAATAAGAAACTGTAATGTAGATAACTTTATTCAAATCATACTCATAAATTTAAATACTTATAACGCCCTATTAAGCGGCGAAAAATTGTTGGCTAAAATTGCGAGGAACGAAGCTAGCCAACTGTTTAGCGTCCGTTTGAATAGCTTATAGTTCGACCAAGCCACCTAATTTACTAAAGTAACTTACTATTAGATTAGGTGGAACAT
>NZ_JACGWC010000094.1:0-630 GCF_014077545.1 Colwellia sp. BRX10-1
GTTCTCATTATCATCGCTCAGATCAGAAACTGGTGTTACTGAAATTGTTAAGGTAGAACTTTCGGTATCACCGGCACCATCAGTAACGGTGTAGCTGATCACTGGCACAGCACCATTAAAGTTGTCATTTGGTGTGAAGGTATAGCTACCGTCTGCATTTAAGGTGAGATCACCTTCAGTGAGAGTAACTGTATCACCTGCATTATACGTATTCCCATCAACCGTAAAGCTGGTTACCGTGAGTGGACCATCTGCTGTTTCTGCATTGTCTAACACATTGCCTGTGGCGGTTGTATCTTCTGCGACACTTACGGTTTCATTATCGTCACTTAGATCAGAAACTGGTGTCACTGAAATTGTTAGCGTAGAACTTTCGGTATCACCGGCACCATCTGTGACAGTATATGTAATAACGGGTACAGCACCGTTGAAATTATCATTCGGTATAAAAGTATAACTACCATCTGCATTTAAAGTGAGTTCGCCTTCCGCAAGAGTAACCGTGTCACCTGCATTATACGTATTCCCATCAACAGTAAAACTCGTTACGGTTAACGGTCCATCTGCAGTTGCTGCATTATCTAACACATTGCCTGTGGCGGTTGTATCTTCTACGACAGAAACAGTTTC
>NZ_JACGWC010000089.1:0-682 GCF_014077545.1 Colwellia sp. BRX10-1
TTGTTATATTCACGAGAACACCAAATCCATTCTTTCACGATCATAGTTTAACAGCCATTCGTTATGTGATTGATATAATGGAATGAGCGCTTCTCTATTTGAGCTTATTACATCCATTCCACGATCGTCATATAGATTTAAAATAATACTCTTAGTCTTGTTTATAATGAAGCATTCACCCCACATTGACGGTTTTCTACAACCAAAATCAGTATGAATTAATGACAGCAAAATATTTTTATAGTTAATATCATCGACAGTTAAGTTTGGTATATTTAGCCTTTTCCAACACTCAGATTTATAATCTAGCTCATAGATGTTACGGACATCTGCGCTTTTAACTTGGCTGATTTTTGCAGTATTTATTTGTTTAAAGATGAAGTTACCTTTTCTGATTTTCTTACGACCATCAGAATATTGTTGATATATTATTTCAATGTCATCATCTTTACCAAAGACAGCTTCAAAAATTGATACTGCACGAGCCAGAGAAACTTCAAAATATTTTTCATTGATAGTTTCACGTTCAGAATCTTTCCATAATTCAATTTCATCAGGTCCAATCTCAAACCTTAAGCCGATAGGCCAATTATAAAAAAGAGGTTTTTGTAATTTTAATCCTGAAAAGTGTTCTTCAAAATATTGATTCATAGCTTTCTGCTAACTTAGTGAATATAACGCC
>NZ_JACGWC010000075.1:0-1101 GCF_014077545.1 Colwellia sp. BRX10-1
GTCCAATCTCAAACCTTAAGCCGATAGGCCAATTATAAAAAAGAGGTTTTTGTAATTTTAATCCTGAAAAGTGTTCTTCAAAATATTGATTCATAGCTTTCTGCTAACTTAGTGAATATAACGCCTTGCTAAGCGGAAAATAATGGTTGGCTATAATCGCGAAGCGATGGCCAACTGTTATTTTTCCGTTTGAGCAACTTGTTAGCTGTAGATTAATTACGAGGGTATTCGTTACATTGCTGCTTTTTACCAAAAACACCAAACCAAAATGTAAGCTCTAAAGCCACACCTAAAGCAACAAAGATAGCTATACCTTGAGAAAATCCATAGCCATACGAAATAAGAGCAGCTAATAATAAACCCGCCAAAATTATCCATTTGTGTAATATTTTCATAAATCCCTCTTATTAAAACAATTAAGTACCAATTAAATATATGTGCAGAACATTTTTTGAGCAAAGGTAAGTCTGTAACATTATGTAATCACAACAGTACGACAATACAGCTAACGCCAAGTTAAGCGGCAAAAAATTGTTGGCTAAAATTGTGAACGGAGTGAAACAGCCAACTGTTTTTTGTCCGTTTGAACGTCTTGTTATATGCCTTTACCAACCAGTAAAATCGTAAATTGTGCCATTATTTAACATGAAATTTTCTATATCTTGCTGTGGAGTTATACCATAACCTCTCGCTTTCCAAGACAACAATCCCATATTTAACTCATTCACACTCATTAAGGAATAAAAGCTTTTACCAGGACTAAGTGAAGCAGATACGATAATCATACGATGTCCATTTTTACTATAAAATGACGACACTAAAGGTTTAGTTGCGATTATATTATTAGTTTTATTTATAGATTCGGTCTCTAAAAATAAAAACTCAAAATATTTTACAGCAACATCTTCTTTTTGGTCTGCAAAACAAGAAAATGAAATAACAAAAATGACAGCAATGTATAAAAGTTTCATAGGCATATAACGCCTTGCTAAGCGGCGCAAAATAGTTGGCTAAAATGCGAGGAACGAAGCGCAGCCAACTGTTATGCGTCCGTTTGAGCAACTTGTTATATGTGATTTACCACAAAAAAGGCCCGTATGT
>NZ_JACGWC010000142.1:0-251 GCF_014077545.1 Colwellia sp. BRX10-1
GAGGCAGCAGTGGGGAATATTGCACAATGGGCGAAAGCCTGATGCAGCCATGCCGCGTGTGTGAAGAAGGCCTTCGGGTTGTAAAGCACTTTCAGTTGTGAGGAAAGGTGGGTAGTTAATAGCTGTTCACTGTGACGTTAGCAACAGAAGAAGCACCGGCTAACTCCGTGCCAGCAGCCGCGGTAATACGGAGGGTGCGAGCGTTAATCGGAATTACTGGGCGTAAAGCGTGCGTAGGCGGTTTGTTAAGC
>NZ_JACGWC010000081.1:0-867 GCF_014077545.1 Colwellia sp. BRX10-1
AAGTTGCTCGTGCAGTAATAAATAATTTGCATATAACAAGCAATTCAACTGGGACAAAAAACAGTTGGCTGTTTTCGTTCCTCAACATTTTAGCCAACAATTTTTTGCCCGTTAATTGGGCGTTATATGTCGCCACTGTTCATAAAATTATGTTTTGTAACTTGGGCATTTAATTTATTAGTTTGTGCTTGTTTCCGTTCTTTTTTGTGGTAACTTTAGTGGCATAAAATCAGTTTGTATTTTTGGTTATACAGTTTTCGCCTAAATGGATTTAGTGCATATCGCTCAATTCCCTTTAGGTTTTACAAAGTCTGTTTAGGTTTTTGCTTAATTGGCTTTTTAGTAAGCGGCTCAAATTCAAGGTTAGCAGCAAAGTGGCGAAAGGTTTTTTAAATCTACTCATTCCACGCTTTAACCTTTTATTGTTCTTGGTAACTTAAGTGTTTGCCATGTAAGCCACATATAACAAGCTATTCAAACGGACGCTAAACAGTTGGCTAGCTTCGTTCCTCGCAATTTTAGCCAACAATTTCTCGCCGCTTAATAGGGCGTTAGCAGGCACCACTTGTTCTAATTTAAAAGTGCTTGGTTAATTTTATTTCTCACATCAAAGGATTGGTGCTTTTCTCTTTTTCTTCCTTTCTTGTGGCAACGATTAGTTTTTAAATTGATTGGTAAACATTCTATGTTATTGTTTATCAATTAAAGTTTAGTGGCGAAGTGGTGCGGTGTTTATTGTTTATCACTTCCATCAATTAACTATTTATGTGTTTGTTGGTTTAAGTGTTCTTAATTAACGCTTCTGCTAACAAGCAATTCAAACGGACAAATAACAGTTGGCTGTCGTTCGTTCCTCACTATTTTAGC
>NZ_JACGWC010000118.1:0-337 GCF_014077545.1 Colwellia sp. BRX10-1
TATGTGTTTGTTGGTTTAAGTGTTCTTAATTAACGCTTCTGCTAACAAGCAATTCAAACGGACAAATAACAGTTGGCTGTCGTTCGTTCCTCACTATTTTAGCCAACTATTATTCGCCGCTTAATATGGGCGTTAGGTGTTTTCAGAATGCGGTTAACTTTGATAGTATTATCGATATTTTATAGTTCTTTTTTATTTGCTCATAAAGATACTGGGGTTAAAATCCAAGATGATGGAGCTTTAATTGGTCTTCCGCAGAAATATGAACCTGCATCATTTGATCTTAAATCATTAACTCTTCAAATTGCAGATAAAAAATTAATTATGCCAGAGTGCC
>NZ_JACGWC010000050.1:0-4534 GCF_014077545.1 Colwellia sp. BRX10-1
CTCGATATAATCTCGGTGTTCATAATCAATTAATTCAATTGATGCTCCCCATTTTGGATCTGCAACAACTTTAATTTCTGTCAGTATGTAGCGAAACTCATCCAGCATGATGGTATACCTAACGCTTTGCTAAGCGGCTAAAAATGGCTGGCTATAATAGCGAGGAACGAGCACAGCCAGCTGTTTGTGTCCGTTTAAGCAACTTGTTATAACTAAATTGACTTTGCGAGGTCTATATATTGACCTTCATCATCTTCGGCTAATGCGCCACTTGTGATTATTTCATTAAGCTTTATAGCTGATTCAGAATTACCTAGTTTTGGTAATTGTACCAATATTAATTCTATTATCCTTTTTCGTTCGGCAGCAACTTGAGCGCTATCATGGCTCCTCCAATGAATTCCTTTGTCATTATATATGGCAAGCTCTTTAACATGACTTACTAGTCTACGTTTAGCGAAATACTTGATGAATATGCCTTTAGTTATAACGCCACGTTAAGCGGCAAAAAATTGTTGGCTAAAATTGTGAACGGAGTGAAACAGCCAACTGTTTTTTGTCCGTTTGAACGTCTTGTTAGGAGCCTACTTATAAATATCTGGGCATTCTTCAATAGCCCATTTACTATCTTTTGGATTCACTGAAATGCTTGAAAGTGCATATTTTCGTATGCCTGTTATAGGCTCAATTATATCGAAAAACCAAATACGCCCATGTGCGGCAGAGAAACCTTTATTTTTATCATACATCATATTATTAGGTGTAATACATTGCACTAAAGATCGAATAGAATGAATAAAAATAGAATCATATTTTTCTTTTAAATCATCGTAATCTTTTACCTTTAGCCAACGAAATCTAACATTCCCTTCAGGAGCGACATAGGTTTCAGGCAAGCTAATATTAAAGGGGTAAGACACAATTGAATTTAACAATTTAATATCATTAGTTTCAAGTGACTTTTTGAGAATGCTTAAAACTGGAGAAAACTTTAATAAAGCGTCTTCTCTCGAATATGCCTCATAATCTTCTGCAAAAGTATTAGCTGTATAGAATAGTATAAAAATAGTTAAATATACTCTCAACTTTTCTAGGCTCCTAACGCCTCATTAAGAGGCAAATAATAGTTGGCTAAAATAAGCGACGAAGGAGCAAATAGCCAGCTGTTATTTGTCCTGCTTGAATGGCTTGTTATATGCCTATTTAGAATTAAACAACATAATAATACCGATTGTCACGGCAATTGAAACAATACCAGCAACAATACAAAGACCATCATTATTTTGATTTGGTTTAGGATATTTACCAATAGTAATAATCTTTAAAGTAACGTACCCATAACCATGAATAAAAAACTCTATAAATGCATCAATAAGGATCCATTTTATTAATCTAAAGAAACCTCTACCTAATCCTTCTGCTACTTCTTCCATAATTGATACGATCCTTTAGGCATATAACGCCCAATTAACGGGCTAAAAATTGTGGGCTAAAATGGAGCGAAGCGAACAGCCCACTGTTTTTAGTCCTGTTAAATTGCTTGTTATACGTAAACACTACCCAAGCATCTCTTCTTTAGCTTTAATAATGAATTGCGCTATTACTAAATCATGTTGTGGGTTTGAAGCTAGTCCCATGTTTTGGATGATTGATGAAGATAGTGAGTTTGAAATTTTTACAGCATCAGCGCCATTAATTGCCAATTTAAAAGTATGAGGAACATAGCTATCGTATTCATCATTCCATTCGTTTTCACCATCATTAACACCGATAGGATCCCATTCCTCCCAAAGGATTCTTGCAACTTCTTTATAGAAACGCTTTTGCTTTGAGCTTAATTGATTCATCTGTTTTTAAAATTGTTAAGTAATTTAATTAGTTTGCTATCTTCTATTGAATATAACTCGGAGCATGGGTCATCAGGAGCGATAGCATTTATCAGTAATTGAGTTAAACGCATATCTGGGTTTTGAGCCCAAGCCTCTTTTATGGCTTGAATAACATCATCTTCGATAAACGGTTCTTTCTCAGACATACTCAGAATACTCCTTTACGTATAACGCCTTACTAAGCGGCGCGAAATTGTTGGCTAAAATTGCGAGGAACGAAGCTAGCCAACTGTTTAGCGTCCGTTTGAGTAACTTGTTATACGTATTTAACGCTCAAGCCAATCTACATAAACACCTGATAAATCGCAAATATTGCAACTTGCGCCAACATAAACACATTTAACATCACTTGATTCTGGGTAATATGATTTACCAATACCTATACTCAATGTCTCGTTATCACAATTACAGATATTATGATCTTCGGATTCTATATAGTGTTTACTATTTTCAATATCATGCTCTTTGTTGCAATTAGAACAAATTATGTAAGCACCACCCTCAGTGTCGTCAGAAAATAAGAGGTATTGTTCACAACCACAGCTACATTTTAACGCTTCAAAATTAGTAATTATTGAACCATTAGATTTAGAGTAACTTTTTATACTAGATTCTAAACTCATCGACTATCCATATACGTATAACGCCCCATTAAGAGGCAAATAATAGTTGGCTAAAATAAGCGACGAAGGAGCAAATAGCCAACTGTTATTTGTCCTGCTTGAATGGCTTGTTATATGTACTTTATATTGTACCAACCGTAAACTTTAAAAAATGTGCTTTCAGAGGAACTTTTATGTTACCTGACAAATTTTGTTTACTAGATTGCGCCATATTTATCTCAATACGTTCTGAATTTACCACATGAAAAGTATCACCACCTTCAGGGTGAACTTTTCTATAGAATGCATTTATTCGAACAAAAACTGATTTACGTAAATTAGAAGTATTCTCTATTTCTAATTTATATTCACAATTATTCGGTTTGCATTCATGCCATTTCGATACAATCTGGATATCACTATTTTTGCTTTCTAAATAGCTGTTGATTATTAGAGCTAAGAAAACTGAAATAGTTAATACATAAATGACTCTCAGTATTAATCTTTTTTGCTTGACTCTTTTTGTGTGCTCAGCTCGTGTTAGCATAATCTCATGTACATATAACGCCCTATTAAGGGGCAAATTGTAGTTGGCTAAAATGTAAAGCGAAGCGGAACTAGCCAACTGTAATTTGTCCCACTTGAATAGCTTGTTATAGCGACATTAAAAATCACCTAACCTGCATTGTTTTTTCCTCAGGTTATTGCCACTATATATTTCAAACTTTAAATTTTTAGTTTCAATTTTTGACACTCTTGTGCCTGTGCCTACTTCTTGTATCCAAATAGAAATTTTATTCTTTTCTAAAACTCTATTTGGCATGTATCTTTTACCAGACTCAAAATTAACTTTAAAATGAAAAAATGCAACTTTATTTGCACCAACTCTATTATTTTTAGTTATATCTGCTTTAACCCAAAAATCATACTCGTCTGCCAAAAATTGTTTTGGCTCCGTCCAATATGCCAGTTTTTTCTTAGAACACATTAAGTGAATATATTCTATTTCGGTTTCATTATTATTAATAAAGTTTTCAAAAATGAAATGGTTTTCTTTAACTTCTGTTTTTATCGGTGAGAATGCACAACTTGAACTCATGGCTACCAAAAAATATAAAAATAATAATTTAATTTTCTTCACGTAATATTTACCTTCATTAATCAGACTGCATAGATATTGTAAATGTAGCTATAACGCCCATATTAAGCGGCAAATAATAGTTGACTAAAATAGTGAGGAACGAACGACAGCCAACTGTTATTTGTCCGTTTGAATTGCTTGTTAGCAGAAGCGTTAATTAAGAACACTTAAACCAACATACACATAAATAGTTAATTGATGGAAGTGAGAAACAATAAACACCGCACCACTTCGCCACCAAACTTTAATTGATAAACAATAACAAAAAATGATTACCGATCAACTAAATACAAAAGATTACCAAAACAAAGGAAGGAAAGTAAAAAACACCGCTTCTTTGCATAAAAATATAAACTAGCCAAACACTTTAAAAATAGAACAAGTGGTGCCTGCTAACGCCCTATTAAGCGGCGATAAATTGTTGGCTAAAATGCGAGGAACGAAGCTAGCCAACTGTTTAGCGTCCGTTTGAATAGCTTGTTATGCGCTGGTTGTGATTACCACAAACATCACCATTTATATAAAATTCTGTGGCAGCCCGACTGTAGAATTAAAAAACTCCCACTCAGTGCGACACACCAAACAATGAATTTTGAGCCACATAAATAATCTAACGTTTAGCACCAAACGTAAACTGGCGAAAAACACTTTGGCCAAAAGCTAAAAAAGTATAATTGCCACGTAAGTTACCAAAACAAAGAACAGGCAACAAGCACAACAATTTTTTATAAAACGCGAAACGCAAAAAACAATTTAAACAGAATTCGTGTCTGACGCATAACGCCTCATTAAGAGGAAATTTATAGTTGGCTAAAATGTTGAACGCAGTGAAAACAGCCAACTGTAAATTTTCCTGCTTAAATGCCTTGTTATATGCACAATTACACTAACATACCGTTCGC
>NZ_JACGWC010000062.1:0-1847 GCF_014077545.1 Colwellia sp. BRX10-1
TAATAAGCAAACATAAATGCTAAAACTACAATTGCCCCATAAACAGTAAATGCCCAGCCTGAAATTTTAAATTGATTATCCATTATATTTGTAAACCTCCATATTTGAAAAACACCTAACGCCCATTTAAGGGGCAAAATATAGTTGGCTAAAATAAGTGAACGGAGTGAACAAAACAGCCAACTGTATTTTGTCCCTCTTGAAATTCTTGTTAGGTGTTTTTGAACCAATGACTTGGATATTCACCAAATAAAGTATATTTTTTACCTTGCTCAGTCGTAATTTCACCTTTACTGATTAAGTATGCCGACGTAAGGCCTACAACAATTAATACTGTAGGAATTATTGAAACGATATAAATAATTGGCAGTAAAATTAGAGCTAAGAAACTGTAACCTTTGCCTAATGGTACTGATGTATCAATACCTAACAATGAGGTTAAACTAAAGACTCCATAAAACATTAAGCCCAATGCTAGAAGTACAACAAGTAAACCGATTCTAGAAGTAAACTTGTAATACTCTTCTTTCAATTGATATGAAGATAGAGCATTTTTCCAAAGCCTTTTTAGATATCCCATGCCTGATAAACACCTAACGCTCCATTAAGAGGCAAATGATAGTTGGCTAAAATAAGCGACGAAGGAGCAAATAGCCAACTGTTATTTGTCCTGCTTGAATGGCTTGTTACAAGGATTTACAACCACTAGAAACCAAATCAATAACTTTTAATAACTCTGATATTTTATCGTAATTTTCTGGTTCGCCGACTCCAATGGAAATATAATCAGTGTTATAGCTAGAAACTGACTCATCTGAATTTGAATTCATTAAAACAACTTTTTTTACAGGACTATTTTCAAATAAGTTTAAATCGATTACATCTCCCCAACTTTGATAGCTATGTCCATCCTCAGATGTTACGTGCGCAGAAGTAAAAGTTGTATTTTTAAAGTTATTTTTAAAATCAACTAAGACAAAAGTTTTTACGCTATAGAACCCTTTTCTCTTGCTTACTTCACTAGACCATTCTGAAATGAACTCAGCTTTACACGGTTCGATAATATTGAGAGTGATTTTCGAATTTTTTTGAAAGATAGTATGAGATAAAACTTGGTCTAATTTTTCAAAGTTTGTCGGAGTTTGTTGCTCCTCTGCTTTTGATGAAAAACACCCTAAAAGCATGATAGTTAGACTTAACAGGAAAACATTCTGCATACTTCGACGATCCTTGTAACGCCCAAATAACAGGCTAAAAATAGTGGGCTAAAATGGAGCGGAGCGAACAGCCCGCTGTTTTTAGTCCTTGTTGATTTGCTTGTTAGGTACACTTTGCACCCAACTACGTTTAATAAACTTAATTATGACGATACATAATAGAGCAATTACACCGCCATAGTAAAATGCTTGAAATGGGATTTGATACAAAATATCCAATAATTTCCCACCAAACCTAATATTTTCCGCACTACCAATAAATGAAAAAATTATAAATACAGGGAAATAGTGATATCTACTTTTAGGTCCCAAATAGTAAGAGATCATAATAAATATTAACCCAGCAAAAATGTTTGGCCACTCACTACAGACGAAGGCAGTATTGTCAGGAAAACAAGCATCAAAAGCAGGACTTGGAAACCAAAAAATAATAAATAGCGCCAGACCTATTGCTAAAATACTTCGTCCAACATTTGCAAATATGCTCGAACTTTTCATGTGTACCTAACAGTTTATTATGGAGACTTCTCAGTAATGTCCGTCCCATAAATATTATTTAATTGACATTAATATCCCATAATTTCATAGCTTTAGGAAATACAAATTTTATATTTTTGTCAGAACTTGGAT
>NZ_JACGWC010000052.1:0-4001 GCF_014077545.1 Colwellia sp. BRX10-1
TACATCGAAAGTAAAGCGGTAACCATCGAAATGATATCGTATCAATATTCGTATGAAATAGGCACATGATCTGAACATCCTAATTATAGGTTTATTCAGACTTAAAGGACTATATTCGTATCTTTACTGACGATAGCAGCTGATTATTCTTTGGGTCAATTGATAGCCATAAGCTGATATTAGCTTTTGATAAACCATGATCATATTCAGGGTAAGTTTAACTAAAATTTACTGCTTGTTTGTGGGGTTGGTTTAAGTTCATACCAGACAGTGACATTTCAGCTTAGAATCCTAACTCTCGCTTAAATCAAGCTTCGTAAAACCAATAAAATATACATTTGTTAATATTATAAAATCAATCGCTTGATGAGTTTATTGTGTCCGGATATTTTACAGATAAGATATAGATATTGGGTTTGCATTCCTTATCAGTCTGAAATAGTTAGATATTGTTAACTTGGCGCGTTTTGTGCTTTATATCAAACATTATAAAGTGATGACATTTCACTTTTAGCATTTATCTTCCACACTGTTGTGAAGGGATTAAAAGGAATATCAAATGAATTTTAAATTTTTAAAGGCTGCTACTGTTGGCTTGGTTTTATCTGTTACTGGCTTTGTTAATGCAGGTGTAATTGATTCAAGCAGCGTATTGCTTGATGAAGCGGGTGCTTCACAACTAGAAAATTGGTTAGGTCAAGGAGATCTAAACTGGGATAGCGTATGGTATGGAGCAACAGGAGCAACATCAAGTTCTTGGCATAGTGCGGTTGATGGCGTATCCAACACAGTTTCAATCTACGACATAACATACGCAGGACAAAACTACTTGATAGGGGGCTATAATGCAAATGTATGGAGTTCCACATCAGGTTGGACCAGCGACAGCGATGGGATATGGGAAAACTTCATATTCAATCTAACTACAAATACAAAAGCCCAAACAGCCGACCCGCATGCGAATTGGGCAGTAGGCTACCTAGCTACATATAATCATAATAATTACTTCGCGGCGTTCGGTGGAGGGTTCGACCTATGGGGAGGTACAGGCCAAATTGGCAATGGCGGGTATGCCCATTACGTAGGTAGTTATGTTGGAGAACAGAGCACAGGTTTAGGTAATATAGTTGACGGGCAACAGACGTTAACCCAGTACACCGTAAATTCACTGGAAACGTTTACGTTTAACGAGGCCACATCAGTACCAGAACCCACGACACTTGCTATTTTTGCATTAGGAATGATTGGTTTAGCATCACGTCGATTTAAGAAACAATCTTAATATAGCTTCTTTGTGGTAAATTCTAGAAAACATCAATTGTAGTGATTGGTGTTTTTTTTGTATCTGATGATTGGTAAATCAGGTTATTTCACTGATAAACCATCACCATAGGATTAGTAATCCTATGTTATGCCACATGTGTAAAAGCTTTCAGATACTTTAACTGATTATTCAGCACTACTGGTGTGATTTTTATAATTTTTGACAAAAAATCATCAATACATAACGTATCCTTTTACGAATAATTGTCGAAATGGTCGCAGTTAAATAAGCATGGGCTTATGTCAGCTATCGTATCATTGAAGAAAGCGTCCATGCCTTCAGTTTGAGTTAAATATCGGTTGCTTCCGAAAGCTCAAGCGCATCATCTACTTCAACGCCAAGATATCGAACGGTACTCTCTAGTTTAGTATGCCCAAGTAATATTTGAACTGCTCTCAAATTTTTTGTTTTCTTATAGATTAAAGATGCTTTAGTTCGCCTCATGGTATGAGTGCCATATAATGTGAGATCTAAACCTATACTTGAAATCCATTTTTTAACTATCCTTGCATATTGACGAGTAGTTAAATGAAAATCCTTTTTTACTCTACTGCCAAACAAATAATCACCAGACTTAAGTGATTTTTTTGCTATCCATTCTTGCAGTGACTTTCTAGTTTTAGGGGTTAATTCAAATTGAACTGAACTACCTGTTTTCTGTTGAATAAGCATTGCTCTGGACTGAATAGTAGCTCCATGAGCAATATCCAAAACTTTTAGTTTAATAAAATCACAGGCGCGTAATTTACAGTCTAAAGCCAAATTAAACATCGTTAATTCTCGCAAGTTATTTGCCAGCTCTAATCGTATCCTAATTGACCATATTTCTTCGAGTTTAAGGGGAAGTTTTTGACCAACTAATTTGCCTTTATTCCAGCAGGTTTTTCGTGAAGTTGATTTGCTGTTATACATAATAGTACTCCTTTTCTTGAAGGGACTATAAGTATGGCTTGATACACTAAAATTTATTAATAGCAGACATTATGCGTATGTAAGAGAAGAATGCTTCTCTTAGCCAATTGCAGACATTAAGCCTTCGCAAATTCAGGAGCATATTTAGGGCAATATTAGCCAAAATTTTCTGCTCACTTGTGGGGCTGGTTTAAGCTCAAAGCCGACAGTGGAGTTCAAATTCACTCACAACGGATGATATATCAAATCAACTATTACAAGTCAGTTAGTAGGTGGTGAAAAGGTACTGAAAATACTGGTCTATAGCGGTGTTACTGTGTTGAAATACAACAATTAGCACCACTTGCTTTTAATTAATTACACTACTGAAATGGTTGTTTTAGCTAGTTTAAATCTGATTTTTAAAATGTTTATATTTTATTTAGGGTGAAATTCAATCACCTAAAGGTGTTTTTATACTGGAACTAATATTAATTACATTTTGTTAAAATTAGATAATTAATTCAACTGGTTGATGAGGTTTTTTGTGTCAGATTATTTTACAGTGTTATTTGATTTAAAATTATATAAATTATCATTGTATTGAAATTGTTGTATATTTTAAGTTTGGTATGTTTTGTGCATTCTCAGTAGCATATGTGATGACGTTTCACTTATAACTGCTACCCCCTAAAACGGTTACAAAGGAATATCAAATGAAGTTTAAAATATTTAATATAGTGATTGTTGGTTTGTTTTTAGCTACTAGCTCTTTTGTAAATGCGGGAATAATCACCCACGGCTATCTGACCACTGACACCGAGACAAATTATATAACAGACACCAATTCTGGACGAATGTACACACGCCTAGATGCTTTTAACCTTAACATTGCAGATACTCATATGTTGATGACAAGTGGTGCTGCTTTTGATGGTTGGTCCATAGTCACTGCGGATGTAATTGACGAGTTTTACAATGCGGTGCTTGGGGTTGCAAGTTCTCCGTGTGATGGTAATCTATTGTACGGAACAGTGTGCGGTACAATTACCGGGTGGAATAGTCTGGATTTCGGATTTGGTTACAGTTCTGGTTACACGCATTTTACTTACGACAACGGTATAATAGGTCGAGTCGGATTGGTAGGTATAGGTTCTAACGGTGTGATCCATGATTACTACAATTGGACAAGCCAGGCAGTGTGGCAAAATAATTGGGGACCAAACACTTCGAACCCTATCAATTATATGTTATATAAAGATGGTACTGTAGTACCAGAACCATCTACACTTGCTATTTTTGCATTAGGAATGATTGGTTTAGCATCACGTCGATTTAAGAAACAATCTTAATAATTTAATATTGTTTGATTCTAGAAAACACTGGTCGTTATGGACAGTGTTTTTTTGTATCTGGTGATTGGTAAGTTAGGTTGTTTCATCACCAAACTATCACCATAGGATTAAGTATCCTTTGCTAATCATGATAAATAAAGGCTTCTGGCTTATATCAGTAAACAATTAGCACTACTTGAGCACAATTATTCGTTTCAACCCCAAAATTATTCCTACCGAATGTCGGCAATGGTGGCTTAGTTGTCTGTCAGGATAAGGTAGCTCAACGTCTAATGAACACTAAAAACAGCTCGAAAATCCATTGATGCTAACGTCCGGTCTACGCCCTGAGACCTTTAACAAGCTTTTTCTTTAAAAAGTAATGGGGAATTCCTATCGCTCAATGCTTTTAAATACTTGGCTTCATTGTATGGCTCTTTAGTTTTCCAACA
>NZ_JACGWC010000061.1:0-1877 GCF_014077545.1 Colwellia sp. BRX10-1
GGCACTCTGGCATAATTAATTTTTTATCTGCAATTTGAAGAGTTAATGATTTAAGATCAAATGATGCAGGTTCATATTTCTGCGGAAGACCAATTAAAGCTCCATCATCTTGGATTTTAACCCCACTATCTTTATGAGCAAATAAAAAAGAACTATAAAATATCGATAATACTATCAAAGTTAACCGCATTCTGAAAACACCTAACGCCTCATTAAGAGGCAAAAAATAGTTGGTTAAAATAAGCGACGAAGGAGCAAAAACCAACTGTTTTTTGTCCTTTTGAATGACTTGTTATATTTTGATTACAACCAATCCCTGCAGCTTTCAGGGTTTGCGCCTTTATCATAATCCCAACTCTTTATGATATTGGTTTTGGGGTCAACAACATAAAAAACTTTACATTTACCGACCCACTCTTTCATACTATGAGTAGGTAATACTTCACTATAAAACCAATGTTGGACAATATCACCATTCTCATTTTTTGAAATGTGAGTGAATCCTTTTCCAGAAATCAAATAATCTGCTCTGATTAAGTCTCCAGAATCTCCGTACCTTGTAGGATCTAAAAAAGGCACCTTCGTTCCGATTTTATAGTCCATTCGTTCTGCAAATGGCGCATTTCCAATAGCACAACCATTAAGCAGGATAAATATTAGGGAAAAATAAACAGCCTTCATTCCTTTAGCCTCAATTTAATACTGTGAAATATGATAAAAATATAACGCCCTGTTAAGGGGCAAATTGTAGTTGGCTAATATGTGAAGCGGAGCGGAATTAGCCAACTGTTATTTGTCCCGCTTGAACAGCTTGTTATATTTTGTTTGCCACAACTTTATCGTGATATAGTTCTATTTGAGAATTTATCTCTCGTAATTTAGTATCTAAATCACCATAAGATTCTCTACACTGCTCTAAACCTTTACTATTAGATGGCATTATTTCCGCTAGTTTTTGTTTATGCGCCATAAGATCTAAATAATGAGTTCTAAAAGCAAGTAACGAATTTAGCCTACCAATATCATTACTTTTTTTAGCTTCATTAACTGCCCGTTTTGCATACATAGCTGACAGCGCTGCCAACAAAACAGCAATAATAGATATTTGTTCAGGTGACATGATCAACTCTCCGAAAAATATAACGCCACGTTAAGCGGCAAAAAATTGTTGGCTATAATGTGAACGGAGTGAAACAGCCAACTGTTTTTTGTCCGTTTGAATGCCTTGTTAGGTGTTCTTTTTATTAGGTTTATTTAATTTAACAGTTGCTTCGGTACAACGCAAAGACAACCAAAAACTTGCAAGAGATATTAGTAGATTAGAGCCACCAATTTCGACTCCTGCTAGCACCATAAATGTTAGATATACACTATAAGTTGATAATAAAAGTAAACATGATGCCGCAATACGAGAATGCCACTTAAAAACTGCAAACAGGAGAAACGCATACAAGCTGAAATCAATTATAAAACCAATAGATGTTTCAATATTCAACTCTTGGAAAAATAGTCCGATGATCAAGCTTATTAAAGTTAAAATTGCGATTCCAAAAGTACAAGACTTGATCATAGCGATACAAGTCGATTTAGAATCTAAGGAATGAAAAACATTTATCTTTTGATCAACATCCATAGTTGAGAGATTCCCTGAACACCTAACGCCCTATTAAGGGGCAAATTGTAGTTGGCTAAAATGTGAAGCGAAGCGGAACCAGCCAACTGTAATTTGTCCCACTTGAATAGCTTGTTATCTAATTGGTTATTATGAACTTTACAGTAACAAACAATACTAAAATTTAACAGATAAACGGAAGAAATAAATAACGCCCACCGCCTAACATAAACCTAACCGTGAATTTCGAGTAAACCAAATAAAC
>NZ_JACGWC010000097.1:0-596 GCF_014077545.1 Colwellia sp. BRX10-1
GGTGCTGTGCCTGTGATTACTTATACCGTCACAGATGGTGCTGGTGATACACAGAGTTCTACCCTAACTATTTCAGTGACACCCGTGTCTGATCTAAGTGATGATAGTGAAACGGTTACGATAGCTGAAGATACAATTGCTACAGGTAATGTCCTCGATAACGCAGCAACTGCAGACGGTCCACTAACTGTTACAAGCTTTACGGTTGGTGGGAATACCTATAATGCAGGTGATACCGTTACTCTTACGGAAGGCGAGTTAACTTTAAATACCGATGGTAGTTATACCTTCACACCAAATGACAATTTCAACGGTGCTGTGCCTGTAATTACTTACATTGTTACTGACAGTGCAGGTGACACTCAGAGCTCTACCTTAACAATTTCAGTGACACCAGTTTCAGATTTAAGTGATGATAGTGAAACGGTTACGATAGCTGAAGATACAATTGCCACGGGCAATGTGTTAGATAATGCTGAAACAGCAGACGGTCCACTAACCGTAACGAGTTTTACTGTTGGTGGTAATACATATAGTGCAGGTGACACCGTTACCCTCACTGAAGGTGAGTTAACTTTAAATACCGATGGTAGTTA
>NZ_JACGWC010000060.1:0-1976 GCF_014077545.1 Colwellia sp. BRX10-1
GTCTGTGTATCACCTGCACCGTCAGTAACAATGTAAGTAATTACAGGAACAGCACCGTTGAAATTGTCATTAGGTGTAAAGGTATAACTACCATCGGTATTTAAAGTTAACTCACCTTCAGTGAGAGTAACGGTATCACCTGCATTATACGTATTACCCTCAACCGTAAAACTCGTTACTGTTAGTGGACCATCTGCAGTTTCAGCATTATCAAGCACATTGCCTGTAGCAATTGTATCTTCTGCTATCGTGACAGTTTCACTATCATCACTTAAATCTGAAACTGGTGTCACTGAAATTGTTAAGGTAGAAGTCTGTGTATCACCCGCACCATCAGTAACAATGTAAGTAATTAGAGGCACAGCACCATTGAAATTGTCATTCGGTGTAAAAGTATAGCTACCATCGGTATTTAAAGTTAACTCGCCTTCCGTAAGAGTAACGGTATCACCTGCATTATAGGTATTCCCACCAACCGTAAAGCTCGTTACCGTGAGTGGACCATCTGCTGTTTCTGCATTATCAAGCACATTACCTGTTGCAATTGTGTCTTCTGCGACAGAAACAGTTTCACTATCATCACTCAGATCAGACACTGGTGTTACTGAAATTGTTAAGGTAGAAGTCTGAGTATCACCCGCACCATCAGTAACTGTATATGTAATAACAGGAACAGCACCGTTGAAATTATCATTAGGTGTGAAGGTATAACTACCATCGGTATTTAAAGTTAACTCACCTTCGGTGAGGGTAACGGTGTCACCTGCACTATATGTATTACCATCAACAATAAAACTCGTTACGGTTAACGGTCCATCGGCAGTTGCTGAATTATCAAGCACATTGCCTGTGGCAATTGTATCTTCTGATATCGTGACCGTTTCATTATCATCGCTTAAATCTGAAACTGGTGTCACTGAAATTGTTAAGGTAGAACTCTGAGTATCACCAGCACCATCAGTAACGGTGTAGCTGATCACTGGCACAGCACCATTAAAGTTATCGTTCGGTGTAAAAGTGTAGCTACCATCGGTATTTAAAGTGAGTTCACCTTCAGTGTGAGTAACGGTATCACCTGCATTATACGTATTACCGTTAACCATAAAGCTGGTGACAGTTAATGGTCCGTCTGCTGTTTCAGCATTATCAAGGACATTACCTGTTGCTGTTGTATCTTCTGCTATCGTGACAGTTTCACTATCATCACTTAAATCAGAAACCGGTGTGACTGAAATGGTTAGGGTAGAACTCTGAGTGTCACCTGCACCGTCAGTAACAATGTAAGTAATTAGAGGAACAGCACCATTAAAGTTATCATTCGGAGTGAAAGTGTAGCTACCGTCTGCATTTAAAGTTAACTCACCTTCCGTGAGGGTAACCGTGTCACCTGAATTATACGTATTCCCACCAACAGTAAAACTGGTGACGGTCATTGGACCGTCTGCTGTTTCAGCATTATCTAACACATTGCCTGTTGCTGTTGTGTCTTCTGCTATCGTGACAGTTTCACTATCATCACTTAAATCTGAAACTGGAGTTACTGAAATAGTTAAGGTAGAACTCTGTGTATCACCGGCACCATCTGTGACGGTATAAGTAATCACAGGCACAGCACCATTGAAGTTATCATTCGGTGTAAAGGTATAGCTACCATCGGTATTTAAAGTTAACTCACCTTCGGTGAGGGTAACGGTGTCACCTGCATTATAAGTATTACCACCAACCGTAAAGCTTGTAACAGTTAGTGGACCGTCTGCAGTTTCAGCATTATCTAACACATTGCCTGTGGCTGTTGTATCTTCAGCTGTTGTAACAGACTCATTATCATCAATAAGATCTGATACGGGTGTCACTGAAATCGTTAAGGTAGAACTATCCGTATCACCGGCACCATCTGTGACGGTATAAGTAATTACAGGAACAGCACCATTGAAATTGTCATTTGGTGTAAAAGTGTAACTACCATCGGCATTTAA
>NZ_JACGWC010000047.1:0-7662 GCF_014077545.1 Colwellia sp. BRX10-1
ATCAACAGTAAAACTCGTTACGGTTAATGGTCCATCTGCAGTTGCTGCATTATCCAAAACGTTACCAGAGACTGGGGTATCTTCAGCTGTTGTAACAGATTCATTGTCATCAGTAAGATCTGATACAGGTGTTACTGAAATCGTTAAGGCAGAACTATCCGTATCACCGGCACCATCAGTAACGGTGTAGCTGACCACGGGCACAGCACCATTGAAGTTATCATTGGGTGTGAAGGTATAACTACCATCTGCATTTAAAGTGAGTTCGCCTTCAGTGAGACTTACCGTATCACCTGCATTGAAAGTATTTCCATTAACAGTAAAGCTGGTTACTGTTAATGGTCCATCTGCAGTTGCTGCATTATCCAAAACGTTACCAGAGACTGGGGTATCTTCAGCTGTTGTAACAGATTCATTGTCATCAGTAAGATCTGGTAACGGTGTTACTGAAATTGTTAGAGTAGAACTATCGGTATCACCCGCACCGTCAGTAACGGTGTAGCTGACCACCGGTACACTGCCGTTGAAATTGTCATTTGGTATAAAGGTGTAACTACCATCTGGATTTAAAGTGAGTTCACCTTCAGCGAGAGTAACCGTATCACCTGGATTAAAAGTATTACCATCAACAGTAAAGCTCGTTATAGTCAGAGGACCATCTGCAGTATCAGCATTATTAAGTACATTGCCAGAAACAGGGGTATCTTCAGCTGTTGTAACAGATTCATCCGCATCAGTAAGATCTGATACGGGTGTTACTAAAATCGTTAAAGTAGAACTATCCGTATTACCTGCACCATCGGTAACGGTGTAATTGACCACGGGCACAGTGCCATTAAAATTATCAGCAGGTATAAAGGTATAGCTACCGTCTGCATTTAAGGTAAATTCACCCTCTACTAAATTAATTGTCTCGCCCGCATCGAAAGTATTACCATCAATGCTAAAGTTAATCACACTTAATGGGCCGCCTGCGCTGGCACCATTATCTAGCACATTACCTGTGGCTGATGTATCTTCTGCTACAGTGACATTTTCATCAGCATCAAATAAGGCAAAATTATCATTATTATTTTCGTTATCTAAATCACCGGGTAAGACAAAAATATTATTTTGTTCTGTTGTATCGTATCCAGCCTGCGCTAACGTTTCATCGCCTGTTCTGTTTACCGTGACAAAACTTGTACCTTCATTACTAGTAAGACCAGCAGTTGTTTCAGGGAGCTCTGCATCAATATCAGCATCAATTAAATCTTGAATTGCTGAAATTTCATTTTGAATATTATTGATATCTTCACTATCAACACTTTCTGTATTGTTATCAGGAGAAATTATATCTACACGAATTTCATTTACCGACTCAGCCTCGTAGCTGGAGACTTTATGCTGACTTCCATCAGCATAAGCTAATACAATTTCACTGCCTTTGATTAAATTAAGAACGGCGCCTGCTTTAACGACATCACCAACTTGTAATAGAGTATCTACAGCCACATCGGTGTGAATTTCACCTTTAACATTAATGACTTGTGCACTTTTTGGGTTGGTATAGTTTTCCATAAACAACTTCCTAATGATTTGGCTTACCACATACTCTAGACAATCTAAAAATACTGCAGCTGATTGATAACTGTAAACATACTTATGAGGTTACATATTACAAGTATTTAGACTAAAGACAAAGTATTTTAGGTGGTCTTCTAATGAATTGATTAACAGGTAAATTAAATAAAAAGATTAAGTTTTAATACAGAAATATTATAAAACTTAATCTTACAATAATGATTCAATGTATAGGGTCTGTATCTCAGTTAAAAAGATGTTATTTATAGAGATAATACATGCAAAATAGATATTAATGTTCTGTAACAATGGCGGTATCGAGTGACACCGCCTTGATGATGATAATAAAATTATTAGTTTTTGAACCTGCGAGAGACTAATCCAATTAAAGCAAGTGAGAAAATAGCAATTGTTGATGGTTCGGGCACTGAAGTAGTCACTGATTTAAATACATAATTAAAGTATATTCCTTCAAACGCTCTATCATAAACGTATGCTGAAACATCACCCTCAGCGTCATAACCAATACCACCAGCCAGATTAGTTGCTCTGGCTTGATCGTATGATGTAACACCAGCTATTCGATATTGCTGGTAAAAAGCTTCTTTATTAACAATATAATCTTCAATATTAGTATAATCAGTAATTACGTTTGTACTTAAAGCGTATGATACTGGAATTGTAGGTTGACCAAAGATAAATTCTGCGGCCTCAATACCATTATAAGTAGCAGGTTTAAGACTATAATCATCACCACCAGTTACATCAAAAGAACCTATATACTCCCATTGGATACCAGTATCGTCAGAATAAAGATCACCAATAATTAATCCCGCATTTGCTCTATCGGCAACAAAAAGAGATAACACACAAACTACAACAATATTTATGATTTTAGAACTCATACAACTTCCTTAAGCCCTTAATGGGTTAATAATTTGATGTCGCATAACGACATTTACTTCAAGACACTTGTGGTATGCAAGATATACACCAAAAATAAAAACCTATTTAATTCAATGGGTAACATTCAAATATAAACTTCATTTTTGATAACTGTTAAAAAACACGACACTAAAGCATAACTAAAAAAATTATAATTTAATAATACCTTCGCTACATGATACCTGAATTAATAATTTATGCTAATTTTCAATTTTTATACCTTTCTCTTATGTTAGCAATAATAATATGTTGTGGAGGTAATACTTCTAACTCTCACAATTTTTTAGCCTAATTTTAAGCATTTTAAGAGATAGATAAATACACCACCAAACATTAGGGTAACCTAGTCGTTTAAGATCGATTGTAAATCCTTTCCTAACATTCATTTGTTCAACTTTCATATATTACTAAAATGCAAAAGCTTCGTGCGTTCATAACTTCTTGTTTATATACCCCTTGCTATAGAGATTTGAGCGCTATAAAACAAAAAACCATAATCTTTTGATTATCGGTTTTTCTATATTTTGTGTGAAGAATGGGACGTCTATGGGCACTGGTTTTATTCAATAAATTTCAACTAGAGTAAACTCATGATCATTATAGATAAGAAATTAAACAGATAAATTGTCTGTTTGATTTTTATGAAGTACTCCCTAGTTACTAAGAAGGAACTGTAAAGCTACCTATCAGTACTACTTTGTATAACTTTTTGCAAAAAAATCATATTAAGGCTCAATTACCTCAGTGGTGTTCCCAGTAATGCCCAGCATATTAGTCTTTTATTAAACCCTACTATTAGATTAACTGCTACAAACTAATCAAGGTTTAAAGTTGGTTTTTAATTTTGGACTTATCGACTACTTTGCTATTATGACTGTTTTCATTTCCCTATTAAGGCAACAGCACTGCGTGGAAGTTTTTCAACTTAGAGATTATCAACAAGAAGCTGTTTCGGCGGTGCTTAAACACTTTCGAAAAACCAACGAATCTGCGGTGATTGTTTTACCTACAGGCTCAGGTAAAAGTCTGGTAATTGCCGAGCTTGCTCGGTTGGCAAAGCGAAAAATATTGGTACTCACCCATGTCAAAGAATTGGTCGAGCAAAATCATCAAAAATATGAAAGCTATGGTGTTACCGCCGGTATTTATTCGGCCGGATTAAAACTGAAAGAAACTCAGCACCAAGTCACGTTCGCCAGTATACAATCGGCAGTTCGCAATCTAGATGACTTTAGTGAGCCCTACTCCTTAATTATTATTGACGAATGTCATAGAGTTAACTTAGCCAGCACTGAGCTGGTTAAAGACAAGTCTAAAGAGCAAACACAAGAAAAAGCAAGCAAGCTGTCCAATAGTAACCAGTATCAACAAATTATTGAAAAATTGATGCAAGTTAATCCTGATGTTAAATTATTGGGTTTAACCGCAACCCCTTATCGTTTAGGTATGGGCTGGATATATAAAAAACATTACCGTGGTTTCATGCGAAGTGAAGAAAAGCGACCTTTTGAGCACTGTATTTATGAACTACCCCTTCGTTACTTAATTAAACGCCAGTATTTAACCGAACCTAATTTAGTCGATGCCACCATAGAGCATTATGATTTTAGTAGCCTGCGAGCAAACGCCTCTGGTGAATATAGTCCTAAAGATATCAATCATCTATTAAATAAAAATCCCCGGGTGACTCAAGGCATTATTGAGCAGGTCATTGAGTTAGGCTATAAACGTCAAGGTATTATGATATTTGCCGCTACAGTTGAGCATGCAAAGGAAGTCTTTAATTATTTACCCGCCCAATTGAGTGCATTAATTACCGGTGCTACCGACAACACTGAACGCGATAAGTTAATTAAGGCATTTAAGCGTAAAGAAATTAAATACCTGGTTAATGTTTCAGTATTAACCACTGGCTTTGACGCACCGCATGTCGATATGATTGCGATATTACGTCCAACACAATCAGTTAGTCTCTATCAGCAAATCATCGGTCGTGGTCTGCGTTTGAGTGATAACAAAAAAGATTGCTTGGTCATTGACTATACGGGCAATGATTTTGACCTCTATCATCCAGAAGTCGGTGAGAAAAAGCCGAATAGTAAAAGTCAGCCGGTGCAAGTTATTTGCCCCAGTTGTGAATTTCCCAATTTATTTTGGGGCATTTGTGATGATGATGGATATTTAGTGGAACACTACGGCCGTCGATGCCAAGGCCTAATTGAAGAACAAGGGTCACAGAGCCAATGTAACTATCGTTTTGTATTTAAAGAATGCCCACACTGCGGTGGTGAAAATGACATAGCTGCTCGTAACTGTTTACAGTGTCATGAAGTCTTGGTTGATCCCGATGATATGTTAAAAAAGGCACTACAACTTAAAGATTCAAAAATTATTCGTTGCGCAGGTCTTAATTTAACGAAAGTTAGTGATAAGGGAGCTGATAAGTTAAAAATCACTTACCATGACGAGGAAGGCGTTGAACTCAATGAATCTTTTGACTTCACTAAGCCAAATCAAGTTAAAGCGTTCAATGATATCTTTTCTAAACGCCTTAGCGCTAAAATTAGTGTTCAGCTGGGCTCTACTGGATCGTTTGAAGTGACTACACTTGAACAAGCATTAAAGTTAGCTAACATATTGCCGTGTCCTGACTTTGTCATTGGTAGAAAACAAAAATTCTACTGGCGTGTCAAAAACAGACTTTTTGACTATCAAGGTAAATACCGAAAAGCCAATCAGCTCAAATAGACTCACTACATATTAAAATAAATGATTAGTCTAATGAACTGAAGTCGGCCACCTCAACATTTTTGGCTTTATGAAAGCTCGACATACAGCGGTTGTAGAAATCAATAAAGCGCTGGCACTACAGCAAGTGGTGCAATACAAATGTCACCGGCCCGAAATAACTCTATTGTATCAACTTGTTAATCAGTATTTTTCGGTATTTGAAGAAGCACTTACCGAGCAAGATAAGCGCTTACCAAAATACGTTGTTCGAGAGTTTGATAATTTTTTGTGTTGTGGCCGTCTCCGAGCATGGCTTTAAGCGTGTGGTATGCGGAGATTGCTAACATTAGAAACTGGTTGCCTTACTTTATTCACTGATCCCGTATTCTGACAACAAAGAATGGAAGTCAACGTGCCTGTCTAGCGCTTTTTGTCGATTTACCGGATAAAATTGATACCTAACACTATCAAATTATAACTTTCTCATCCATTAACCTGTTTCAACAGTTGATTCAATGACCCTCTGTATAGCGAGCGTTCCAAAGATCAATTTTGAGACTGATTTCAGGATCAAAAAAGTAAAATACGTACATAGAATGAGAACAATATCTATAACTTTCTAACTAACCCCTCAAACTCATCAATATGAACAGGTTTACTAAATAAATAACCTTGAAAGTGAGAGCAACCAATAGTAAGTAAAACTTGTCTCTGCTCTTCTGTTTCAACGCCTTCAACAACGACATTTATATCTAGGCTGTGTGCCATTGCAATAATTGTGCGAACAATCACTTGATCATGAATATCAGTGGCAATATCCCGTACAAATGATTGGTCAATTTTTAGTTGATAAATTCCTAACTTTTTTAAATATTGTAAAGATGAATAGCCCGTCCCAAAGTCATCCAATGAGATTTTAATGCCAATTTCCTTCAAAGTGTTGATGGTTGAGATGAAGTTTTCAATGCTCTCTACCAACATACTCTCGGTCAATTCCAGTTTTAGCTTTGTCGGATTAATGTCGTAACGTCGAACTGTTGCGATTACTTGCGCCGCAAAATCTGTTTGAAAAAATTGTTTAGCGCTTACATTGACGGATAAGGTGAGGTAACGTGTCAGCTCATCTTTATCCCATCGATTTAATTGTGCACAAGCAGTTTCTAGTACCCATTGCCCAATAGTAATAATGAGTCCTGTATCTTCTGCTACCGGAATAAAGCTCAAAGGAGAAATCAAGCCACGTTTAGGATGCGGCCAACGAATTAAGGCTTCAGCTCCAAAGGGGCGACCTATGTGATCAACTTGTATTTGATAATGTAATTGGAATTGCTGTTGTTCAATAGCTACGCGTAGCTCATTTTCAATATCAACACGAGCAGTAATTTTATCTTGCATGACTGAGTTAAAGAAGGTGATGGCATTGCGCCCTTTGCCCTTCGATTGATACATGGCAATATCTGCTTGTTTCAGTAGTTCCTTTGACTTAAGTTCATGCCCCATAAACAATGTAGCTCCTATACTAGAGGAGCTCTGGTAGAAATGAGTATTAAGTTGATAGGGTTTGCTCAGTGTGAAGGCTATTTTTTCAATGATATTGTTAGTTTCAGCGGCGGCTTCGATTGCACTATCGCTTAGGTTTTCGAGTATGATGACAAACTCGTCACCGCCTATGCGAGCAATAGTATCTTTTGTATATATACACGCAATTAGTCGTTCTGCCACCTGTTTCAGTAACAAATCACCCATATCATGTCCTAGCGTATCATTCAGATTTTTGAAGTGGTCTAAGTCGATACACAATACTGCGCCACGTTGTCCACTTTCCGCACTGGCGGTTAATGCTTGTTCAAGCCTATCAAGTAGCAGACTGCGGTTAGGTAAGTGCGTCAACACATCATAATAAGCTAGGCTTATAATTTTATCAGCAGAGGCTTTAATCAGAGTGATATCGGTCAATGTTTCCACATAGTTAGTAACAATGCCCTGAGCATCTTTAACTGCCGTAATGGTGATATATTCTGGATAAATTTCACCATTTTTGCGCGTATTGTATATTTCACCTTGCCACGCACCGGTATTGTTGATGCTATCCCACATAGTAATGAAAAAACCTGCACTTTGTTTTTCTGAACTAAGAACGCTTGGCTTTTGGCCAATAACGTCTTCATTGCTATAACCAGTGATAGATGCAAAGGCGCTGTTCACGCGAATAATACGGTTACTAGCATCAGTGATTAACATACCTTCTTGGGATTCAAAGACTGTAGCGGCAATCATCAGTTCTTTATTAGCGATAACTAGTTCGGCGGCCCGCTTTTCTTTCTCTTTATTTTGAAAATTTAGTTCTTCATTAGCGATAATCAGTTCGGCGGCTCGTTTTTCTTTCTCTTCATTTTGAAAATTTAGTTCTTCATTAGCGATAAT
>NZ_JACGWC010000146.1:0-245 GCF_014077545.1 Colwellia sp. BRX10-1
TGAATAGCGTATTGAAAACCCAGCCCACTCCACAAAAGTTTGCCTTAAAAAAGTAGGGCAACTGTACCGCCAATGTGTCCACATTTTCTTACCGCTACGTTCAATTACAGGCGCAATACCCGCATATTTCTGTAGCTCAGACGCATCATCATAACGATCTCTATTACTGCCTAATGCCACTAATAATCGTGGCGCAAGTTGTGGACCTGCACCAGGAAAGCTATCAAAAATAACTTTATCATCTT
>NZ_JACGWC010000125.1:0-317 GCF_014077545.1 Colwellia sp. BRX10-1
TGGAAGCCTAGCAATGTCCTACTCTCACATGGGAACTCCCACACTACCATCGGCGCTACTGCGTTTCACTTCTGAGTTCGGAATGGGATCAGGTGGTGCCACAGTGCTATTGTCGCTAGACAAAACTTGTAATATCAAAGATATAATTTAATTTATACTGTTTAAAATACAAAGTAAATTAGAACCTTGGAACAAAAAACCCGTAGCATCAGCTACGGGTTTCTCTAAATAGAAGCCTAGCAATGTCCTACTCTCACATGGGAACTCCCACACTACCATCGGCGCTACTGCGTTTCACTTCTGAGTTCGGAATGGGA
>NZ_JACGWC010000067.1:0-1373 GCF_014077545.1 Colwellia sp. BRX10-1
ACTCGTTTTATAGCGATGAATGCAAAACTATAAAGCGAAAACTCAAGGCAAAAAACACCAAGCCGACTTGAAACCACCAAACTTATAAAAAGAATTTACCCTTAAAAAAAGGCGGTACATAACGCTTTGCTAAGCGGCTAAAAATAGTTTGGCTACAATAACGAACGAAGTGAGGGAAGCCAACTGTTTTTTGTCCGTTTAAGCAACTTGTTAGTTGCCTTGGATTAATTGCAGTGCTAACATTTGTGAGTACAACACTAATTTAAGGTAACATATTATGGACACTCGCATTCAATTTAGAGTTGATGAAGAGACGAAACGTTTAGCGCAACAAATGGCGGAAAGCCAAGGCCGTACTCTTAGCGACGCATGCCGAGAACTTGCGGAAGGTTTAGCAGAAGAACAAAGAAAAACTATAAGCCATGATGCATGGTTATCGGAACAAATAAATGCAGCATTTGACAAGTTTGATAATGGAAAAGCTAATTTTATTTTGCATGATGAAGCAAAAAAATTAATGGAAGCAAGAAAACAGAAAATCCGTAATAGAGACAAATCATGATCTTTTGGGAAGAAGAATCATTAAATGATCGTGAAAAAATATTTGAATTTCTTTTTGATTTTAATCCAAGTGCAGCAGAAAAAACTGATCAAACTATTGAAGCTAAAGTTGAAAACTTACTAGAACACCCCCTAATGGGTGTTAAAAGAGACATTTTTCGTGGAAGAGTGTTAATCATTCCAGAAATATCAATGATTGTTTCTTATTGGGTCGATGGTGATACGATTAGAATAATGCGAGTTTTACACCAAAAGCAGAATTTCCCACCAGAATAAAGGCAACTAACGCCACGTTAAGCGGCAAAAAATTGTTGGCTAAAATTGTGAACGGAGTGAAACAGCCAACTGTTTTTTGTCCGTTTGAACGTCTTGTTATATGGCAGTTTACACCAATATTTTATGCCAGTTCATTCTACAGAGATAAAAACTTATTATAGAAAATATGACTGAAAAAGTATTGACCAGATTATCATCAGATTGAAAGCTTGCGTAAGCTATACCTATAAAAAACCCGAATATAACCCAGGGAATATAATGCTTTAAATCTATCTTGTTTTTGTAGAAACAGAATGGGCATATGATCTTGGTAAGACTAAAGTTTTGTAACGATCCTAGTATCGTGATTTTGTTTTTACAAGCACCACACTTTGGATTTTTCATATAGCCTCCTATGCCATATAACGCCCAATTAAGCGGCGAATAATAGTTGGCTAAAATAGTGAGGAACGAACGACAGCCAACTGTTATTTGTCCGTTTGAATTGCTTGTTAGCAGAAGCGTTAATTAAGAACACTTAAACCAACAAACACATA
>NZ_JACGWC010000068.1:0-1328 GCF_014077545.1 Colwellia sp. BRX10-1
GCTAAAATAGTGAGGAACGAACGACAGCCAACTGTTATTTGTCCGTTTGAATTGCTTGTTAGCAGAAGCGTTAATTAAGAACACTTAAACCAACAAACACATAAATAGTTAATTGATGGAAGTGAGAAACAATAAACACCGCACCACTTCGCCACTAAACTTTAATTGATAAACAATAACATAGAATGTTTACCAATCAATTTAAAACTAATTTTTGCCACAAGAAAGGAAGAAAAAGAGAAAAGCACCAATCCTTTGATGTGAGAAATAAAATTAACCAAGCACTTTTAAATTAGAACAAGTGTTGCCTGCTAACGCCCACATTAAGCGGCAAATAATAGTTGGCTAAAATAGTGAGGAACGAACGACAGCCAACTGTTATTTGTCCGTTTGAATTGCTTGTTAGGTGAAGTTTGTTTGTAAATACAGAACTTTAAAGCAAACACTGAAAGTTAATATTACATTCGCCACTTTATAAACACAACTGCTAGATTTTGAGCCACAACACCAAACAATAAAAAGCCAATTCGCAAGGACATTTTGTTTTTAGGTAATGCCCGAAGACTATATTGGCGTAAATGACGTAGAGCTTGGCGAAACACTCCAAAACATATTAAGAAAACATAAACGCCCTACTTAAATTGGCAAATGCTTTAAACAATTAAACGAAGTGGCGATTACACCTAACGACACGTTAAGCGGCAAAAAATTGTTGGCTAAAATTGTGAACGGAGTGAAACAGCCAACTGTTTTTTGTCCGTTTGAACGCCTTGTTAGGCATCTTTTTTCAGTTTTATTTTCTCTTGCGTCCATGTTTGGTAAGGCTTATCTGGATTTACCCATTTTATTTCTGGGGAGTCCTCACAAAAAAACGATACCTCAACAGTGTCTGTAGCAATAACGTAAAGATGTTTACCGTCTTTTATTTTGTCAGTAACATCCCATAGCGTGCACAAGTATTCTTCTTTGGATTCATTTGCTTCACCGATAAAAAGACTACTTACATTTGATACATTATTGAAGATGACATCACATTCCAATTCTGAAGTATCAGGATTAGATATTAACTGTAAATATACAGAAGGTACAAGGGTATCTACAATCAATTCCGAAACCCAATACGCCTGTTGTTTGAATAGAATATCTCTGAAAGAAACCACAATACTCCAAGATGCCTAACGCCCCATTAAGAGGCAAATGATTGTTGGCTAAAATAAGCGACGAAGGAGCAAATAGCCAGCTGTTATTTGTCCTGCTTGAATGGCTTATAGTTCGACCAAGCCACCTAATTTACTAAAGTAACTTACTATTAGATTAGGTGGAACATG
>NZ_JACGWC010000129.1:0-292 GCF_014077545.1 Colwellia sp. BRX10-1
GTTTCAGTATCTGGTGAGTGAATATTAATTTGGTTTTTTAAACCACGTTTTTAACCGAATGCGCGTTAAGAATGAGTTCTTTAACAATCTGGAAAGCTGATATAAATAAGATATTTATAAAGCAACTAACATTAGTAAGGGGTGTCGCGCTCATTACTTCTAAATAGTTTGCACATTTTATAAATATCTACAAAAGCGATTAATAGCGAAAGCTGTTAATCAACATTTGTTTACTCTTACTCAGAGTAAACATCTTATTCAAGACACATTTATTTGTGCGTGAAAATGTCAG
>NZ_JACGWC010000105.1:0-455 GCF_014077545.1 Colwellia sp. BRX10-1
TGGGGTTAAAATCCAAGATGATGGAGCTTTAATTGGTCTTCCGCAGAAATATGAACCTGCATCATTTGATCTTAAATCATTAACTCTTCAAATTGCAGATAAAAAATTAATTATGCCAGAGTGCCTTTCAAAGTATTTTGGAGATAATAGTACATTTATGTATTCATTGGATATATCAAGTTCTTGGTATCATAATTTAACGCGTTTACCACCATATTTAAATATGACTATAACTCCCGACACTCAAAATATTGAATATACTATTAGGTTTAATATGAACACCTTAGAAGTAATGAAAGGGTATAGTTTGCCTAAAAAAAGAGGAGTTCAAGGTGTCAGCTATAGTTTAGAACCACTTGGCTTTACATCAGAGTGCTTAAAATCTATTAAAATAGTTTCGGTGGAATAAACACCTAACAAGGGTTTTCAAGTCGGACAAATTACAGTTGGCTTTT
>NZ_JACGWC010000108.1:0-430 GCF_014077545.1 Colwellia sp. BRX10-1
AAACCATACGAGCTTTGCGATTGATGCCAAGAATAACTGGTGGGGTGTGGATGACAGTGCTGAGATAAATGCAGGCACTAATCCTCAAGCACTGAGCTTTATCTACGATGGCAATAATGACGGTAGTGCAGGTAAGGTTAACTATGCTGGTTGGTTGAATGGAAGTTATTCCGGTGGAGGAATCCCCGTTTCAGACACTATGACAGGCCAACTGAATTTAACGGATTCATCAGGTATTGTTGTCCCTACGTACCAAAAAGGCGAGAGTGTTTATATTCAAGTTGCCGATAGCGATGGCAATGCAAACCCTGCGGTAGCAGAAACGTTAACAGTTAAAATCACTTCAGAAACCGAAGATACAGGTACGCCGTTTAGCGCGACGACACCTGTTGCGCCAAGTAGTAATGTTGGCGACGGCACGTTGACTGTT
>NZ_JACGWC010000120.1:0-333 GCF_014077545.1 Colwellia sp. BRX10-1
TGACATCATTATTAAACTGTTTTACGTCTTTCCTTGCCTCTCGTTAGAGAATTAAGAACCGACTATGTAAAATCAATGTAATGTGAGTGTCCACACAAATTGCATGATAACTAATTGTTAAAGAAAAACTCATCTACTTTAAGTAAAGAGTTAGATATAAAACCCATTCGTTTATACCTTTGGAGCGTTGCTCCGTTGCTGCAGGCCTTGCCTGAAGCGAGATGCGCATGATACGCTTCTCAGTTTTGATGTCAACGTTTTATTTAATTTAATTTGAAGTTTCTTTTCGAAGATTCAAACCTTATCTATAAAACGTTAAGTTAACTACTTTAC
>NZ_JACGWC010000136.1:0-273 GCF_014077545.1 Colwellia sp. BRX10-1
TTGAGCTAACTGATACTAATTGCCCGTGAGGCTTAACCATACAACACCCAAGTAGTTTTACTGCGAAGTGTTTGTAAAAGACTGACAGAATAACTTCACGCACTGTAATGAATTGAATAAGAAAATGCTTTTATATTTATAGCTCTAGCGAGCAACAGCTTTCAAGATTGTAACCTTTTTGTCTAGCGACAATAGCACTGTGGCACCACCTGATCCCATTCCGAACTCAGAAGTGAAACGCAGTAGCGCCGATGGTAGTGTGGGAGTTCCCAT
>NZ_JACGWC010000073.1:0-1123 GCF_014077545.1 Colwellia sp. BRX10-1
TTAATGTGGGAAAAATACCAACAAGGAAGTACGCTTAATGATATAGCTCGATTGTTTGACCGACATCATCCTTCTATATCCCGCATTATAGCGGCGACTGGAGGTATACGACCTAACAACAAACAAAGGGCAAAAAATCATTTAACATTGGATGAACGTGAAGAGATTTCTCGTGGTATTTCAGCCAGCCTATCAAGGAGATCTATAGCTACTAAGCTCAACCGTCCACCATCAACTATTTGCCGTGAAATTAATCGTAACGGTGGCTATGATAAATATCGTGCTGCACATGCAGATAAAGCTGCATGGAAAAGAGCAGAGCGACCTAAAACATGTAAGTTAGCATTAAATAAAAAGCTAACTCTTATTGTCGCTCGCAAACTAAAGTGCGCATGGTCACCACAACAAATAGCGGGTTGGCTACAAAGAACTCATCCTAATAATGAAGACTTTCAAGTGTCACATGAGACGATATATAAAACGTTGTATATTCAAACAAGGGGCGCATTAAAAAAAGAACTACAAAAATGTTTAAGATCAAAGCGCATCATGCGCTACTCCCGCCACGCCACACTAAAAAATAAAGGACATGGGAAAATATCAGATGGACTCACAATCGGTGAAAGGCCTGAGTCAGTAGAAGATAGAGTTGTTCCTGGACATTGGGAGGGAGATTTAATTAAAGGTTGTAATAATAGCTATATTGCAACCCTTGTAGAGCGTCATTCACGCTATGTAATGCTTGTTAAAGTTCAGGATAGTAAAACTAAGACGGTCATAAAAGAATTAATAAAAAATGCTAAAAAGTTACCAAGAGAAATGTATAAATCCCTCACATGGGACAGAGGTTATGAAATAACTAATCACAAAGAATTTACGATAGCGACAAAAATTCCAGTATATCTTTGTGATCCTTATTCTCCTTGGCAGAGAGGATCAAATGAAAATACTAATAGGCTAATCCGACAATATTTCCCCAAAGGAACTGATTTATCTATACACAGCCAACAAAAGTTAAGCAGTGTTGCGAGAAGACTTAACGAAAGACCAAGAAAGACGTTAGAATATGAAACACCAGCAGAGAATTTTAATCTATGTGTTGCATCCATCATTTGAACTCAAG
>NZ_JACGWC010000124.1:0-320 GCF_014077545.1 Colwellia sp. BRX10-1
GCTATCGTAACCGTTTCACTATCATCACTTAGATCAGACACGGGTGTCACTGAAATAGTTAGGGTAGAACTCTGTGTATCACCAGCACCATCTGTGACGGTATAAGTAATCACAGGCACAGCACCATTGAAGTTATCGTTCGGTGTAAAAGTATAGCTACCATCGGTATTTAAAGTTAACTCGCCTTCCGTAAGAGTAACGGTATCACCTGCATTATAGGTATTCCCACCAACCGTAAAGCTTGTAACAGTTAGTGGACCATCTGCTGTTTCTGCATTATCAAGGACATTGCCTGTGGCTGTTGTGTCTTCAGCTATCGT
>NZ_JACGWC010000117.1:0-341 GCF_014077545.1 Colwellia sp. BRX10-1
TTAAGCGTAAGTTGGTTGCGGGAGCCAGATTTGAACTGACGACCTTCGGGTTATGAGCCCGACGAGCTACCAGACTGCTCCATCCCGCGTCCGAATGTCCTAATACCTTCTTAGGAAAGCCAAGTCGTTTTAATTCAAACTTAAGAATTTGCTTTTTATACTTAAGCGTAAGTTGATTATCGGAGCCCATATCTGATTGAAAGGGAACTGACGACCTGCTTTTTATACTTAAGCGTAAGTTGGTTGCGGGAGCCAGATTTGAACTGACGACCTTCGGGTTATGAGCCCGACGAGCTACCAGACTGCTCCATCCCGCGTCCGAATGTCCTAATACCTTCTTA
>NZ_JACGWC010000123.1:0-329 GCF_014077545.1 Colwellia sp. BRX10-1
CTCCCACACTACCATCGGCGCTACTGCGTTTCACTTCTGAGTTCGGAATGGGATCAGGTGGTGCCACAGTGCTATTGTCGCTAGACAAAAAGGTTACAATCTTGAAAGCTGTTGCTCGTTAGAGCGATAAATATAAAAGCGTTTTCTTATTCAATTCATTACAGTGCGTGAAGTTATTCTGTCAGTCTTTTACAAACACTTCGTAGTAAAACTACTTGGGTGTTGTATGGTTAAGCCTCACGGGCAATTAGTATCAGTTAGCTCAAGACCTCGCAGTCCTTACACACCTGACCTATCAACGTTGTAGTCTCCAACGACCCTTTAGGGAG
>NZ_JACGWC010000109.1:0-430 GCF_014077545.1 Colwellia sp. BRX10-1
TAACCTTCGGGAGGACGGTCACCACTTTGTGTTTCATGACTGGGGTGAAGTCGTAACAAGGTAACCCTAGGGGAACCTGGGGTTGGATCACCTCCTTATCTTGAAGTAAAAACAGTTTAATGGAAACTTCGGTTTCACGAGTGTCTACACAAATTACATGATAACAAATTAGAAGAAGAAAGCCCTTGGGCTTGCTAATAAGATAGGTCTGTAGCTCAGCTGGTTAGAGCGCACCCCTGATAAGGGTGAGGTCGGCAGTTCAAGTCTGCCCAGACCTACCAATTCATACACTGAATTGATTAATCTTCTTCATTAAAGAAAAGACCAAATTAAGGTTTACTTTCGTCATGCTGAACGTGTTTCAGTATCTGGTGAGTGAATATTAATTTGGTTTTTTAAACCACGTTTTTAACCGAATGCGCGTTAAGAA
>NZ_JACGWC010000104.1:0-476 GCF_014077545.1 Colwellia sp. BRX10-1
TTCTTAACGCGCATTCGGTTAAAAACGTGGTTTAAAAAACCAAATTAATATTCACTCACCAGATACTGAAACACGTTCAGCATGACGAAAGTAAACCTTAATTTGGTCTTTTCTTTAATGAAGAATCATAATGGTATCTTATATTATACAAGGCAGTTTGTAGCGTCGTGTAGTTTACTACACAAGCTGCGAACTAACGCGGTAGAATTTAAGATGGTGGAGCTATGCAGGATCGAACTGCAGACCTCCTGCGTGCAAGGCAGGCGCTCTCCCAGCTGAGCTATAGCCCCATCGGGATTCTTCTAATTTGTTATCATGTAATTTGTGTAGACACTCGTGAAACTCAAGAGCTTCCATTAAACTGTTTTTACTTCAAGATAAGGAGGTGATCCAACCCCAGGTTCCCCTAGGGTTACCTTGTTACGACTTCACCCCAGTCATGAAACACAAAGTGGTGACCGTCCTCCCGAAGGTTA
>NZ_JACGWC010000086.1:0-736 GCF_014077545.1 Colwellia sp. BRX10-1
CAGCTATTAACTACCCACCTTTCCTCACAACTGAAAGTGCTTTACAACCCGAAGGCCTTCTTCACACACGCGGCATGGCTGCATCAGGCTTTCGCCCATTGTGCAATATTCCCCACTGCTGCCTCCCGTAGGAGTCTGGGCCGTGTCTCAGTCCCAGTGTGGCTGATCATCCTCTCAAACCAGCTAGAGATCGTCGCCTTGGTGAGCCATTACCTCACCAACTAGCTAATCTCACTTGGGCTAATCAAATGGCAAGAGGTTCCGAAGAATCCCCCTCTTTGGTCCGTAGACGTTATGCGGTATTAGCAGTCGTTTCCAACTGTTGTCCCCCACCATATGGCATATTCCCAAGCATTACTCACCCGTCCGCCGCTCGTCAGCAAAGTAGCAAGCTACTCTCTGTTACCGCTCGACTTGCATGTGTTAAGCCTGCCGCCAGCGTTCAATCTGAGCCATGATCAAACTCTTCAATTAAAAAATCGTTTGTGATGCTTAACCTAAGCTAAGACATCTGCTCAATGAATTCTGTCGTGTTACCAACAACTCTTAAAAGAGAAGTGATAACTACATAAAACGTACTAATTAAATTAATAATTAATACTTAATCTGTGTGACATCATTATTAAACTGTTTTACGTCTTTCCTTGCCTCTCGTTAGAGAATTAAGAACCGACTATGTAAAATCAATGTAATGTGAGTGTCCACACAAATTGCATGATAACTAATTGTTAAAGAA
>NZ_JACGWC010000078.1:0-921 GCF_014077545.1 Colwellia sp. BRX10-1
AAACGAAGACGCCCTACAACGAATCAAAATATTTAGAAGCATTAAAACGAAGAGGATCACCACTGTTAAAATTTGCAATAAATAGCTAAATTTTACTAGTTGTCCACCTCAGGGCGTGTTGTTAGCTTTCTTTTGCCTCGTTAATACCACGCTGTACTCTAGCAGGAAGTACAAACAAAAATGTTGCTAAAGCTTGAGCGAATTCAATTACCCTTTTAGCATCTTCATAACTAGGTAAAGGAGCATCATCATCAGCATGTCGTTGATCATTAGCATCTAAGCGGACGTCGTGTGCCCATGTTGCCATTTCATCTGTTATGAGGTTAGTATCGACAGCATTCTTTATGCGACCATACAAAGATCCTGTCTTTAAGCCTTTTGCTTTTAGCATTGAATCAATAGAGCTAGCCGCTAACATTACAGCACCAGCAGGTGAACTAATACTATTTAAAGCCTGCTCTAGGTACTCTTTGGCTCTATCTGGAATCTCTTTATCTATGTTTATTTGCTCAGGATACATTTCATAAATGTTTCTATTTCCTTTCGGTGACCCCGTTAAAATAGCTCCACCACAACGTGTGCAGCCATAAACGCGCCAAGTATGCTCATTTTTTTGATCATGAGCTAGTGAAGTCAATATACTCGATATAGCTGGTAAGGATGGTTTATCAACACTACAATGAACACATCGATCAAGTTCTAGAATATTTCCCTGAATTGCCATTGGTACTCCTTGAAAGCTAACGCCGTTTTAAGCGGCAAATTGCAGTTGGCTAAAATAAGTGAGGCACGAACGAAAAGCCAACTGTAATTTGTCCGACTTGAAAACCCTTGTTAGGTGTTTATTCCACCGAAACTATTTTAATAGATTTTAAGCACTCTGATGTAAAGCCAAGTGGTTCTAAACTATAGCTGACACCT
>NZ_JACGWC010000065.1:0-1488 GCF_014077545.1 Colwellia sp. BRX10-1
TCTACGCCCTGAGACCTTTAACAAGCTTTTTCTTTAAAAAGTAATGGGGAATTCCTATCGCTCAATGCTTTTAAATACTTGGCTTCATTGTATGGCTCTTTAGTTTTCCAACATCGAAATACGATTCGTATCCACTTAAATGCTAACGAACGCACAGATGCCTGGTGTGTATTACCTTTTGATCGTTGTTGTTGATAATATATGCCTGCCCAATAAGATTGATGAACACTTTTAGCTGCCCATTCTATAAATGATTGGCGAGTAAACTTAGAACACTGATATCGCCAATGAATCCAGCTCTTTTGACCACTACGCACTGTTACGGGTGCTATCCCTGCATACATTTGAATTTCCGATGCGCTATTGAATCGACTACGGTTTTCCCCAATAGCTACTAGTAATCTAGGAGCTAAACACGGGCCAGTACCCGGTAATGATTTGTAAAGCTCTGCATCCGGCAAGGCATTAAACAACTCACTAATTTCTTTATCAAAGACCTTAATAACCTTCACAGCAACAAGCAGTTGATTAGCTAATGCAACTGCAAGCAGTTGGTGCGATTCGATAACTGCGTTATCAAGCGTGAGCGGCTCTGCTTCACTAATAGATTGGATGCGCTTAACGCTATATGAAGCAGTACGTCCAGGGTATGAGCCAAAAAATTTTTTCAAGGTGTCTGGTCTAGCTCTTTTAAGCTTTTGTAGATTGGGCCAACGTGTAATGAAATCACAAAAGATCCCCGATCCTCGGTGTGAAAACCAATCGAGTAAATGAGGGTAATATTCCTTAAGTGTAACGATTAATCGATTACTAAACCGTCTTTTATCTTCAACTAACTTACGACGCTGTTCGACGAGATAGGTCAACTTCCTAACCGATTCACTTTCCATTTTTAATGCTTTAATTTTATTGGGATATCTCAGCATTAAATCTAAAGCAATCTCTGCGTCCGTTGGGTCGTCTTTTGCACCGCTGGGTGAAAAAGCTTTACGGTATTGAGCTAACATTGAAGTGTTAACAGGGTGAATAGTAACAAAATCAAACTTTTGAAGTGCGTAAACTATAGGCCCTTTCGATAGTTCAATAGCAACAGCTATTTGTCCTTTGTATTGCTTATGAAGACTGGTTATCCACTCATTGATCGACCTAGGTGAGTGCTTAATCACTTCAAACTTTCGTACACTTGAATTAGCCACTTGAACACATACATCGTGTTTATCATTTGCCCAATCAATACCGATATAAACTGAAAATTTAGTCATAATTACCTCCAATTGTTATTGTCAGCATGTATGCCAAAGCTTTTCGAAAGCGATATAGATAGCGTTTATGGGCAAGCCCTGAGTATTCGTTTTTAAGCTAAGGCGTACCTAATACATCGAAAGTAAAGCGGTAACCATCGAAATGATATCGTATCAATATTCGTATGAAATAGGCACATGATCTGAACATCCTAATTATAGGTTTATTCAGACTTAAAGGACTATA
>NZ_JACGWC010000033.1:0-35535 GCF_014077545.1 Colwellia sp. BRX10-1
GTTATCGCACCGGATGACTTTTATTTCTTAGGATGATGGTGTTGGTATCAGAGAGTCGGTGATCGTTTAGCACTTCTGTCGTCATGCTGAATTTATTTCAGTATCTGGTTTTTGTTGTTGTAAGTACAGATCCTGAAACAAGTTCAGGATAACGGAGTAGTGTTCAAGATGACGGTTATCCAACAGGATGGCGGTATTGGTATCAGAGAGTCGGTGATTGTTTAGTCCTCTTGTCGTCATGCTGAATTCATTTCAGTATCTGGTCTTTGTTGTTATAAGTACAGATCCTGAAACAAGTTCAGGATGACGGAGTAGTGTTCAAGATGACGGTTATCGCACCGGATGACTTTTATTTCTTAGGATGATGGTGTTGGTATCAGAGAGTCGGTGATCGTTTAGCACTTCTGTCGTCATGCTGAATTTATTTCAGTATCTGGTCTTTGTTGTTGTAAGTACAGATCCTGAAACAAGTTCAGGATGACGGTGATGGTATCAGGATTACTGTTATCCCACAGAATAACGGTAATGGTATCAGGATGATGGTTATCCCACAGGATGACGTTATTGGTATCAGGATAACGGTTATCCCACAGAATAACGGTATTGGTATCAGCATGACTCGCCTTCACCTATTTTAAATTTACTATAAGAAAAGTATAAATATGGATATATCTTCTTTATCAGCGCTTTCGAAAGCGGCTAAGTCTCGGGCAATTGTTTCATTGTTCTCCACTGATCAAAGCCGTGTTGAGCAATACTCAACTAGTAATGCTGGTCTATACCTCGACTTCTCTAAACAAAACATTAACTCGACAGAACTTAATCAGCTTTTTGAATTAGCAGAAAAGTCTAGTTTAGCTGAAAATATCAACGCGCAGTTCTGTGGTGAGGTTATCAATAACACTGAAAAGCGTGCCGTGCTTCATACCGTTCTTCGTGCCCCTGACGAAAAAAAACAAGCGATATTAGGTGCACAAGCTGACGAAGTTATTGCCACTGAGCAGCACATGGCCGACATCGTTAATGATATTAGTTCGGGAACGTTACTTTCAGCTTCTGGTGAAAAGTTCACTGATATTATCGCTATTGGTATTGGTGGCTCTTATTACGGTATTAAAGTGGCGCTTTCTGCATTAAGTACTTTTCATACCACCGGCTTGAATGCCCATGTTATTGCCAATGTTGACGGCGCTGCAGTTGAAGAGAAACTCGCTAAGCTGAATGTTGCTACCACCTTGGTCGTTGTTATTTCTAAAACTTTTACCACCCAAGAAACATTATTAAATGCGCTTGCGGTTAAAAACTGGATGCTAAAGCATTCTTCTGATACTGATATTATTGAAAAACAGTGGTTTGCGGTTAGTACTAATATCGTTAAAGCGACTGAGTTTGGTGTTTTAGAAAAAAACATTCTTCCGATGTGGGATTGGGTAGGCGGACGATTTTCGCTTTGGTCTGCTGTTGGTTTACCGCTGGCTTTAGTGATTGGCAATGAAAATTTCAATAAGCTGAAGCAGGGCGCTTATCAAATGGACCAGCATTTTCAAAATGCTCCCTTTGAGCAGAATATGCCGGTGTTAATGGCACTGCTTGGTATTTGGAATCGTAATGCTTTGCAGTATTCAAGCCTTGCTATTTTACCGTACGACCATTCTTTGCGGGCTTTACCCGGTTATCTACAACAAACAGATATGGAAAGTAATGGTAAGTCAGTATCTAATACTGGCGAGAAGTTAGCGTGGCAAACCGCCCCCACTGTTTTTGGTCAAGAGGGGACAAATGGTCAGCATGCTTTTATGCAATTAATGCATCAAAGCGATGATATTATTCCTACCGACTTTATTGTCTGTTTAAAAGGCGCGAGCAATTTGCCTGAGCATCATCAAGTATTAGTGGCTAATTGTTTTGCGCAAAGTGAAGCGTTAATGCGCGGTAAAACCTTAAATGAAGTTGAAGGTGAACTTGACGCTGCTGGCTTAACACCTGACGAAATTTCTACACTTGCGCCACATAAAACCATGAAAGGTAATACGCCTAGTAACACGTTATTACTTGAAGAAATGACACCCGAAAATTTAGGGGCGTTGCTTGCACTTTATGAGCATAAAATTTTTGTGCAAGGTGTTATTTGGCAGTTAAATTCTTTTGACCAATGGGGTGTTGAATTAGGTAAACAATTAGGCAACAGTATTTTATCAGCAATCAATGGTGGCGAAATGTCAATGCTGTCAGCTTCAAGCCAAAATCTAATCAAACGTTTTAATAGTTCTACTAATAAATAGCATTCAAATATGAACAATAACTAGTCATAAAAGTGGCTAGTTATTGACTTTTTCACGGCAAATCTATAGTATTCCCGCGCTTTTACCTTGATATACCCTCAAATAAGTCAATTAACGCTTCTTGTTAAGTTTTCCTATTATTAGGACGTCGTCAGGTTACACCCCACTATCCATAAAATGAGAGTGCAATGTTCGAATTACATGCCAGTAAAGTTTCTAACCTGAAGAACGATGTTCTTTCAGGACTTACCGTCGCCTTAGCGCTAGTGCCTGAAGCTGTTGCTTTTGCATTTGTTGCTGGTGTCGACCCTCTTGTTGGTTTATATGCTGCTTTTATGGTGGGTTTAATTACCTCTGTTTTCGGTGGACGCCCTGGCATGATTTCTGGTGCAACCGGCGCTATGGCTGTTGTCATGGTGAGTCTAGTGGCTATTCATGGTGTTGAGTATTTATTCGCTACGGTGGTATTAACAGGCTTACTGCAAATTCTTGCTGGTATCTTTAAACTGGGTAAGTTTATCCGCTTAGTACCCCATCCGGTTATGCTTGGCTTTGTTAATGGTTTAGCTATCGTTATATTTTTAGCTCAGCTTGGTCAATTCAAATTTACTAATGACGCGGGTGAATTAGAATGGATGCAAGGAGCACCTCTTTATACCATGGCAGGGTTAATTCTTTTAACCATGGCAATTATTCATTTTTTCCCTAAGTTAACTAAAGCGGTACCTTCAACATTGGTTGCGATAGTTGCTGTGTCATTCTTAGTTTTCGGCCTTAACCTAGATACTAAGTTAGTGGGGGATGTTGCCTCTATAGCCGGCGGATTACCAACATTTAGCATACCTAGCGTACCATTTGATTTAGAAATGTTAAAAATCATCTTTCCATTCGCTATCGTATTAGCAGCGATTGGTTTAATTGAATCATTATTAACGTTAACCCTTATTGATGAGTTAACCGGTACTCGTGGCCGTGGTAACCAAGAATGTATTGCACAGGGTGCAGCAAATACTGTTACGGGTTTCTTTGGCGGTATGGGTGGTTGTGCAATGATTGGTCAATCAATGATCAATGTGAACTCGGGTGGTCGAGGTCGAGCATCAGGTATTACTGCGGCATTAGCATTACTTGGCTTTATTTTATTTGCCTCAGGTTTAATTGAACAAATCCCTCTAGCGGCCTTAGTCGGCGTTATGTTTATTGTTGTTATTGGTACCTTTGAATGGTCGAGTTTCCGCATTTTAGGCAAAGTGCCTAAGGCTGATGCCTTTGTAATAATTCTTGTCTCAGGTGTGACTGTTTATTCAGATCTTGCTATTGCTGTTGTTGTTGGTGTTATTGTCTCAGCGCTAGTGTTTGCTTGGGAACATGCAAAACACGTTACTGTGCATCGCTCTACTAACGAGCATGGCTCAACCGTTTATGATGTTAAGGGACCGTTATTTTTTGGTTCGGTTGCAAACTTTTTAGAGCAGTTTGATATGGATGAAGCAAGTAGCGACATTATCGTTGAATTTAAAAATTCACGCGTTGTTGACCATTCTGCTATTGAAGCGATTGATACCTTAGCTGACCGTTATTTGTCGCGCGGCAAAACGATGCATTTAAGACATTTAAGCAGTGAATGTACAAAGTTATTGACCAAAGCGGGTAGTCTAGTTGAAATCAACGTGATTGAAGACCCTGACTATCATATTGCTACTGATAAATTAGACTAATATGATACAAGCCTATACATTATGTATAGGCTTTTTAAGTTTGGCCGAAGGTTATTATGCAATTAGAGTTTTTTGATGTTCCCAGCCCTTGTATGGGTGTGTGTCAGTCTGATGAAAAAGGCAATTGTCTTGGCTGCTACCGTACGCGTGAAGAACGCCAAACGTGGATAAACTTAACATCTGATAACAAACAAAAAGTAGTTAAACGCTGCTTGCAACGCAAAAAACGTAAAAACGCCAAACCAAAAGTCAAAGTTATTCCAACCCAGATAGAAACACAGCAACCTTCGTTACTTGATCCCCAATCAAAAGCAAAGCCAGATCCCTCAACAGATCTCGATTTTGGTGATTTTGAACTCTAAGACTATCATTCTGAACAGACTCTTGAGCCTAGAAAATACTCTGTCATCCTGAACGAATATTTCACCTTTCTCGAATAACGTCATCCTGAACTCGTTTCAGGAACTGTACTTACTCTACAAAAACCAGATACTGAAATAAATTCAGCATGACGGCATGGGAGTGAGAAAATGCGAATCGTGAACAAACCACTTTCCGTCATCCTGAACTTGTTTCAGGATCTGTGCTTGCTCTACAAAGACCAGATACTGAAATAAATTCAGCATGACGGCATGAGAGTGAGAAAATGCGAACCATAAACAAACCACTCTCCGTCATCCTGAACTCGTTTCAGGATCTGTTCTTGTTCTACAAAGACGAGATACTGAAATAAATTCAGCATGACGGCATGAGAGTGAGAAAATGCGAACCATAAACAAACCACTCTCCGTCATCCTGAACTCGTTTCAGGATCTGTCCTTTTTCTACAAAAACCAGATACTGAAATAAATTCAGTATGACGGCATGGGAGTGAGTAGATACTGAAATAAATTCAGTATGACGACAAAAAGGCTACACGATTACCGACTCCCTGATACCAACACCGTCATCCTGAACTCGTTTCAGGATTTGTACTTGCTCTACAAAGACCAGATACTGAAATAAATTCAGCATGACGACACGGGAGTGAGATAATACGAATCATCAACAAACCACTTTCCGTCATCCTGAACTCGTTTCAGGATCTGTTCTTGTTCTACAAAAACCAGAGACTGAAATAAATTCAGCATGACGACACACGAGTGAGACAATACGAGTAATAAACAAACCACTTTCCGTCATCCTGAACTCGTTTCAGGATCTGTTCTTGTTCTACAAAGACGAGATACTGAAATAAATTCAGCATGACGACACGGGAGTGAGACAATGCGAATCATCAACAAACCACTTTCCGTCATCCTGAACTCGTTTCAGGATCTGTACTTGCTCTACAAAGACGAGATACTGAAATAAATTCAGCATGACGTCATGGGAATGAGAAATGCGAATAATAAACAAACCACTTTCCGTCATCCTGAACTTGTTTCAGGATCTGTTCTTGCTCAACAAAACCAGATACTGAAATAAATTCAGCATGACGGCATGGGAGTGAGACAATGCGAATCGTGAACAAACCACTTTCCGTCATCCTGAACTTGTTTCAGGATCTGTACTTGTTCTACGAAGACCAGATACTGAAATAAATTCAGCATGACGGCATGAGAATGAGTAGATGCTAGATACTGAAACGAGTTCAGCATGACGTCATGGGAATGAGACAATGCGAATAATAAACAAACCACTTTCCGTCATCCTGAACTTGTTTCAGGATCTGTACTTGTTCTACAAAACCAGATACTGAAATAAATTCAGCATGACGACACACGAGTGAGACAATACGAGTAATAAACAAACCACTCTCCGTCATCCTGAACTCGTTTCAGGATCTGTACTTACTCTACAAAAACCAGATACTGAAATAAATTCAGTATGACGGCATGAGAGTGAGACAATACGAATAATAAACAAACCACTACCGTCATCCTGAACTCGTTTCAGGATCTGTCCTTGTTCTGCAAAGACCAGATACTGAAATAAATTCAGCATGACGACATGGGAGTGAAACAATACGATTCATCAACAAACCACTCTCCGTCATCCTGAACTTGTTTCAGGATCTGTGCTTGCTCTACAAAGACCAGATACTGAAATAAATTCAGCATGACGGCATGGGAGTGAGATAATACGAATCATCAACAAACCACTCTCCGTCATCCTGAACTTGTTTCAGGATCTGTGCTTGCTCTACAAAGACCAGATACTGAAATAAATTCAGCATGACGGCATGGGAGTTAGATAATACGAATAATAAACAAACCACTCTCCGTCATCCTGAACTCGTTTCAGGACCTGTACTTGCTCTACAAAGAGCAGATACTGAAATAAATTCAGTATGACGGCAAAAAGGCTACACGATCACCGACTCCCTGATACCTACACCGTCATCCTGAACTTGTTTCAGGATCTGTACTTGATCTACAAAGACGAGCTATTGAAATAAATTCAGCATGACGGCATGGAAGTGAGTAGATGCTAGATACTGAAATAAATTCTGTATGACGGCATGGGAGTGAGCAAAAACCAGAAGGCAAATTTACTATGTGCTTTTAGTATCTGAAATACTCTTATTTATTTGCTTCATTCTCCATTCACCGTGAATGTATAACCATTGGACGTAATTGGCTCAGGTTCACTTGCCGTATTGTTCAAATCATTTTATTGTTGACTATTAAACCCCAAAATAATAATCCGCACAGGAAGCATTAAATGCATATCAAGCAAAGCATCGCGCCTACGTTGTTGGCGCTTAGCGTATCACTCGCGTTATCTGGCTGTTTAGAGTCTGAGCAGCAAGACCCAAAAGTGTCTATTAATAAAAACCCTTATCCGAGTACTTATCAACCTCTACCTAAGCAAACGACATTAATCAAAAATACCACGGTATTAATTGGTAATGGTGAGCGTTTTGATAATGCTGATGTGTTGATGACTGATGGAAAAATATCTCAAGTGGGCAAAAATTTGTCCGCTGCGGGTGCTGTCGAAATTGATGGAACAGATAAATGGGTTACGCCTGGTGTTATCGATGTGCATTCGCATTTAGGGGTTTATCCAAGCCCGTCGGCTGAGTCACATTCAGACGGTAATGAAATGAGTTCGCCCAATACCTCTGAAGTTTGGTCTGAACATAGTATTTGGCCACAAGATCCTGGTTTTAATGCTGCCCGTGCTGGCGGTGTTACTACAATGCAAATTTTACCTGGCTCTGCTAATTTATTTGGTGGTCGTGGTGTAACGCTTCGTAATGTATCAAGCCACACGATGCAAGGCATGAAGTTTCCAGAAGCGCCTTATGGTTTAAAAATGGCTTGTGGTGAAAACCCTAAGCGTGTTTACGGTAGCCGTAAAATATTACCCTCAACTCGTATGGGCAACATGGCAGGTTACCGCATGGCTTGGGCAGAAGCGACTGAGTATAAACATGCCTGGGAAAAATACGACCGTGACTATGAAGCGGGTAAAAATCCTTTAGCGCCAGCACGAGATTTAGAGCTTGATACCCTTCGTGGTGTGCTCGACGGTGAAATTTTAATTCACAATCATTGTTACAAAGCTGAAGAAATGGCGATGATGATTGATCTGGGTAAAGAGTTTAATTACCAGTCAGGGACTTTTCATCATGCGATTGAAGGTTACAAAATTGCTGACTTATTAGCTGAAAATGGAAACTGTGCAGCCATGTGGCCTGATTGGTGGGGTTTCAAAATGGAAGCTTACGACATGATCCACGAAAACGTTGCAGTTGTTAACGCAGTGAAAAATTCTTGTGCGATTGTTCACTCAGACTCAAACAGTACTATTCAACGTTTAAACCAAGAAGCAGGTAAAGTAATGTACCGTGCTAACGAGAATGGTTTTGCCTTAAAACCAGCAGAAGCTATTCGTTGGATAACTTTAAATGCAGCTAAATCGTTAGGAATTGATGATAAAACGGGTAGTTTAGAAGCGGGTAAAAATGCGGATGTAGTGCTTTGGAATCAAAGTCCTTTTAGCGTTTATGCACAAGCTGAACAAGTATTTGTTGATGGTGCAAAAGTGTATGACCGCTTTGATGATAAATACCAAGCAACAAGTGACTTTATGTTAGGGCAAGCTGAAGTTCCTGCTTTACCTAAAAAGGGAGGGCAGTAATCATGAAAAAAATTAAGTTATTTAAAGCCTCATTAGTTGCACTTGCTTTAGCGGCAATAAGCCATGCTAACGCAGAAAGTTTAGCAATAACCAATGCCACTATTCATACGGTTACTGAACAGGGCGTTTTAACAAATGCCACGGTTGTTATTGATGACGGAAAAATTATTGCGATTAACCCTGAAAAGATTGTTGCTGATGTAACCTTCGATGCGATGGGGAAAATACTGACACCGGGTTTAATTGGTTCTATGAATTCATTAGGTTTGGTTGAAGTGAATGCAGTATCAAGAACCCGTGATGCTAGTGATAAAAAAGCAGATATCACTTTTGATGCATCAATCGCTTTTAACCCACGCTCAACGGTTGTGCCTTATACACGCAAAGGTGGTATCACCAGTAACGTTTCAGTGCCTAGCGGTGGTGATAGTATGTTCAAAGGGCAAACCTTTGTAACAGACCTCTCAGGCGAGTTTGACAGTGTTTACATTAAAGAAAATGCCGTCATCATAGATCTTGGTGCTAAAAGCAGTGGTTCACGCGCTCTAAACTTACAAAAACTGCGTTACACGCTTGAAGACGCCAAAAAAGCCTTAACCAAGGCTGCTGAAGACGCTAAAACAGCGAAAAAAGATAAAAAGGCTGACGAGAAGCAAAAAGAACCAAAAGAATTAAAGCGTGATGAAAAAATTATCAACGCCTTATTAGCCGGTGATAAACCGCTTGTAGCTTATGCCGACCGCGCCACAGACTTACTCGAATTATTGAAATTAAAAGCTGAGTTTAATCTTGATTTAGTGATTGCTGGCGGTGCTGATGCGATATTAATTACCGAGCAATTAGCTACAGCGCAAGTCCCAGTTATATTTGGCGCTTTAGATAACTTACCGAGTAGTTTTGATTCGCTACATTCTTCACTAGACAATACGGCGAAATTAACCCAAGCCGGTATCAATGTTGCTTTAGCGATAAGCGACGCACATAACTTGTATCAGCTGCGTTTTGAAGCGGGTAATGCAATTGCTAATGGTTTAACTAAAGACCAAGCACTTGCCGCTGTTACTGCCAATGTTGCCGATGCTTTTAACATTAATGCGGGTCGTATTGCCGTTGGTAAAAAAGCCGATTTAGTTTTATGGAGTGCTGACCCTTTCGAGCTCAGTACGAAAGTAGATAAAATGTGGATTAACGGCAAAGAGACCTCAACGCAGAGTCGTCAAGACAAACTGCGTAAACGCTATACCACTGAGAGTGATATGCCAAGAGGTTACACGAAGTAACCCTTATTGGCAGTTTGCTATTCGATAGCGAAAGGCATTAAACGATAATTCGTTTAATGCCTTTTTTTTGCGCTTTGTTGTTTAGCACTTTTGCCGTGATGATGAATTTATTTCTCTAGTCGTCATGCTGAATTTATTTCAGTATCTGGTCTTTGTTCACTCCCATGTCGTCATGCTGAATTTATTTCAGTATCTGTTCTTTGTTCACTCTCATGTCGTCATGCTGAATTTATTTCAGTATCTGTTCTTTGTTCACTCTCATGTCGTCATGCTGAATTTATTTCAGTATCTCGTCTTTGTAGAGCAAGTACAGATCCTGAAACAAGTTCAGGATGACGGTGTTGGTATCAGGATGACGGTGTTGGTATAAGGGTGACACAGTAGTGTTCAGGATGACGAAGTAGTATTCAAGATGACGGTTATTTGTATTATAGTTATAATGATTTATTTATTACTTTCTAAATACCGCTTGGGGTTGTATGTCATCAATTATTGCTGAAAATGAATTTGGTCAAATTAAGCAAGTTTCGCTTACCGATCAGATAAATGCACTAGAAATTATCCATAATACTTGTACAGCAAAAATAAGTTTATATGGTGGTCACGTTCTCGCTTGGCAACCCGCTAACCAAAAAGCGGTATTTTGGCTTAGTGATGACGTTATTTTTGAACAGGGAACGCCTATTAGAGGTGGGATCCCTTTATGTTGGCCATGGTTTGGTCCATATCAAGCACCTAGCGGTGAAAAAGCGGGTAATCATGGTTTTGCTCGTCAACGAAATTGGCAACTTAATGACGTGATCGTTGCTAAAGACAGGGTTACGGTAACTTTATCTTTGTCTGGAGAAAATGAGCACCCATTATGGCCTCATCAATACCAATTGAAGCAGCAGTTGGTTTTTTCTGAACAATTTGAACAAAAATTATTTATTAGTAATTTATCATCCAAGTCGTTTGAATATTCAGCGGCATTACACAGTTACTTCGCCGTTAGTGCACCAGAAAATATTACGGTAGCACCGTTAGCTGAGTTTCCCTTTGATGACAAAGTTACGGGTAAAGAACAGCAGCTTGCTGCTTTAGAAAATTGTCTGGGTGAAGTTGATCGTATTTATTACACTAACCAACAATGCTTAATCGAAGATAAACAATGGCAAAGAACGCTTAATGTATCGTCAACAAATTGTCAGCAGTGGGTTTTATGGAATCCCGGCGTTGAGGTTGCTCAGCGAATGAAGGATCTTCATGTTGGTGCTGAAAAAGAATTTGTTTGTTTAGAGGCAGCTAATACTGACAGGCAAGTTGTCCAAGCGAATGAGACTGTGATGATCGGGCAGAAAGTCACGCTAAAATAAATACATCAAAAACAGCACTCAATTTAAGCCACTAGACTTTGTCGCTATTATCCTTTATCTTTTGATGATTAATTAACAGGTAATACCAGTTGGTATTATCTTTTATAATTTTGGTGGCTGTGTGAATACAAGTCGTAGAGAATTCTTTAAAGTTAGTCTGCTTGGCAGTGCCATCTTGTTGGTTGGCAGTAGCTTGTCTGCTATAGCACTAGCCAACCCAAGTACAAAAAACCTACAAAAATTTGATTTTCTTCAAGCATCTGATGCTGATTTTTTATTAGCGCTTGCCCCTGTTATGTTAAAGAGTAACTATCCTGGTGTATTAGCTGAAGACGCTGGAGTGCGCTTATTAATGGCTGTTGACCAACAAATAATTACTTTAGGTGAACACTCCCAAAAGCAATTACGGCAGCTGTTTGATTTAATGTCATCGACGACATTTCGTTATCTTGTTGGTGCACCGACCAGTGATTGGAACGTAACCCCAGCGAAAGAAATTGAAAGCTTTCTACAAGGTTGGAAAAATAGCCTATTTTCATTAAAACGTACTGGCTACGCTTCTTTAGGTAAGCTGATTATTATGAGTTGGTATGCTCAGTCAGAAAATTATTTACAAGCGGGATACCCAGGCCCTCCTAAAATATATCCATCGCAGGAATAAAACGTGAAAATAGTCTCTGAAATTCGTGGTATTAGCGATCCGTACTCAGCAAATAAAGCGATCACCAAGCAAACGGTAAATGCTAATCAGCTAGATACCAATATTATTAGCGCCGATGTCATTATTATTGGCACTGGGGCTGGTGGTGGTACAAGTGCTGAAATATTGGCACAGGCAGGGCTAAAGGTGTTGATGATAGAAGAAGGGCCATTAAAGTCGACCCGTGACTTTAAAATGGATGAACGAACTGCCTATGCCGATTTGTATCAAGAAAATGCTGGGCGAGCCACAAAAGATGGTGGCATTGGTATCTTGCAAGGGCGCTGTGTTGGTGGAACTACGGTAATCAACTGGACCTCAAGCTTCAGAACACCGTCACCAACCCTAGATTATTGGCAAAAAACATTTCAGGTAAAAGGCTGTAGCAGCAGCGATATGGTCCCTTGGTTTGAACAAATGGAAAAGCGCCTAAATGTCACGCCATGGCAAGGTGGAGCGAATGAAAATAATGCGGTGCTAAAAGAAGGTTGTGAGCAACTCAATATTCCATGGAAAGTTATTCCGCGCAATGTCAAAGGCTGCTGGAACTTAGGTTACTGCGGTATGGGCTGTCCGACCAACGCAAAACAATCGATGCTAGTTACCACTATCCCAGATGCGCTTGAACATGGTGCCACATTACTTTATCAAGCTCGTGTCGAACGGTTAATTATTGAGAATAAAAAAATAACAGCCGTAGAATGTTTTGCGCTCGATGATAATAAGAAAAAGACAGCGAAAAAAATCATCGCCAAAGCACCTTATATTATTTTAGCAGCTGGCGCGATTAACGGCCCAGCACTGATGTTACGCTCTAAAGCGCCAGATCCGAATAATCGTATTGGTAAAAGAACCTTCTTGCATCCAACTGTTTTCTCCTTTGCTCAATTTGATAAAGAAATATCGCCCTTTTATGGTGCGCCACAAACTATTTATAGTGATCATTATCAATGGCAAAATGGTGCTACCGGGCCGTTAAGTTATAAGTTAGAGGTACCGCCATTACACCCGGCTATGTCATCAATTATGTTAATGGGCCACGGCACTAAACATGTTGAGGATATGGCAAAGCTGAATAATACCCATGCAATGTTAGCCTTGTTACGTGATGGCTTTGACGCTGATAGTGAAGGCGCTGAAATAACGCTTTCTGATGACGGTAGCCCGATTGTTGATTATCCGATGAATGATTATTTATTTGATGGGGTTAAACGCGCTTATTTGTCTATGGCTGAAGTGCAGTTTGCTGCTGGTGCTAAAAGAGTTCGCCCCGCACATCAACACGGACAATGGTTTGAAAGCTTTGAGTCTTTTAAAGCCGGTTTTAATGAACTTGAGCATAAAGTAAGCAACAACTTAATTGGTAGCGCTCACGTTATGGGAGGCTTAGCGATGGGTGAAAACAAAGCACTATGCTTAGTCGATAGTGATTGTAAGTACCATTATTTAGATAATTTATGGGTATTTGATGGTTCTGTTTTTCCCACATCTATTGGTACTAACCCGCAACTTTCTATTTATAGCTTAGTTTGTAAACAAGCGACCAAACTTGCTAAAAAATTGAATGAATTATAAAGGTTTTATGTTTGGCGTTAGACAATAAAACAACTAAACTTACGATGAAAAATAGACCGAATTATAATTATTAGCACAATTTTCATCATGCTGAATTTATTTCTCTTGTCGTCATGCTGAATTCATTTCAGTATCTGCGTTTTTGGTTCTAAGTACAGATCCTGAAACAAGTTCAGGATGACGGAGATGTGTTCAATATAACGGTGTTGTGTTGAATATGACGGTGTTGTGTTCAGAATGACGGTGTTGTGTTCAGAATGACGGAGATTATTCAGGATGACAGTGCTAGCTTAACACTCTTGTCGTCATGCTGAATTCATTTCAGTATCTGCGTTTTTGGTTCTAAGTACAGATCCTGAAACAAGTTCAGGATGACGGTGTCGTGTTCAGGATAACGTTGGTTATTTAGGACAACGGTGGTTGTTCAGGACTACGGTGGTTGTTTAGGATAACAGTGCTCGCTTTACGCTCTTGTCGTCATGCTGAATTCATTTCAGTATCTGCGTTTTTGGTTCAAAGTACAGATCCTGAAACAAGTTCAGGATGACGGTGTCGTGTTCAATATGACGGTTTTGCGTTCAGGATGACGACTTTGCGTTCAGGTTAACGGTGTTCGCTTAACACTCTTGTCGTCATGCTGAATTTATTTCAGCACCTGTTTTTTTGGTTCCAATTACAGATCCTGAAACAAGTTCAGGATGACGGATATGTGTTTAGGATGACGGATATGTGTTCAGGATGACGGATATGTGTTCAGGGTTATGGGTAGCATTCAGGGCTTTTGGCTGGGGTATCTTGTGTTTACTTTGTTCAAAATAGCTATCTCATACACATGCTAAAGCAGTTGATTATTTGTTAATTAAACCCCCTTTATATATTTATGCACATATTTAGAATAAACGAAAGCTATGTGTATATTGTATATTATACTGGTTTTTATCTCGCTAGCTCAGCAATATAAGAATACTATATTGTATACAATATGGTAAATATACAGTTTTTTCTTAATAAAACGCTAAAAATACTGAATATTTACTCTAATCTAGATTGACACGAAATTATTTTTATGAAACTGCAATAATTAGTTTGCTTTTTAGGCATTGGAGTGATTATTCTAATAAAACTTTTTGTTTGAATGAGACTTTTCATGGAACACCTAAACCAATTATTTGTAGAAGCGGGCACGTTAATGTTTGCTGGCATGGTCTTCGTTTTTATCTTTTTGGGATTAATGATTGTTTTTATTAATGTCGTTTTAAAACGCCTCGCCATCAAATTTCCAGATGCCGTTATCCAAACAAGATCTACCCGCTCAAATCAAAAAACAAAACAAAATGTTGATGGTGTTTCACCTAAAGTGGTGGCAGCAATTACTTCTGCTGTATCGCAATACCGAAAACAACATAATCAACCCTTAAGCAACCATAAAACTAAATAGGAATAAACTCATGACAAAGCCATTAGGTATCACTGAAGTTGTTTTAAGAGATGGTCATCAATCATTGCTCGCCACTCGTTTACGCCTTGAGGATATGTTACCCATTGCGCCAAAACTTGATGAAATTGGTTTTTGGTCAATCGAGTCTTGGGGTGGTGCTACGTTTGACTCTTGTATTCGCTATTTAGGTGAAGATCCTTGGGAACGTTTGCGCGCATTAAAAAAAGCGATGCCAAAAACTAAACAACAAATGTTATTTCGCGGTCAGAATATTTTAGGTTACCGTCATTATGCTGATGATGTGGTCGAGAAGTTTGTTGAACGTGCTCATGTTAACGGTATTGACGTGTTTCGCATTTTTGATGCAATGAATGATGTACGTAATTTACAAACAGCGATTAAATCAGCAGTAAAAGTCGGCGCTCATGCGCAAGGCACATTAAGCTATACCGAGAGTCCAGTGCATACTCTTGAAGGTTGGCTGACGATGGCTAAGCAGATTGAAGATATGGGCGCGCATTCTTTATGTATCAAAGACATGTCTGGTCTATTAAAACCTTACGACGCTGAAGAATTGATTGGTCGTCTAAAAGAAACGGTCTCTTTACCTATTGCTTTACATTGTCATGCGACCACAGGTTTAAGTATTGCTACTCACATGAAGGCTATTGATGCCGATGTAGATGTTATCGATACGTCTATTTCTTCAATGAGTATGACTTATGGTCATTCACCGACAGAAACGATTGTTTCGATAGTTGAAGGTACCAAACGAGATACCGGTTTAGACATGGTTAAGCTTGCTGAAGTTGCCACTTACTTTCGTGAAGTTCGTAAAAAGTATGCCAAATTTGAAGGTAGTTTAAAAGGTATCGATGCGCGTATTTTACTTGCACAAGTTCCTGGCGGCATGTTAACAAATATGGAAATGCAGTTAAGAGAACAAGGTGCTGCAGACAAGCTTGATGAAGTATTAATTGAAATTCCAAAAGTAAGAAAAGATTTAGGTTATATCCCATTAGTGACACCAACCTCGCAAATTGTTGGTACGCAAGCGGTATTAAATGTATTGACGGGTGAGCGTTATAAGTCAATCACTAAAGAAACAGCCGGTGTTTTAAAGGGTGAATATGGCGCAACTGCCGATAAAGTTAATGCCGAATTGCAAGCGCGTGTTTTAGATGGCGCTGAAGCGATAACTTGTCGTCCTGCTGATTTAATTAAACCTGAACTTGATAATCTTACTGCAGAATTAGAAGAACTTGCTAAAGAGAAACAGATTGATTTAGCCGATGAAGTGATTGATGACGTTTTAACGTATGCATTGTTCCCGCAAATAGGACTGAAATTTCTAGAAAATAGAAATAACCCGGATGCATTTGAACCTGTGCCTACGATTGAAGATGCGGTAGCAGCCTCTGCACCCGCTAAAAGTTCAACTGCGCCAGAAAGTTATGCCGTTAGTGTTGATGGTCAGGTGTTTGACGTCGTTGTAGGCCCTGGAGGGGATATTAGCCAAATTACTCAGCCTAGTAGCAGTCAGTCATCAAAACCGTCCTCATCAACTTCTGAAGCGTTAAATGCACCACTTGCTGGCAATATATTTAAAGTGTTAGTTAATGAAGGTGATGAAGTTGCAGCCGGTGAAGTTGTTATCATTATGGAAGCAATGAAAATGGAAACTGAAATTCGTGCAGTTAACTCAGGTACCGTCACTTCAGTGGATATTAAAGAAGGCGATTCTGTAACTGTTGGTCAAGCTTTATTGAGTTTAGGATAGATAATAATGGATTCGTTAAATAAACTTTGGTTGTCTACTGGCTTAGCTAACTTCGAGTCAGGTCAGGTGATCATGATGATAGTTGGCTGTTTGCTACTTTATCTTGCAATAGCACGTAACTTTGAACCGTTATTGTTATTACCTATGGGCTTTGGTGCGATATTAACCAATATACCATTAGCTGGATTTTCAGAAGTTGGTGGTTTATTACATTTCATCTACTATGCGGGTATTGATACGGGGATATTCCCGTTGATTATCTTTATGGGGGTGGGTGCAATGACCGACTTTGGCGCATTAATCGCTAACCCTAAAACCTTATTGCTTGGTGCTGCTGCCCAATTCGGTATCTTTGCCACCTTATTTGGTGCTATTGCTTTAAACGCAATACCGGGTATTGAATTTACGCTTAAAGATGCATCAGCTATTGCTATTATTGGTGGTGCAGATGGTCCGACAGCGATATTTTTAGCATCAAAACTAGCGCCAGAATTATTAGGTGCTATTGCTGTTGCTGCTTATTCTTACATGGCTTTAGTGCCAATTATTCAGCCACCTATTATGCGCGCATTAACCACTGATGCTGAACGTAAAATTGAAATGGAGCAATTACGCCCAGTAACAAAAATTGAAAAAATAGTATTCCCGTTAGGTGTTCTCATGATGACTATTTTCTTTTTGCCATCAGCAACACCTTTAGTTGGCATGTTCTGTTTGGGTAATTTGATGCGTGAATGTGGTGTGGTTGAACGATTAAGCTCAACAGCGCAGAACGAGTTAATTAATATCACCACCATATTCTTAGGTTTAGGGGTTGGCTCAAAATTAAGTGCCGAAGCCTTTTTGAATATAGAAACCTTAGGTATTTTAGGTTTAGGTGCCGTGGCATTCTCAATTGGTACTGCTTCTGGGGTATTAATGGCTAAGTTAATGAATAAACTTTCATCAACACCTATTAATCCTCTCATTGGCGCTGCCGGTGTTTCAGCAGTACCTATGGCGGCACGTGTTGCTAATAAAGTGGGTCTGGAAGCTAATCCACACAACTTCTTATTAATGCATGCGATGGGGCCTAACGTTGCTGGTGTGCTTGGTTCAGCGGTTGCGGCAGGTATCTTACTGGCATTAGTGGGATAGGAATTGCGGTACGCTTAACGCGTTAACTAACAAAAACGGGAAGCTTTGCTTCCCGTTTTTTTTCATTTTAGCTGCGCTAATGCCCAGGTACGACAACAAATGACATCTTTGCTAGCTTAGCTATCTTTTACTCAATTATACCGTTATCAGGCAATTGGGCGTAAGGAGCTATTTTTTTAAAGTAGTGAGCGGTATCGTCAGACAGCAAGGCATCTAATTGTTTTTTTAGCTTTGCTCCTACTGCATCGTTTGCAACAGCAAGACTTGCTGCAATAACTTTAAACTTTTGATAATAAATTTTTTGTGGGCTTTCTGGGGAGTTGAATTCTGTTGGAACTTTGGTGGAGAGGTCGTCTTGTAATTCTTTAATCGTTGACATCATAGCAACCCGCTCGAAAAGTATCACTTTAAGTCTCCCGCGTGCCATCATCATAATTAATTGCGCTAAACTGCTTACTTCAACAAACTTTTCTCTGGGAACTTGCGCTAATTCAGCGAAAAAATCAGCATTACCAATTAGCGTACCAATGCTCCCTTCGGGCAAATTTTTGATGTCAAAGTTAGCGGGGGATGTTGAATAAAGATCAACGGTAGTGTCAAAGTGCCAAGATAACTCTTGTGCGTATTGGTAAAAGCTTTCTGTTTCACTATCTTTAGGCGTTAAACCTACCATGTCGATACGGTAACTTTTTAATTCCAGCTTCGCCCGAGCATAGGTCATTATTTGATAATTAAACGTTAGTGTCGAATTTTCTTGCAGGCCATTAAGCATATCAATAACAAAACCACTGCCGTCTTCGTTTACTAAAGGAGGAAATGGCTCCAACCCAACTAAAATATTAGTAGGGTTGGCTAATGATTTAACGCTAAATAAAGCACACAAAACAGCAACACCGACAACTTTATATAACACTGATATGTTGTTTGAAATAGACATCTTATAAATACTGTTTGAATGTTTAAATATAGCCATTAAGGATTCAATTTAAATTGATGCCATAGTACCTTTTTGTCATCTTGATTTTGCTCTGGTTCAAAGCAAATACGGTCATGTAAACGATTAGCTCGACCTTGCCAAAATTCAAGATAATGAGGTTTTATTCGCCAACCACCCCAAAATTCAGGTAAGGGAACTTCTTGGCCAGCAAACTTTTTAGTGTAATAAGCTTCGCTCTGCTTTAATGCTTCTTTACTCGCCAGTGGTGAGCTTTGCTTTGACGCCCATGCGCCAATTTGGCTACCGCGGTCTCTGCTATGAAAATACTGTTCTGATTGTTCAGGCGTTACTTTTTCTACTCTGCCTTCTATCCTGACTTGGCGTTGCAGTACATTCCAATGAAATAATAAGGCTATCTTATTATTCTCGTTTAAATCTTGGCTTTTTCGGCTGGCGTAATTAGTATAAAAAACGAAACCATCGTCATTAAACTCTTTTAACAACACCATACGTGAGCTAGGTTGACCGTTTTGATCGCAACTGCTGACAGACATAGCTTCAGGTAATAAAATGCCTGATTTTTTTGCGTCATCAAACCATTGGCCAAACAATTCGATGGGTGTTGTTTGTTCAGAAATATCGGGCAGTGGTAAGGCAACACCTTGACCAAATGTTAATAAGCAGCGTAATTTTTCAAATAATGTCATAACGGTAAATTTAAATGATGTAGGGAGAATAGGTTCGTTAGATAGTAGCATGAATGTTTTATCTGACAATAAGAGATTATCGGCTTAATGCAATCAAAAGTTAATGCAGTGATGACTATATTTCCCAATCATCACTGAAGTCTAATGCTTCACGAAGGCGTTTTTTTTCAAGCAAATCATCGATACGTTTACGCACCTTGCTATTTTTATCTGCTTTTTTACCGGTGGCGAGATCTTTGTCGTAGTTATCAGACTCGTCATTTGCTTTATATTCATCTGCCATTATCGTGTTTTTCTCACGGTTAAGTGTTTTTATTAATAAGGATTAATTTCAAGATAGGCAACAACTGAGAAAATTTCAATAAATTAGCTTAATCGCCTACTATTAATGCCATTATTTTTAGTAAATAACCGCAGATAAAAATAAACTATTTGAATTGCGGGAGCACATTGATAAACTGCTTTCACTTTAGTTTTACTGAATTTAGCGCCTGCTTATGTCTAACCGTAATTTCGTCGAATGGCTTGAAGAAATGCAATGTCAGGCTTTGACCAAATTTCAGCGACAACTGGTGTTACTGGTCGGTGATGCTTGCTGGGTCAAACAGTTACTGCAACTTAATGAACAAAACCAGAGTAAAGACGCTTGGCTGGTGTTTAGTCACCACCCCGAAATTTCTGCTACGATCAACAACAAACACTTTGCTCAGCAACTCGGTAGTGAGCATAGTCGAATATTATTTTCAGGTGTTGAAAATAGCGACTGTTCTGCGCTTAATAGTATCAATTTGGATGCTTTTGCGGCGCTCTCTGGCACGCTAGTCGCTGGCGGTGTTATGTGTTTATGGCTTGAAAAACCATTAATACAAGCGATTGAGCAAACAAAGAAAGCTTCACTTAAGTATTTTTATCGACAACTACTCGACAATAAAGCCTTAATTACGATTACACAAAGTGACGAGCAAACGTTTCCGTTGTTAGATGGTATAGCACCAGTAATATCGACCGTCTCTAGTGATTTTTTATATCAATGTAAAACCAAAGAACAACAAATAGCTGTTGAACATATTATTAAGGTCAGCCGAGGTCATCGAAACCGCCCATTAGTGTTAACCGCTGATCGTGGTCGTGGAAAATCATCAGCGCTTGCTATTGCTTGTGTTGAGCTCATTGCAAATAACACCGCTATGGGCCATGAAAAAATTAATATAGTTATTACCGCACCCCATGTTCGTTCTTTATCGGTTTTTTACCGCCAACTTGCTTGTTCATTAGCGGCACTTGGCGAAAAATTTGACTATGCTAATACCAGCAAAACCGCTTTGGTTCACCCCTTGGGTTCGATAACTTTTGTTGCGGTCGATCAACTTATTCGCCGCGATGATCCATTGAATATTTCGCTATTACTGGTTGACGAGGCAGCTGCCATTCCGGTGCCTTTATTAACAAGTTTAACGGCTCTTTTTTCTCGTGTTGTTTTTTCAAGTACGGTTCATGGTTATGAAGGAGCAGGGCGCGGCTTTACGGTAAAGTTTCAACAAGCGTTAACAAAGCAAGTGCCGCAGTGGCGAAGCTTTCATATGCATCAGCCTATTCGCTGGCGTCAAGACGATCCGTTAGAAGTCTTTGTTTTTGAAAGTTGTTTACTCAACGCCAAGTTAACAGAATTGCCGTTACTAACTCAGCCTGTAACCGAAATTTCTTTGAATAAAGCAACCTTAAGCCAATCATCAACAGTGCAGTTGGCTAAAGAATCGTTATCTTTTAGCCAAGTGTCATCAACGTCGTTGATTGAAGACACGGCGTTATTAAAGCAAGTTTTTGCTGTGCTGGTCACCGCTCATTACCAAACGTCACCGAACGATATTACGCTATTACTTGATAATAAAGCGCTACAATTATTTGTCGCCAAATTAGGTGATGATATTGTCGGTGTTGCCTTACTTCTTGAAGAAGGGTGTAATAAAACAGCCGATATTCAAGCGATAGCAACAAATCAACGTCGACTAAAAAATCAGTTTATTCCCCAATCTTTATTAACTCATTGTGGTTTTAGTGAAAGTTTTAGTTATCAATATTTGCGGGTTTTACGCATAGCTATTCATCCACAATATCAAGGGTATGGTTTTGGCCGTTGTTTTGTTAAAGCGCTAGAAAATTTTGCAAAAAAGCAGCAAGTTGATTTTATTGGCGCGAGTTTTGGTGCCAATGCGCAGTTACTTAAGTTTTGGCAAGATGCTGATTATCAAATTGCTCGAATAGGTTTTACTAAAGACCAAGCCAGTGGTGAGCATTCCGCGCTGGTGGTTTCTGCAATGAGCGACCGGGGGCAATTTTTTGAACGAAAAATTGCCAGTGAATTTTATAGTTCATTCGATTATTTACTCACCGATGAATACAAAGGTTTATCGCCTAAGTTAGTGTGGCAAATATTACATCATTGCCCTGATAAAAGTTTACCGCAGTTAAGCGCCCATCAGCTGAGCAGCATTAGCGATTTTATTCAACAAAAACGCCAGTTTAGTCATTGCGTAAAAGCGTTACATTATTGGTGTCTTTTACACTGTAAAGAAAATTATCAAGCAAGTATACTCGTGTTAATCGAGCGTATTTTACAGAAAAAGCCCGTTGATGAAGTATGTAAGAATCATCAGTTAACCGGTAAAAAAATGCTAAATCAGGCATTAATTGACTACATTGCGCAGGCTCAAGCGCAATAGCTATTCAATCGCCTAGGCAATCTGTTGTTGCCAAAATTTAAGCATAGTAAAATAATGGCAAGGCTGACTGGCGAAAGCGGTGAAGTCGTCATGTTTGATAAGGCGAGTTAAATAATAGCTGATCACCTTTGCTAATTCATTACTGGGATGCTGCGCATAAGTTTTGGTTAATACGCTCAACCAATCTTCTATTTGATAAAGCTCACTTGAATATGCAATAGCGCAATGAATACTATCTTTGTGAGAACCCGCGGAATAAGTTAACGGCATCTTGATTGCTCTCCCTGTAAGCTGCTTAGTAAGAGTGATTGCCACAATGTTTTACGCGCAGCATCATCTAAGCACCTGCACTCATTACCGGGCAAAGCGCCAGACAAGATTAACTTTTCTAATAATATGATGGGTAATTCAACTTTTGCCTTTTCAGTGTGTATGTGGTGATAATTGTCTTGAATATTTTTTCTATTGATAGAATATTGTTGCGCACCCATGATGAAACTCCTTTGCTTTGTCGATAACGTTAGATTTAATTTAATGTAATAGTTGTCACAATGCAAATGATAATTATTATCATTTGCATTGTGGCGGTATTTTATTGTTTTTAGTGATGTGATCTTTACACAGATCCCATTACAATAATGAGCAAGCATTAGGTATTATTAGGAAAGTTATGACACAGAGTCAGCAACGGGTTGGTCAAACAAAAAACGATGTTATTGAAGTTAATCATTTAGTTAAAAGTTATAAAGGCGTGCAAGCGGTTGATGATATTAGTTTCACCATTACTAAAGGACACTGTTTTGGTCTGTTAGGACCAAATGGTGCAGGAAAAACGACGACCATTGAAATAATGGAAGGGATAATTCCAGCGACCAGTGGTGAAGTGCTTTACTCAGAAAAAAGCATAGGTAAGGATATAAGTCAGCAAATTGGCATTCAATTTCAAAGTACTGCTTTGCAAGATTTTTTAACGGTACAAGAGACCTTAAATTTATTCACTGCATTTTATGACAACACCGTACCTCATCAGCAATTAATTGAGCTCTGTGGCTTAAAAGATTTTTTAGAGAGAGATAATCGTTTGTTGTCGGGTGGACAGCGCCAACGGTTATTATTAGCACTGGCGTTAATTAATGACCCCGATATTATTTTTCTTGATGAACCCACCACTGGGCTTGATCCACAGGCGAGACGTAATTTTTGGCAATTAATAAAAAATATTAAAGCCCAAAATAAGACGGTTATTTTAACCACTCATTACATGGACGAAGCGGAACAACTTTGTGATGAAGTAGTTATTATGGACAATGGTAAAATTATTGAAAGTGGCACACCTAATCGATTACTTGCCAAGCATTTTCAAGAGGTTTTTATTTATTTACCTCAAGAGCAAGTACCGCAGCCATTAATTGAAAAACATCAGTGGACTATCGAACACGAGCGGGTCGAAATAACGACGCAACATGTGGAAGAAACTATTAGCTTGTTAATTGCTGAGAAAATTCCATTAGAAGGTTTACAAGTAAAGTCTCCAAATCTTGATGACCTTTTTCTAAAATTAACCGGCCATTCGTTGAGAGAGTAAAATATATGAATTTCAAACGTTTTTTTGCGGTAGTCAAAGCCCGTAATATTGAATTTTTTCGCGATCGTTCATCGTTAGGGTGGAATTTATTTTTCCCTATTCTCATGTTAGCGGGTTTATCTTTTGTTTTTTCTGGTGACGGAAAAGCCGTTTATAAAGTGGGGGTTATCGACAGTAAAACCGTTCAATCGAGTTTTATGGAAACACGTTACGTTGACTTTATCGATTATCAAGATAAGGCGTTAGCAACCGTAAAATTAGAACAGCATGCTATTGATTTTTTAGTCGACTTTAGCCAAAAAAGCTATTGGGTTAACCAAGGTTCGCCAAACAGTTACCTGGTTGAAAAAATCTTTTTAGGACAACACAATAACTTTCAACGCTTAGAAACCTATGGGAAGAAAATTCGTTATGTCGACTGGGTTCTGCCTGGGATCCTTGGAATGAACATGATGTTTAGTTGCCTATTTGGTGTTGGCTACGTGATAGTACGTTATCGGAAAAATGCGGTATTAAAACGTTTAAAAGCGACACCGCTTTCAGCGTTTGAATTTGTATCAGCACAATTAGTGTCACGTATCTTTATTGTGATGTTTATGTCGAGTGTTGTTTATATTGGCTGTAATTTCTTTTTTGATTTTTACATGCTGGGCAGCTATTTTGATCTATTTATCATCGCAGTTTTAGGTGCTATTAGCTTAATATCTTTAGGTTTGCTGGTCGCGAGCAGAAGTAAGAGTGAAGAGCTTATTGGCGGTTTACTTAATTTGACCTCATGGCCAATGATGTTGTTATCAGGTGTTTGGTTTAGTTTAGAAGGTGCACCCAATGCGGTAAAAGTTTTTGCTGACTTTTTACCTTTAACTCATTTAGTGGCTGGAGCGAGAAAAGTGATCACCGAAGGTGCAACCCTAGCTGATATCAGTTATCACCTGAGCGCACTTTTGATTATGAGTACTATTTTTTTAGCGTTAGGCTCTTACTTATTTAGTTGGAATACCGAGCGATAATAGCGGTTGCTGTTTTATAGCGAGACCTATCAATAATTATACTAGGTCTCGTTGCGTGACAAAAACCATCGATAACCCCCCTCATCGTTAGGAGTGTTATCGATAATACCTCGCTGTTGAGCAAAGATAACCTTGTTATAAATCAGTGAAATTTAAAGTGCTTAAAAAATATTTTTTTATTAGATAAAATATATTATGCTTAATTCATAGCAGTTAAGGATAGTTATTAGTGATTTCCAATCGTGTGTTTATTAAGTTTATTTGCCTTTTAAGTGTGTTGTTTTACTGTAATACCAGTATTGCGACAGATATATTACGTGTCAGTATTCCTCAAATGCCAGTTCATGCGGTAAGTAAAGATGAAGGAGTTTTGGTCGATTTTGTTAAAGTGCTTGCCAAGAAACTAGACCAAAATATAGAAATTCAGATAGTGCCTTTTTCGCGTTCTATCTATTATGTTATTACTAATCAAGTTGATTTTCATTTACCCTTTATTAAGCCCAAAGCTGAGAATTCGCCTCAAGATAACTTTATTTATTCAGACGAAACTATTTTTCATGTCAACTTTGTACTTTATACCCATAAAGATAGGTTTGTTGATCTCACTAAACTGGTAAATTATAAGATTGAAACTGATGCTGCTCACCTGCCTTTTTTTAGTGAATTAAAGATGGGTTCTAGTTGTATCCTTTGTAGTTTAAAGAAAGTGCAGCATAAAATGACCGACGGTTATATTTTTGCTGATTCTTCCACCGATCCTCTTTTACGTGAAAATTTGCCGTTGTTAGCTGCTGTTAAACGTCAACTTTATAAAAAGTTTGAAGTTAAAATGGTTTTTCCTAAGACAGAGAAAGGACAAAGTCTTAATAAAGCACTTAGTGTAATTGTTAATGAAATGCGTTTGTCAGGAGAGCTACAGCAGTTATTATCCTCAGTTGACTTTATCTATAATGATTGGCAAATAGAATGAACGAACTGCTAGCACAGAGGCTCTTAAAACTTACTGGTTTGTTCTTTGTAGGTCTTGCTCTACTGGGTGTGGTATTGCCGATTCTTCCTACCACACCTTTTCTGTTAGTTGCGGCGAGTTGTTTTGCTAAGTCTTCGCCACGTATGAATAAAAGATTACTTAGACATAAAGTTTTTGGCCCCTTGATTTACCATTGGCAAACATCAGGCAGTATTCCTAAAAGGGCTAAAACAATCGCTTTAAGTACTATTATCTTAGCCACCATGGGTTCGTGCTATCAATTAGACAATAACCTACTGCGAGTGTTGGTCATCGTTTTAGTTGCAGGGCCCTTTATTTTTCTATGGCGTTTACCTCTTTCAGCAGAGGAACAGAAAACTTAACTGTTAATTATTAATCAGCGAGTGCTTTACCCACTAAGGTCGCTAAATGGTTAGGTAGTGTTAATGAAAGTGCTATTTCGTGGCCACGCGCTGACATTTTTCCCCAAGTTTTCTTTACTATCCTTATGATTTTAGCTTCGTTGTCTGCTTCGGTATATTTAGCGGCAAAAGCGTGAAAGTAATATTGTAAAAAGACTAAGCAAGCGACATCCTCTAACGTTTGCGTGTTGGCATTTGTTTTGAGCTGTTCTTTTCTTAAAATACAAGCGGTCAATTCAGCCTCATGCTCAGAATAATCATTTTCTAACATTAATGACTTAGTGAGCTCAGCGTGGAACTTTCCTTGGGAAATCCGCCACTGATAATAGCCAGCTTTGCCTTCATCAAATTCGGTACGCTTTAAGTCCCAGCGTTTAATATGCTGTGCCCGCACAGCTATTTGTAATAATTCATTTGACTGAGGAAAATACTGCTCAAGACAAGAGGTCATGTATTGACCATAAAGTAATTCATTGGCTTGAGGATGCCCATTAACAAGTGTTTGATTGGGATCTTCACTATTTATTTTATCGATAGCACAAAGTACGGCGGTTAAACGAGATGAAGTCATAAAGGGTATCCAATGCCTAGGGTGAATTAAAACAATATGTTAGCTTTTTATCGATAAAATAAACACAGTCATTAAATATTTTTGTCAAAATAACAGAAATTGATCGGTAGATCATATTGTCGTGGTAGCTAGTTTTAAGTATAATGTTTTCCCGTCCTGCTAGGTAGGTGCGTTTTTCAAAATCATGACTAAACTTACCTCATTATTCGCTAATTAATTCGTATAATAAGCTAGCAAAACAACTTAAGTAAAACACACAAAATTCCTGCTCACTCTGACTTTTGGTATCACATGACAACTAGATATATTTTTGTAACCGGCGGCGTTGTATCGTCTCTTGGTAAAGGTATTGCCGCGGCTTCTCTTGCTGCAATTCTTGAAGCACGCGGCTTAAAAGTCACAATGTTAAAACTTGACCCTTATATTAATGTTGACCCGGGTACGATGAGTCCTATTCAACATGGTGAAGTATTTGTTACCGAAGACGGCGCGGAAACTGATTTGGATTTAGGGCATTATGAACGATTTATTCGTACCAAAATGACCAAGCTTAATAACTTCACCACCGGCAGAATATATCAAGATATTCTTGCACGTGAGCGCAAAGGTGAGTTTTTAGGTGCCACTATTCAAGTTATTCCTCATATTACTAACGACATTAAGCGTCGTGTTATCGAGGGTGCTGAAGGTTATGACGTTGCTATGGTTGAGATTGGCGGCACGGTTGGTGATATTGAATCACAACCTTTCTTAGAAGCTATCCGCCAGTTAGGTACCGAATTAGGACGTGAGCGTGCGATGTATATGCACCTAACGTTAGTGCCTTATATTAAAACAGCCGGCGAAATTAAAACAAAACCAACTCAACACTCAGTGAAAGAGCTACGCTCAATCGGTATCGTCCCTGATATTTTAGTGTGTCGAAGTGAACGCACTGTGCCTGCTAATGAGCGAGCAAAAATATCTTTGTTTACCAATGTTGCTGAAAAAGCAGTTTTATCAATGCGTGACGTTGATAGCATTTATAAGATTCCGGCGTTACTTAAAGCCCAAGGTATAGATGAATTAGTGGTTAAACGTTTTGGTCTTGATGTACCCGCAGCCGATTTAAGTGAATGGGAAAAAGTACTCTATCAAGAAGCTAACCCTTTTGGTGAAGTTACCATAGGCATGGTAGGTAAATATATTGAATTACCAGACGCGTATAAATCTGTTAACGAAGCATTAAAACATGCCGGCTTGAAAAACCAAGTAACGGTAAACATTAAATACATTGACTCACAAGATCTTGAGAGCAAAGGAACTGATGTTTTAGGAACCGTTGATGCGATATTAGTGCCAGGTGGTTTTGGTATTCGTGGCGTTGAAGGAAAAATTTTAGCGGCGAAATATGCCCGTGAAAACAAAGTGCCTTATTTAGGGATTTGTTTAGGTATGCAAGTGGCGCTTATTGATTATGCCCGCAATGTTGCAGGTCTTACTGACGCTCATAGCACCGAATTTAACCCTGAAACCCCACATCCAGTGGTTGGTTTAATTAATGAATGGTTAGATGAAGAAGGCCAAGTTGAATACCGTCATGAAAATTCAGACTTAGGCGGCACGATGCGTTTAGGTTCACAATTGTGCCACCTTGTGAAAGGTACCAAGGCATATGACGTATATGGCAGTGAAACAATTTATGAGAGACACCGTCATCGTTATGAGGTAAATAATAACTACCGTGAGCAAATTAGCAAAGCTGGTTTGGTGTTCTCGGGGTTATCTACGGATAAAACATTAGTTGAGATGATTGAAATACCGGATCATCCTTGGTTTATTGCTGGGCAGTTTCATCCTGAGTTTAATTCAACTCCACGTGATGGACACCCATTGTTTGAAAGCTTTATTGCTGCTTCATTTGAGCATCAAAAACAGCAATCAAGTTAAACCTGAAAATTAATAAAACCGTAGCATAGTGCTGCGGTTTTGCTTTCTGGCATAATTATTTATGGCAAAATGTTTTATCAGTAAAATGTAAACTAAAAACTATTACCAACTTAATAGCGGTTCATTCGCTGTAGTGCACTCAATTTAAAGGAATTATAATGTCGAATATCAGTAAAATTATCGCCCGTGAAATTATGGACTCTCGTGGTAACCCAACCGTTGAAGCTGACGTTTTTTTAGCATCGGGTGCTTGGGGCCGTGCTGCTGCACCCTCTGGCGCATCAACCGGTTCACGTGAAGCGTTAGAGTTACGTGATGGTGATAAGTCTCGTTATTTAGGTAAAGGCGTATTAAAAGCGGTTGCGGCGATAAACAATGACATTCAAACGGCATTGATCGGACAAAGTGCTTTAGAACAAGCCACTATTGATCAAATCATGATCGACTTAGACGGTACTGAAAATAAAGAAAAATTTGGTGCCAATGCTATTTTAGCGGTTTCATTAGCAAATGCAAAAGCAGCCGCAATGGAAAAGAAAGTACAATTGTTTGAACATATCGCTGATTTAAACGGAACACCGGGTCAATACTCATTACCTTTACCTATGATGAATATTATCAATGGCGGTGAACATGCAGACAATAATGTTGATATTCAAGAGTTCATGATCCAACCGGTGAGTGCTAAAAGCTTCAGTGAAGCATTACGTATGGGCGCTGAAATATTTCATGCCTTGAAAAAAGTATTATCAGCAAAAGGTTTAAATACTGCCGTTGGTGATGAAGGTGGTTTTGCACCTGATTTAGCCTCGAATGCTGACGCCTTAGCCGTTATTAAGGAAGCAGTTTCTGCTGCCGGTTATGAATTAGGTAAAGACATTACGTTAGCGATGGATTGTGCTGCTTCAGAATTTTATGATAGCGAGAAAGGCATTTACGACCTGAAAGGCGAAGGCAAGCAATTTACAGCTAACGAATTCTCTGATTTCTTAGCAACGTTATGTGAAGAATATCCTATCGTTTCTATTGAAGACGGCTTGGACGAGTCTGATTGGGATGGTTTTGCTTACCAAACAAAATTATTGGGCGATAAAATACAAATTGTTGGCGATGATTTATTTGTAACCAATACTAAAATCTTAGCACGTGGTATTGAGCAAGGTATTGGCAACTCAATTTTAATTAAGTTTAACCAAATTGGTACCTTAACTGAAACATTAGCGGCGATTAAAATGGCAAAAGATGCTGGTTTTACTGCAGTTATCTCTCATCGTTCAGGCGAAACCGAAGATGCAACGATTGCTGATTTAGCGGTAGGTACAGCGGCAGGCCAAATTAAAACTGGTTCACTTTGTCGTTCAGACCGTGTTTCTAAGTACAACCAATTACTACGTATTGAAGAGTACCTTGGTGATAAAGCTATATTCAACGGCCTGTCAGAAGTTAAAGGCCAATAACGATTAAACTATGTTTATTTCTTCCTACCACGTTGTTAGAAGTACTCATTGACTATCGTCAACTCCGTGCGTCTGCCTAGTGGTAGTTTGAACTAACTCATATTTTAATTCGTTATTTGAGTTATAAATATAGTCGGAGAAAGCCACTCATTTGAGTGGCTTTTTATTTTTAGGGATAACTGATTTAGACAGGAGGCTAGTTTAATAACCTAGCTAAAGCATGTTTATTTCTTCCTACCACGTTGTTAGAAGTACTCATTGACTATCGTCAACTCCGTGCGTCTGCCTAGTGGTAGTTTGAACTAACTCATATTTTAATTCGTTATTTTTGCTATAAATATAGTGATAAAAGCCACTCATTTGAGTGGCTTTTTATTTTTAGGAATAACTGATTTAGACAGGAGGCTAGTTTAATAACCTAGCTAAACTATGTTTATTTCTTCCTACCACGTTGTTAGAAGCACTCATTGACTATCGTCAACTCCGTGCGTTTGCCTAGTGGTAGTTTGAACTAACTCATATTTTAATGCGTTATTTTTGTTATAAATATAGTAGTTATAAATATAGTCATAAAAAGCCACTCATTTGAGTGGTTTTTTATTTTTAGGGATAACTGATTTAGACAGGAGACTAGTTTAATAAAACATCAATTGTCATGATTGGTGTTTTTTTGTTTCTGTTGATGCTTAACAATATAAAATATAGACACTTAATGATCACAGACTGTCGAGGGGGTAATAAGCTAGGGGCAGGGTAGTGTCTTTTGAAAGCCTTTTACAGGCACCTCTACTATATCTTTTAGGATTTTAGCCGGCCTAACTCGATGCAACTTTATTACGTTAAGTGGTTAATATTCTGGGCTAAGTTACTGGCTAGTTAAATGCTATTAATTAGGCTTTAGGTTATAATATTTGTGCGAACATGCTCGCTAAACTTACTGCTTAAACTCATTATTAATATGCTTTTAGAGAACTTTTATGTCAAATAAGTCTGTACCTACAGCGCCAACAAGTACTTCTACTTTTACCAACCGACTACCTTTATTGATTTTAGTTGCTATTTTAGTCGTCTTAATTGTTTATTTGCAGTGGCCTGAAGCTAAGCAGGAAGAAAGTAAATTTGAACGTGTTGTTGCGGTAAAAATGGTGCCAGTGGTACTTACTGAATTTATTGAGAGTGTTGAAGCTGTCGGTACAGCGCGCGCTAATGAACAAGTGATTATTACCAGTAAATATTCAGATCTTGTTGATGAGATTAATTTTGACGATGGTCAAAAAGTAAAAAAAGGTGCTGTGTTAGTCAAGCTGAATAATCAAGAAGAGCTGGCAAAAGTTAACGAGTTAACCGCCAACTTGTCAGAATCACAGGCACATTTAACGCGTTTAACTAAGCTGCTTTCTAGCAACACAACCTCTAAATCTTTAGTCGAGCAGCAAGAAGCAAAAACTAAAGCGATTGAAGCACAACTTGTGAGTGCAAACAGTAAAGTAAATGATTTAATTATTCGAGCACCATTTGCTGGCGTTCTTGGTTTTCGTGAAGTGAGTAAAGGAGCTTATCTTGATGCGGGTGATATTATTACCAGCTTAGATGACCTGAGCAGTGTTAAGGTAGATTTTCATTTACCTGAGCGTTTACTCACTCATATTCATGTGGGTCAACAAGTGACTGCTTTTAATAGCGCCTATCAAGGTAAAGAGTTTATTGGTGAAATTACAGCGATTGATAGCCGTATTGATGCAAGCACGCGCAGTATTAAAGTTCGCGCTACTCTCAATAATAAAGCGTTAAAACTGCGACCTGGTATGTTGCTGAATATTAGTGTGTTATTACAAGTAGAAAATATTTTGCAATTACCTGAAAGCAGTATTATTCCTATAGAGAATATTCACTACGTTTTTATTGTTAGAGAAAACAAAGCTGTGCGTAAGGCGATAAAAATTGGTCGACGTCACCCCGGAGTGGTAGAAGTTATATCAGGCTTAGTTGCCGGTGAAGAAGTGGTTGTAGAAGGAGCACTGAAACTTCGTGATGGTTCTGCTGTAAGTATTAGTGGTCAAAAAGCTGAAACAGATATTCCTGAAAATGGGAGTAAGACCTAGTGATATTGTCTGACTTATCGGTTAAAAGACCGGTTTTTGCTACCGTTATAAATTTACTTATTATTACTTTTGGTATTGTTGCTTTCTTGATGCTGCCATTACGAGAGTACCCTGATATTGACCCTCCTATTGTTAATATCAGTACTAATTACCCCGGAGCGTCAGCGGCGATTGTCGAGACTAAAATAACCCAATTACTTGAAGACAGAATCAGTGGCGTTGAAGGAGTTAAAACCATTAACTCAAACAGCCGTGTTGGTCGTTCTAGTATAACCATTGAATTTAATTTAGATCGAGATATTGATGCGGCAACTAATGATGTACGCGATCGTATTTCTCGAGCACTAAATAACTTACCAGAGCAAGCCGATCCTCCTGAAGTATCTAAAGCCAATGATGATGAAAACGTCATCGTTTGGTTTGTTTTACAAAGTGAAACCATGAGCACACTAGCGTTAACTGATTACGCTAATCGATATATTGTAGACCGTTTTGCTGTGGTTGATGGTGTTGCTCGCATACGGGTTGGTGGTGGACGTACTTATGCAATGAAAATACGCCTAAACCGCGCATCAATGGCAGCTCGTAATATTACGGTACAGGATATTGAACGTACTTTACGTGATGAGAATGTTGAATTACCAGCGGGACGCATTGAGTCAGTTGATCGAGATTTCTCTATTCGTGTAGAGCGCAGTTATTTATCAGAACAAGATTTTGCCAATATGGTTATTGATCGTTCTGAAAGTAATTCACTGGTACGTTTAGGTGATGTTGCTGAAGTTTTTATTGGCGCGCAAGATGATGAAAACATGTTTCGTGGTAATGGCAAAAATATGGTTGGCTTGGGTGTTATTAAGCAATCTAAGGGGAATACCTTAGATGTTGTTAAGTCAGCAAGAAAAGAGATGATCGCTATTCGTAATACATTACCTGTTGGTACCACTATTACTAATAGTTACGATAGCTCTGTTTTCATTGAAGGCTCTATTGATGAAGTATATAACACGTTAATTATCGCCATGTTGATGGTGGTATTGGTTATCTTTTTATTTTTAGGTAATGTCCGAGCTACTCTTATACCTGCAATTACGGTACCCGTTGCTTTAATTGGTTCAATGATGGCGCTGTCATGGTTTGGTTTTTCTATTAACTTATTAACCTTACTCGCCTTAGTACTCGCAATTGGCTTGGTCGTTGATGATGCCATCGTTGTACTTGAAAATATTTATCGTCGTATCGAAAATGGTCAAACACCATTGATGGCTGCGTATGAAGGAGGTCGTGAAGTTGCTTTTGCTGTTGTTGCAACTACGTTGGTGTTAGTAGCCGTATTTGTACCTCTTGTCTTTTTATCGGGCAATATGGGCCGATTATTTACCGAATTTGCTATCGCTATATCCGCCGCAGTAATATTTTCAAGCCTAACTGCTTTATCGCTTACACCCATGATGTGTTCAAAAATGTTAAAACACAGAGAGCGGAGCTCTTCCTTTGGTCAAAAGCTAGATCGTGCTTTTGCTCGTTTTGAAGCGTCTTATGGTCGCGCCCTTAAAAGTAGTATTCATCAACCCATGCTTATCGTACTCGTGTTGGGCTTAGCATTAGCCGCAGTGTTTTTGCTGTTTAATAAATTACCTTCTGAATACACCCCAAAAGAAGATCGCGGTAATTTCTTTTTAATGATGCAAAGCGCTGAAGGCGCAAGTTATGAAAACAACGTTAAAAATATGCATGAAATTGAAGAAAAGCTTCTAGCTTATCAAGCTCAAGGTGAGTTAGACCGAGTGTTAGTGCGTGTACCTGGTTTTGGAGGGAGCGGTGGTGTTGCTATTGTTGGTTTACCTGAATGGGATAAACGTAGCATTGATACATTCAGTTTTATTAATAAAATAAACGCAGATATGCAAAGTGTGACTGATGTACGAGCCTTTGCCATTATGCGCCGTGGCATTGGTGGTGGCGGTGGCGATAACCCTGTGTCTTTTGTTTTACAAGGGAACACCTTTGAAGAGCTAGCACAGTGGCGTGATATTTTGATCACAGAAGCGCAAAAAAATCCTAACTTGTCGAATATCAACAGTGATTATCAAGAAACATATCCTCAGTTATTAGTTCAAATAGATCGTGAACGTGCCTATGATTTAGGTGTGACAGTGGGTGATATCGCCCAAACCCTAGAGACTATGCTAGGTCAACGTCGTGTTACAACGTTTGTTGATCGAGGTGAAGAGTATGATGTAATTGTTGAAGGTGATGAAAAGCAATTTCAAAGCCCTGCAGACATTGAAAATTTATATATTCGCTCTCGTACTACCGACAAATTAATACCATTAGCTAGTGTTTTAAATATTGGTGAAAATGCAACCTCGTCTCAACTCAATCGTTATAACCGCCTGCGTAGTATTACTGTTACTGCAAATTTGACTGATGGTTATGCTTTAGGTGACGCACTAGATTTCCTTGTCGATGTGACTAAAAATAAACTGCCAGAACATGTGCAAGTGGATTATAAAGGCGAGTCGCTATTGCTAAAAGAATCAGGTAATTCCATCATGTTTGTTTTTTTGTTGGCCCTATTAATTACTTATTTGGTGTTAGCTGCCCAGTTTGAAAGCTTTATTCATCCTTTTGTTATTTTACTTACCGTACCGTTAGCATTGGTTGGTGCACTTGCTGGGCTCGAGTTAATGGGCATGAGTTTAAATATCTACAGCCAAATTGGTATTATCATGCTAATAGGCTTAGCAGCTAAAAACGGTATTTTAATTGTAGAATTTGCCAACCAGTTACGTGACAAAGGTATTGCTTTTGAAGAAGCATTAATTAGTGCTTCACAGCAAAGATTACGCCCTATTGTTATGACAACATTTACAACGGTAACCAGTGCTATTCCTTTAGTGTTTGCGGTCGGTCCTGGAGCTGAAAGTAGAATGGTTATTGGTGTGGTGATTTTTGCGGGTGTATCACTAGCGAGTATATTTACCTTATTTATTGTGCCAGGCGCATATTATTGGTTATGTCGTAATACCGGCTCTCCACAGGCGATTGCTAATAAAATTGAACAGCAAAGCTAATGGCCCAGAGGTTTTAATGTTTAAATAAAAAAGCCTAGCAGACGTGAGTCGCTTATTACTAATCACTTATTCAAAGATAAAAATATTAATTTATCGTCGAACGATTGGAAGCAGAAATTACTATGCCACCCATAATAATTCTACACAATAAGAAATTACTATGCCACCCATGATAATGCTGCACAATAATAAGGCACTGAAACACTGCTATCCATTGGCCAACAACAAGGCATGTACTTCATCTTGTAAGCCTTTGCATATCGATTTTGATAGATGTTGACTAAATGAGTGAATTTCAGGCAAGCTTTACTTCTCCCCCAAGGTAGCCGTATTTTTTCTTGTGGCTTTCTTGCTGTTTTTGAATGTAGCTATGTTTACGCGCTATTCAAACAAGCTTGGGCATTTGTTTTACCGTGTGCGCGCTTTAACCCCACGTGCTCAGTAAATTCACACAAATGCTCTGCGGTGCCGACTGCGCCCGTGAATATACCTTCAAAGTTTGTGGTGAGTTTGAGCCAACTTTCATTGCTGATGTGAAGTCTTGACAGTATATTTGCGGTTTTGTTATCGATAGCGCCTCGTTTGTCTGCTCTTATTACGCGACCTGTTTCATCTACAAGGGTTAAATAGTCCTTCAAGCTAAAGCGGATAC
>NZ_JACGWC010000048.1:0-6121 GCF_014077545.1 Colwellia sp. BRX10-1
ACATTGGATGTTTGCCATTCAATATTCGTAACCAACAGAAGCATGTTCCACCTAATCTAATAGTAAGTTACTTTAGTAAATTAGGTGGCTTGGTCGAACTATAAGGCATTCAAACGGACAAAAAATAGTTGGCTGTTTTCACTTCGTTCAACATTTTAGCCAACAATTTTTGCCGCTTAATGTGGCGTTATGTTTTATTCACTAAAAAAGGATCGTATATGTTCGCAGGAGTAGCTTTTTTAGCCATCATTTTTCAACTTGCAATTGTAGTTGGGATTATCGTCTTTGCTGTTAAATTACTTAACCGTATTACAGATATTGCAGGGTCTCAAAAATCCATAGCTGACTCTCAAGTTAAGCTCATTAGTTTATTAAGTAAAAAGCAAACAAATCAAGAGTCAGCTGATAGTTAAACATAACAAGAAATTCAACAAGGACAAAAAACAGTTGGCTTTTTGTTCACTACGTTCACCTATTTTAGCCAACCATTTTTTGCCTGTTAATTAGGCGTTAGGTAACTAAGGATGGTCAATCTTATAAATCCCAATTTAAGAGTTAGGGATATAAGAAAACTTATAGAGCCCAATTTACTTGAAATTACTTGGGATGAAGGAATAGATGAAACAAGTGAATGGATAGTTGCTTCTTTCGAAGATCCTGAACATACGCAGAGATTAACTTCTTGGCTAAATAGCAAAACCATAAATGGAGCTTTCGAATTAATTATTATTCATAATTCTTGGTCAAATTTAGAATACATTACCTGGGCAAGCTTACTAGAGAACTTACAGAGTTACTTTAACCAAGAAACTACTCTAATTATTGCTTCAGATCGTACGTGGGTAATGGAATATATGCCCCAACAAATAGTAAGGTTCGGGCGTTGGGTGTAAGTTACCTAACAAGGCAATCAAGCAGGAAAATTTACAGCTGGCTGTTTTCACTGCGTTCAACATTTTAGCCAGCTATAAAGTTCCTCTTATTGAGGCGTTATGTACCTAGGGAAAGCTATGTCATCTGACGATTGGTATAGGAATAATAAATGGAATGATGAAATTGAGGCTTTGTTTTATGAGAAGCTTAAGCGTGCACGTTCTCAACGTGATCAATATATTATTATTCAAGCATCACACCTAAGCGAGTCATTTCCTTTAATCTCTTTACAATTAATCGATGAGTACTTCGAAAAGCGAAAAGATAAATTTGATGATGTTCGCGCCTACTGGGCTCAAAGCATTGCATTCATGAATCTTGGTGACATTGATAAAGCAATGGAAGCATATCGTGCAATTTTGAAACGAGAAGAAGAATTTCCAAACCATCAAACAACAGCTTATGTAGATTATCCATATATCGTCGCAACGAATGCTATCGAATCTGAATATCAAAATGTACTTTCCGTACTTACTAAACATCACAGTCGCCTAATGTTCCCATTAGATAAATTCAAATGGCACGCATCTTTCGCGCTAATAAATAACGACTATGAACAAGCAGTATTGGCACTCGATGTTGCCAAAGTAAAACGTTCAGGCTTTAGATTTCATCAGGATGTTGGTCTTGTTGGTAAAGAGCATGTTAATGTAATCAAAGTGTTGTGCAAAATCGGTACATAACAAGAAATTCAACAAGGACAAAAAACAGTTGGCTTTTGTTCACTACGTTCACTTATTTTAGCCAACTATTTTTTGCCTGTTAATTGGGCGTTATATGCCTAAGATGAATTGTGTGCGTATTCCAGATAGACTTTTATAAAGCAGAGTGAGATATGTTTAAAAACAGCAAATTATTTTTTGGATTCATGCTAATCGGATCTTCTTTATGGCTTGGTCTCTTAACCTTTAAAATTGCAGAGAACTTAAATGCTGGTAATTGGCCAATAACTCCGGCGATTATCATGTCATCGGATATCAAGAGAGTTGAACATAAAGATGAACGCTATATTCTAGATATAAAATACCAATATGAGATTGATGGTAATAGTTATATTGGAAAAGAAATTTCCAATATGAATCAGCTTTACAATTTTAAAGAGGCGAATGAGAAATTAAAGCTTTATAAAGAAAACTCATTAGTTGAGGCTATTTATAATAGGGAGAACCCAACAATTGTTTATCTAGATATAACTGTTAATTATATTTTGTATATCTTATCAGTAGTTTCGTTTGTAATGGCCATATTCTCTTTGGCTAATTTAATCAGACTGTTCAAAAATACTGGTGTTCAAGGCATATAACAAGTTACTTAAACGGACGCTAAATAGTTGTCTAGCTTCGTTCCTCGCAATTTTAGCCAACAATTTTGCGCCGCTTAGTAAGGCGTTATGACATGGTCTAATTGATACGACTACCTCAGTTAAGACATAATAGACTTAACTGGAGATACAAATGAAAAACCGTAAAACTTATTCAAAAGAATTCAAACTAGATGCAATTGCTCTCGTTAGAGATCAAAACTACGCTGTAGCAGAAGCCGCTAGAAATTTAGATGTCAGTGCTCAAGTGCTTGGTCGATGGATCAAAGAAGCTGAAAACGATGATGGTCATGCTTTTAGAGGAAACGGAAAGCTAACGCCAGAGCAAGATGAAATCCGTAAACTTAAAGCCCAAGTAAAGCGCCTAGAAATGGAGCGTGAGATATTAAAAAAAGCGACGGTCTTCTTTGCAAAAGAAACGAAGTAAAATACTCGTTCATTGCCCAACATAAGAAGATCTGGCCCGTGATACTGATGTGTCGCGTATTGGGTGTAAAAAGTAACAACTATTACAGTTTTCAAAAAAGAAAGGCTCAAAGGCCTATTGATACAACCCATCAAGAGATGCTGGAATGGGTGAAAGATATTGCAAAGTTTAGCGATAATACTTATGGCGAAAGACGTATTCAAAAAGCGTTAAATGCGCTCAGTTTTCCTGTTAGCCGTAGAAAAACAGCGCGATTAATGAAAGAAGCAAACGTTTGGGTACGTTACAAGAAAAAATATAAAGCAACGACAAACAGCGAACACAACAAGCCCGTTTACGCGAACGAACTTGAGCAAGACTTTGGTATGCAACAACCTAACCAAGCGTGGGTGCAAGATATTACTTACATATGGACTTCAGAAGGCTGGCTATACTTAGCGATAGTAATCGACCTATACTCTCGTAAAGTTGTTGGTTGGAGCATGGGTTCAAGAATGAAAGCTCAACTTGTTTGTGATGCTCTGACAATGGCAATGTGGCAACGAAAACCCAAGGCTGGATTAATAGTGCATTCAGATCAAGGTGTTCAATATGCGAGTCATCAATATAGACGAATACTGAGATTACATGGCTTTGTTGGTAGTATGAGTAAGAAAGGTTGCTGCTGGGATAATGCGGTAGCAGAGAGCTTCTTTGGTAGTTTAAAACAAGAACGCGTGCATTGGCGTAACTATCAAACCCGTTATGCCGCTCAACAAGATGTGCTGAACTACATCACGATGTGGTACAACAGCCAAAGGCTGCACTCATATCTTGGTTATCAAAGTCCAAATATATTTGAATGTAAAGAAAGAGAATTGAAAAAGGTAGCTTAACGAACTTAACTAGGTGTCTGAATTTAGTTGACCAGGTCATTATGTTTCAAAGGAGTCTGCAAGTGTCGCAATCATCATGGATGAGTAATCATGTTTCTGAGCATTTTTTTCTTGGAAAACTATCTAGGTCTATACCTCCGTTATTTATCTTTATTGCATTTCTTTCTCTAGCTAGGCTTTCTGAGTTAGCGTCTGATGATTTCGATTTGATTGGTGTACTATCAAATGTTGCTATCATAGCAGTAGGTGGTTATGTTTTATCCTTGAAAATGTCTTGGGATCAACAAGCGGCTTTTGTATTAATTACACTCAAGATAGTATTTGGTTTTATCAGTCTAATTTTTATATATTTATCTATAACTGACTTTGTCAAAGGGGAATGGGGAGCCATTCCATATTTTTTAGTTGCAGTTGCTTTCTTTCCTATATGGGAGTTTATGTTTAGTTTATATAAGCACCATGATAAATTAACTGCTTTAAGAGTTGCTTTACTAATCATTGCAGGCATCAGTATTTATATTCAAATTGAAACATAACAAGTTACTCAAACGGACGCTAAACAGTTGGCTAGCACTCGTTCCTCGCACATTTTAGCCAACTATTTTGCGCCGCTTAGTAAGGCGTTAGAAGCCAGTGAATGAATCTAGCTCAGAAGTATTTAAAATTTATAAATGACGGGAATGCTCGTTGGACTGAATTATTAATTATTCTTCCAACTTGTATTACTACATATTTATTATTTCCTGAAATCGAATATACTCTTAAACTAATTATCAGTGGCATCTTATGTAGCTCTATCGTAATTATTCATTTTAGTATTGGTATTTATTCACTCCTAAAAAGAGATTATGCAAGCTTCTTAAACTTCGTTGTTCTACCAATATTTATTGGTGTTTTTATGTTGGTATTTGGTTACAGGTAAATGGCTTCTAACAAGGCATTAAAGCAGGAAAATTTACAGTTGGCTGTTTTCACTGCGTTCAACATTTTAGCCAACTACAAATTTCCTCTTAATGTGGCGTTATATGCCTTAAAGTAATTATGCTTTAGGGCAAGTTCAAACCAGCGTTTTTCGCTAAAATTGGTTTGTCGTAATCACTAATAAGCTTTGCCTTTTATACCTTTTTCAAAGGTGGCAAAACTATTAATTCTGTTTTGGCTTTTGCGTGTAGCGTAAAAGTTCACAGCGTGGCGTTTTTATAACGTGCGCTATTAAATTCGTGCAGTATCTAGTTCAACCAGTGCTGCATATAACAAGGCGCTCAAACGGAAAAAATACAGTTGGCTGCGCTTCGCGCATTATAGCCAACCGTTTTTTTCCGCTTAGCTTAGCGTTATGTGCAAATGGGTTTCAGACTTTGAGTAGATATATCAAATTTTTCATTCTTCCAATCTTTGGTATTTTGATTGGTATAGAACCCAAGTTATTTATTGTCCCTTTTGACTATATTTTTGATATTCATGGAACACACTTATCATTAGGAAGTTGGATATCCTTACTGTTATTAATTGTTATAGTTCTTTACGACTTATTACTACTTGGGTATTTTATAACACGCTATAAAACACGTAAGAAATTGGCTTTATTCACAGCAGTTTTATTGATTTTTCAGTTTGTTTTATCAGGCTGGGAATTGGGGTTTTGGCAGTAATTGCACATAACAAGTTGCTCAAACGGACGCATAACAGTTGGCTGCGCTTCGTTCCTCGCACATTTTAGCCAACTATTTTGCGCCGCTTAGCAAGGCGTTATATGCCAAGGGGGCACATTGAAAGTTCGGATTACAAATATATCATCGAGTCAATCGAGTTTAATGATAGCTATATTGGTTACTGTATTGATGATACCTTTTAGTTTCATGGTAGCGATAGCACTCCCTTTTTCAAATAATCCTTTTGATTCAAGTTTATGGGCAATGTTTTTTCTTCCATTTATTTACGGTTTAATCGTGTATATTTTTTGTCGTATATTCTGTTTAGTGTATAACTTTGTTGCTAGAAAATGCGGTGGTATTGAGTTTACAATTGATGAGAGTTAGGCATATAACAAGCCATTCAAGCAGGACTTTTAACAGTTGGCTAGGTTCCGCTTCGCTTCACATTTTAGCCAACAATTAAAAGCCTCTTAATGGGGCGTTAGGTATACGTAATATGTCTGGAGTCAACGAATTAGTTTTAGACTTATCGCAAGTAGACTCTGAAAACTCTATATTTGATTTCTTGATAAAACAATTCAACTTTCCGGATCTGTATTGTCGAAACTGGGAGGGCATGGGAGAACATTTATTTTATGATTCAATGTCTAGAATTCCTAATGGGTTAATTGTATTAAACACTGATGTTTTTAAATCATCTTACCCTGTTGTTTTTGTAAAGCTTTATAGTTGGTTTCAGTGTTTTCCAGAAGGCTCAGTTGTGTACCGCTAGGTATTGGTGCAAAGTATACCTAACAACACGCCCTGAGGTGGACAACTAGTAAAATTTAGCTATTTATTGCAAATTTTAACAGTGGTGATCCTCTTCGTTTTAATGCTTCTAAATATTTTGATTCGTTGTAGGGCGTCT
>NZ_JACGWC010000077.1:0-1036 GCF_014077545.1 Colwellia sp. BRX10-1
ACGAAGACGCCCTACAACGAATCAAAATATTTAGAAGCATTAAAACGAAGAGGATCACCACTGTTAAAATTTGCAATAAATAGCTAAATTTTACTAGTTGTCCACCTCAGGGCGTGTTGTTATGTACATTTTATTGACCCGAAAAATCTCTATGAACTGTTACGACTATTTGTCCATCAGTAACTACTGGATTAAAATTAATGCTATCATTTTTATCATACCAACTTTGTTCTTGAATAACTTTTGAAAGCATTGCGCCTAAATACATACTATTAGACTCATCTGCTGTCATTTTTAATTTACACGCTGTAGTTTTACAAGAAAGGGACTGTATATCAAATCCATACTTGTCATCATTCTGAACTAATTCTCTAACATTTTGTTCGTATTCATAAGCCCATTCATGGTCAACTTCTTCTTGTTCAAACTCTTCATCAACATCTTGGCGAGAGTCATAATTACTTTCATCAATAATTTTTTTTGAAAAAGCCTGTAAATTCACCATCTCATCCTCAGATAGAGATTCTTCTTTTACTAAAACATCAATAGCTTCGACTTTCTCAGAATCCTTTAAATCAGTTTTTGCTACGATTAGCATTCCTTTAAATAGAAGAAATTCATTCTGCAGATTACTGAGAAGTATATTTGACTGCTCTAATTTAATTGAGTTTTTTTTATTTAATTTTTTCAAATCATTGATTATTAAATTCAATTCGTTTTTTTCTTTTTCCAGTAATTTAACAGTAACTTTTTCTGACATTAAATCATTGTACAAATATCCACCTAAGCAAACTAAAGTACTTATAATTACTGCATATACAACATTAAGCTTTTCCATTAAACATCCTTATTAAATTTAGTATGATCAGATATCTTGTCACATTCACTATCAAGTGACTCATACGATATGTACATAACGCCCACTTAAGCGGACAAAAATTGTTGGTTAAAATGTGAAGCGAAGCGGAACCTAACCAACTGTTTTTGTTCCGTTTGAAGTGCTTGTTAGGTAAGTTTAACACCACACTTTTTGCAT
>NZ_JACGWC010000042.1:0-20699 GCF_014077545.1 Colwellia sp. BRX10-1
ACACAGCCAACAAAAGTTAAGCAGTGTTGCGAGAAGACTTAACGAAAGACCAAGAAAGACGTTAGAATATGAAACACCAGCAGAGAATTTTAATCTATGTGTTGCATCCATCATTTGAACTCAAGGATCTGAAAGTGACGTTTAATATTTTGACTGCTCTTATTCCGCAATGCGCGCCCAGAAGACGTTAACACAGTTATTTTATGATGTGTTTCGAATAATTATTAAGGTTCACTTATGCGAGACGTCAGGTTCCAACTTTATTTGGAGTGTTTTGGGTACTTTTTTAATAAATAAAACTTACTGCCACATTTTTTCTATCTTTATTCAGAAAAGCCCATTTTTGCTCAACGGTATAAGTCGGCTTGCTTGTTTTTTTTGTTTCGATCTTTATTTAGCTTCTACACTAATGAGTGATTAATTAGCGATAAACTTATGAATACGTATGTAGCTTAGCTGTAAATTGGTGTCAGTCCTTTATGCTTGATGTAATAAAAAAACATCAGGAATATCTATGAAAAAAATTATACTCAGCCTTGCTTTACTGATTTCATCTCACAGTTTATTTGCACAAACCCTTAAGTTAGCGTCACCCGACGGAAAAATAATTCTCAGTGTTAGTGACCAAGGAAAACCTAATTACGAAATGAGCTTTTTAGGTGAAAGCATTATAAAACCCTCCCGCTTAGGCCTAGCATTCAAAGATACTATCGCTTTTAGTGACGGTTTTACTATTTCATCGAGTGAAACCCAATCAGCCAAAGAGGTATGGCAATTACCTTGGGGTGAACGTAAAAATGTGACTGATGAACACAATGAATTATTAGTGACTTTTTCAAGAAATAATAAAAAACACACTAAAGAATTCAAGGTACGTTTTCGATTGTTTAATGACGGCATTGGTTTTCGTTACGAAGTGCCAAAACAACAAGATATTGATCACGTTGAAATCATTAATGAATTCACCGAATTTGTTGTAAACGACGCGGATAAAGCGACCGCATGGTGGATTCCAGCACGTGGCTGGAATCGTTATGAATACATTTATAATACCACCAAGCTAGCTTCGGTTGACCGCGCTCATACACCTTTTACTTTTAAACTAGACTCGGGCATTCACCTTAGTATTCATGAAGCGGCATTAGTTGATTATGCTGCTATGACGATTAACCAAAAGCGTCCTGGTGTCTTAAAAGCCGATTTAACACCTTGGTCAGACGGCATTTTAGTTAAAACAAAAACCAATTTCAAAAGTCCATGGCGTACTATTCAAGTCAGTAAAGATGCGGTTGGCTTACTCAATTCTGACCTGATATTAAACCTTAATGAACCGAATAAATTAGGTGATGTATCTTGGGTTGAACCGGCTAAATATTTGGGGATTTGGTGGGGAATGCACATTAACGCCAACACCTGGGGCAGTGGCGACAAACACGGTGCAACCACCAGTGAAACCATGCGTTATATCGACTTTGCCGCTGAACATGGTTTTTCTGGGGTTTTGGTTGAAGGCTGGAACCTAGGCTGGGATGGCGACTGGTTTTTCAACGGCGACGTGTTTAATTTCAGTAAAGCTTATGATGATTTTGATATTGCTGCCGTATCAGCTTACGGTGAAAAGAAAGGGGTTCAATTAATTGGCCACCATGAAACCTCAGGTAATGTGACTAATTATCGTAATCAAATGAGTGATGCTTATGCACTTTATGAAAAGTACGGCGTAAGACAAGTAAAAACAGGTTATGTTGCTGACGGTGGCGATATTAAACGCATTGATGAAAAAGGCATAGTTCACAAAGAATGGCATGACGGCCAGTTCATGGTGAGTGAGTATTTACACAGTATTACTGAAGCAGCGAAACACAAAATTAGTATTAACACCCATGAACCGATTAAAGATACCGGTTTGCGCAGAACCTACCCCAACTGGATTTCAAGAGAAGGTGCTCGCGGCCAAGAATTTAATGCTTGGGGCACACCACCAAACCCGCCTGAGCACACCACCATTTTACCCTTTACTCGCATGTTAGCTGGACCAATGGATTTTACACCAGGCATCTTCGATATGAGTTTTAATGGTTTGGGTGATAAAAGTAATCGTCCACAAACTACGCTAGCAAAACAATTAGCATTATACGTGGTGCTTTATAGCCCTATTCAAATGGCGGCTGATTTACCTAAAAACTATCAAGAAAATTTAGCCGCATTTCAATTTATTAAAGATGTACCAACCGATTGGCATGAGAGTATAGCGATTGCTGGTGAGGTCGGTGAATATGTTGCTTTTGCTCGTCAAGAAAGGGGGGGAGATGATTGGTTTGTTGGCGCATTAACCGATGAGCAAGCACGTACGTTAACATTGCCGTTAAATTTTCTTGATAAGAATAAGCGCTATCAAGCACAAATTTATCGCGATGGTAAAAACGCAGAGTGGATTAACAATCCCTATGAAATGATCATTGAAAACAGGCAAGTCACCGCTAACGACCAATTAGTCTTACCCTTGGCGACAAGTGGCGGTGCTGCGATTCGTTTTAAAGCATTATAATTAATTGATATTTATAACTTAAACAGCGTAAAGAGTAGCACAAGTCTTACTTGTGCTACTCTTTTTACAACCCCGAATACTGAGAATACCCCAAAGCCACAACATTAATAAAAATAGCGAGCCAGAGCACAAAAATAAAAGACCGTTTTTGGGTTTTATGTCGAAAAGCTTGTTGAGCTAATAGCGCTCCTGGCCATCCGCCAAGTAGCGCAAAGACCTGTAGTGTTTTTTCTGAGATGCGCCATCGCTCTTTTATCGCATTTCTTTTGTCGATGCCATAAAGTACAAATGTTAGTAAACTTAAGATCAAGTAACTCACTAGCACCCATAACGCTATTTCTTGCATCATAAAGAGCAGACCAAGAGCCATTAAAAATAAAACAACGACACTTTTTGAAAACATATTTATAGCTCGCACAATATACTTTGTAAGCACAACGCTAGTCATTCGCGGTGGTTACCATAGTTTATCGATAAGAGTTCATCGATATACTGGTTGAAGATAAAATTAAAAAAACCGATTATTTAACAATAGTCGGTTTTGATTCACTTTCTTACTTGTTAAATATCAATTGACGATAAGTTTTTAAAATCAACTAGATGGGCGTTCTTTCTTGAGTTTAATAATCAAGTCGATATGAGGAATAAGCTCCTCTATTTCTCGAATATGATCCCGCAAGCTTTCCCATTGCGTTAATTCTAATTTACCCGAGTCTAATATGGCGAGTTTTAGTTCACTGACTAACGAATTCTCATCGACTTGCTCTATAAACTCATTAATACGTAATAGGTTGTCTAATTCTGCTTGAGAAATTATTTCTATATCACTACTTTTTGTCATCGCTAACTCTTTAAAAAAACACTATAAAAACAAGTATAGCCAAGCTTTATTTTTTTGCTCAACATCGATAAAGCTAAAGGTATTTTAATTGTCACAATTTAGTAAGAAAAAAGTCATATTCAACTTGTAAAGTGCCTCACGTTAACTAAATAAAGCTCAATAAGGGATACTCATGGAACATAATAACTTTGATGAATATGATGAAATATTTAGCCTTTTCGACGGTTTACTCACGGATCAAAAAGAATCGCGCTCACGAAAAAGAAAGTGGCGAGAAATTGAAACGTATAAAGATAGAAAACGATTACGCCAAGAGCTTCATGATTTACAAGATTACTCGGCTTAATCATTAGCGTTTGGAGTAAGTAGACATTACTCCAAACTCTGCATAATTTAATCCGTTATGATTGGGCAAAATCAACCAACGTTTTGCCAGTCATACGGTAACCTACCCATTCATCTTGAGACACAGCACCTATCGCTTGATAAAAGTCACGTGAGGGCTTATTCCAATCTAAACAGCTCCATTCAAAACGTGCACAATCATTATCAATAGCGGTTTTCGCCATATTTTTTAATAATTTTAAACCCGCTCCTTTCCCTCTATGCTCTGGCGTTACGTATAAATCTTCAAGGTATAAACCTGACTTTGCTAACCACGTTGAATAATTATAAAAATAAATCGCCATACCAATAGCTACACCATCGAGTTCACAAATTAAGCCGTGTACTTGTGTATTTGTACTAAACATACTGTCTTTTATGGTTTCAACTGTTGCGTACACTTCATGTTCAGCTTTTTCATAAATAGCGAGTTCTTTAATAAAAGTGAATAAAAGCTCGGCATCATCTATGCTTGCTTCACGTATCGTTATCTCAGACATTTTACTTCCTTATTTTCTTCATTAATTTTTTCCATAGCATACCAGTACCAAGATATTTAAACACCTGCTCTGCAATGCCACATAAATAAACAACAAGGTTGAACTAATATCAAAAATTAGCTCTAAGTAAGAGATTAAAAGATAATTAAACACTTCTGGTAAACTTTTTAAAGTTTGTCTCTGTTTAGTAAATCACTTTATCGATACAATATAACAAATGAGTTATCGCCATTAAAAAAGGAAAGTCTGTGTTCAATAAAATAGCTTCACTCGCCTTATTCACCTTTATCACTTTACCGGTATTTTCAGCAGAGGTCAGCTCGACAGCAAAGTTAACCGCCGATTACGCCGTACAAACCTATCAAAAATCTATGGTTGCTAGCTTAGCCGAGTTAGTAAAATACAATACCTTAGCAATTGATGGTGTTTCGGCTAATGACAACCCTGAACATATAGCTTTTAAAGCCGAGTTAAAAAAACAAGCTGAAGATTTAGGCTTTGATTATACCGACGACGGTTATGTTGTTGTTATTGGTTTAGGCGAAAGCACAGAGCGCTTAGGAATAATTACCCACGGTGACGTACAACCAGCAAACCCCAAAAAATGGCAAAAATCTCCGTTTGAACTTGATACAACTTCAGAGCCCGGCAAACTTATCGCTCGCGGCACCGAAGATGATAAAGGGCCAATATCAACCGCGCTCTTTGCAATGAAAGCCATTAAAGACAAAAATATAACGCTCGACAAGCGTATTGAATTGTATGTTTACATGGCAGAGGAATCAGACTGGGGTCCATTAGAAGCTTATATTAAGACCCATACATTGCCACAAATCAATATTACCATTGACGCTGAATACCCTGTTGTCACCGCTGAAAAAGGCTACGGGACAATAAAAATAGCCTTTAATAAAAATAAATATACCGGTTTAGATGCTTACCTCAGTGAATTTGGTGGTGGTTTTTTTGGTAGTCAAATACCTGAAGATGCTAAAGCGGTGATTGAAAATGCTGACCTTAGTTTACTGCAACAACTGATGGATAAGGCAAGAGAATACCAAGGTGTTAGTTTTGATTTAGAATTAAAAGGAAACACCTTAACGATTACTGCACTAGGTAAATCAGCTCATTCATCGAAGCCAGAAGAAGGCTTAAATGCCATTCCATTTTTAGCGGGTTTATTATCGCAAACTCGCTGGCCTAGCAATGGTGCAGGTACATTAGTTAACTTTATTAATGATAATATTGGTTTAGGTTTAGAAGGGAAAAAGTTTGGTAACATAGCCTACAGTGATGACTTTATGGGACCTATGACGGTTTCACCCACGGTTATTAAGCAATTGAAAAATAATATTGAATTGAATATTAATATTCGTCGTCCGCGTGGTAAATCAGCGCAACAGCTAACGGAAGAAATTAATCACGTCATCGCGACTTGGAAGCTAACAAATATGGCTGACATTACCGAGCTTGAACATTATATTGGTGACCCTTTTATTCAAAACGATGCACCACATATTGACACATTACTGGCTGTATTTTCACACTTTACCGGTATAAAGGACGCTAAGCCTATTGCTATCGGTGGCGGCACAAATTCACGCTTATTTCCAAATGCAGTAAGCTTTGGGCCATCAATGCCAAATGCTAATTATACCGGCCATTCTGAGCATGAATTTATTACCATGAAACAGTTCGTTTTAAATTTAAAAATGTACACCGCCGCTTTAGTTGAAATGGCTGCAGCCAAAACACAGTAACGAGTAGTGCAGTACTAAAGAACAGGAGAGGTTATGAAAAAAACATGTATTGTTACCGGTGGAAGTTCAGGTATTGGTCTAAGCATAGTGAAATTATTTACAGATAAAGGCTATCAGGTTTTTAATTTAGACTTACAACCAAGCAACCTTGCCACACTGCGCGGTGCTGATATTAACTGTGACATCAGTAATGTTGAGCAAGTACAAAGTATTATCAGTAATATAGCTAAAACAGCGACTATTGATGTTTTAGTCTCGAATGCTGGCATTCACTTTTCAGGAAATATTGAGAACACGTCAGCCGCTGATTTAGATAAAGTCCTTAACATTAATGTTAAGGGCGCGTATGCCGCGATAAAAGCGGTATTACCCCATATGAAAGCCAATAAAAATGGCGCTATTATCTTAATGGCATCTGACCAAGCATTAATTGCCAAGCAAAATTCATTTGCCTATAACATTAGTAAAGTCGCGCTCGCTTCGATAGCAAAAACCACCGCGCTTGATTACGCTAGCTTTAACATTCGTGCCAATGCTGTGTGCCCCGGCACAATAGAGACCCCTTTGTATCATCAAGCGATTGATAATTATTGTCAACGCTCTGGCGCTAACAAAGCAGAGGTTCATGCTGAAGAAGCGGCTTTACAGCCGTTAGGTCGTTTAGGTCAACCCGAAGAAGTCGCTGAGTTAGTTTATTTTTTAGCATCAGATAAAGCTAAGTTTATCACTGGTAGTTTACAAGTGATTGATGGTGGTTATACTGCGCAATAATTCACTTGGTAGGTATAACAACAGCTAGCGTTTAACGACAGTTCAAAGAGAATACTAGAAATTGCGATACCCTTTTTTTTATTGGTAATAACAACTAAGTGGCAACTTCTCTGAAGGAAAATTCAGCAGGATGTTTTCATTGATACATTTCAGTTCAGGCGTTAATGAACATAGGGTAATATGAAAATAATTGATCCTCACTTGCATTTATTTAACCTTGAACAAGGCCACTATCAGTGGTTAAAAGCTGATAGTCCACCTTACTGGTCAGATAAAAAAACCATTAGACAAAGTTTCACAGAAAAGGACTTAGCTTTATCTGTTCCTCTGCAACTTGCGGGTTTTGTTCACATCGAAGCCGGATTTGATAATCAACAGCCTTGGCGAGAAATTGCTTGGTTAGAAGATAGCTGTTCCCTACCCTTTAGATCTATTGCTGGCGTTAATTTACTTTTACCAACAAGCGAGTTTCAACAAATACTAGATAAGCTTGATAAATTTGAGTCCGTAGTCGGTGTTCGTGACATTCTAGATGAAAATGCCTGCGCATATTTATCAAATCCGCAAGTTAAGGAAAACTTAGCCCGACTTGCCCAGCAGCAGTTGACTTTTGAATGCCAAATGGCGTTAACTGATGTGGTAGCGACCGAGCAATTAATAGCTATTATCAATGAACTGCCGACATTAAAATTAGTCATTAATCATGCAGGTTGGCCACCCGAAGATATTGACAGTAAACAATGGCAAGATTGGCAAAGTGGCATACAAGCACTAAGTGGTTATGAAAATGTTGCCATTAAATGCTCGGGGTTTGAAATGGTTAATCGCCAATATAGTGCTTCGTGGCAACAGCATGTGATCAAACATTGTTTAGCTACCTTTGGTTTAGATAAAACCATGCTAGCCAGTAATTTTCCTTTGTGTTTATTTAAAAGTAGTTATCAAAAAAACTGGATAACCCATTTCGAAAACCAACCATTATCAACAACTGAGCTTGAATTATTATGTTATAAAAATGCCTTGCGCATCTACCAAATCCCTATTTAAGCTATAAGTTAAGAAGAAAAATCTACCCATAAGGCCTTAGATAAAATACTATTTCATTACTTCGCACTTTCATGGTGAATTCATGGATAACTTCGACAGAAAAATTCTTAAAATATTACAAAATGACTGTACGCAGCCAGTCAGCGAGGTTGCCGCTCAAGTGGGGCTTTCAACAACCCCATGTTGGCGACGTATTCAAACTATGGAGAAAAATGGTGTTATAAAAGGGCGGGTTGCCTTGGCCGATCCTGAAAAGTTAAATGTTGGCTTAACCGTTTTTGTGATGATTAAAACCAACCAGCATAATTCTGATTGGCTTGATGATTTCAGTATCAATTCAAAAGAGTTTCCAGAAATTACCGAGTTTTATCGAATGAGTGGCGAAGTAGACTATTTACTACGTGTCGTTGTTTCTGATATGAAAGCCTACGATGCTTTTTATAAAAAACTCATCGGCCAAGCCAGCTTTGCCGATATTAGCTCAAGCTTTGCCATGGAAGAAATTAAATATACGACCGCACTACCCGTTGATTATATGTAACGCGTGATAAAAAAGGATGGCGATTAGCCATCCTTTTTACCTTCAGATATTGAAGCTGATTACTTTAATGAATTAACCGTAACATGCGGTGAGCGTTTCACGACTTCGTCATTTAATTCAATGCCTAAACCTGGTACTTCTGTCACTTGGAAAAAGCCATTTATCGGTTGTGGGTCTTGCAAACACAATTCACGATTCCAATGCTTAGTCGCATAAGTATGATGCTCATGGATTAAAAAGTTAGGAATTGCTGTTTCTAAATGCAAAGACGCTGCTGTTGCTACTGGGCCGCCACAAACATGGGCTTGAATACGAATATCATAGACATCAGCATAGTCACAGACTTTTTTAGACTCGGTAAAACCACCACATAAACCCACATCGGGTTGAAGCACATCAATACTTTGATCTTCAAAATACTGGCGTACATCCCAACGATGATATAAACGTTCACCACCGGCAATGGGGACATTAACCCGTTCAGCCACTTTTTTATGCACTTTCGCGTTTAAATAATTAACCGGCTCTTCGTACATCATACAGCCAACTTCTTCAACAATTTCGCCCATTTGAATCGCAGATGCAGCGCCCATTAATGAATGTGATTCGAAAATAATATCAACATCTTCACCGACGGCATCACGAATAGCGCGTAATCGGTCTCCAAATAAACGCATCTGCGGCTTGGTAAATAATTTAGTGCGATCGAACGATGATGTGCCATCGGCATTATAAACAATAGGATCTACTTTTACCGCGTCGTAGCCTTCAGCTACCGCTTTTAATGCAGCTTCAGCATATTCTTCTGGTAAAAATAACTTCTTAACTTCAACGTCCCAATCAAACTGTAATTGGCTAGCGTAGGTACGTAATTTATCATTAACTTTGCCGCCAAGCAGTTGATAGACAGGCACACCTAATGCCTTACCTTTAATATCCCAAAGTGCGGTATCAATAGCACTCATTGCAGAATAAAGCACCGGCCCACCACCTAATCCCCAGAAACTTTCGCGCAGCATTCGAGACCATAACAATTCGGTTCTAAAAGGGTCAAAACCAATTAAAACTGCTTCGGTAATTTCTTTAATCATCGCCGCTGCAGCACTATGCCCCCAATCGTAAGCAAGACCTGCTTCACCAACCCCCGAGATACCTTCATCGGTATGAACACGAATAAAAACAGGGTTCCAACCGGCGCGATCTGGACATTCAATATCAAAAATTTCTACGTGAGTGACTTTCATTTTATCTTCTCTAAATATGTGAGTGTTTGTCGCAGAGAACTTATTTCAATAGCGGCATAACGAGGTGTAAAGACAACTTTATTATTAGGTCGCAAAGCTAGGATCAGCGCGATAGACTTTCCTGACCATCGCCGGCCAAGCCTTTTGACCGCCGGTACTGCCCGTATGAACAATATTTGCTTGCGCTTTTATACCATCAACAATGCTATGATCGACTAAAATGGTTGCCATACCGGTTGCCATTACTTGTAGTTGCACTTGACAAGCACGTGTTAAATCATACATATGCATAAAAGCATCGCCAATGGTTTCACCTAAAGTTAAACCACCATGGTTTCTTAATAGCATAAAGTTTGCCGAGCCCAAGTTATTTTGTAAGCGAAGTTTTTCGTCAGCATTTACCGCTAAGCCTTCATAATCATGGTAGCTAAGAGAAGCCAGTGCGAACATAGCGTATTGACTTAACGGCAACAAACCTTCTTGTAAACTTGCCACCGCAATGGTTTCATTAGTGTGTAAATGCAAGACACATTGCGCGTCATGGCGAGCTTCATGGACAGCGCTATGAATAGTAAAACCTGCAGGGTTAATTTCAAAAGGACATGCTGGGTCAATAATATTACCTGCTATATCTATTTTAACCAGATTCGATGCGGTAATTTCATCAAAAGCTAAACCGAAAGCATTAATGAGTAAATGCTCAGAATCAGGTATGCGTGCGGAGATATGAGTGTAAATCAAATCATCCCAGCCATGCATAGCGATAAGACGATAACAAGCCGCTAAATCGATGCGTGTTTGCCACTCTTGTGCTGACACTTTATTTTTTAAGTTAATCTGTGGGATAGTTAACATTAAAGTCCTTTAAAGAATTATTATTCTATAATTTTAAATCATCGATAATACAAATCAAACCGCTAGTGTAATAAATTACAATTAAAGGCTAGATAAAAATCAGCTAAGTTAAGCAAATTGGTATCAATTAAATAAACATCTTAATTAAACTACCAATGAGTAAAATAAACACCAAAATAGGAATGATTTTTGAATACTTAGCTTGCTCTTCTTCACCCATAGGTTTGCCAAAACGCTCACCTAAAATAACCATTAAGGCAATACCGGCAAAAACAGCTAATAAAATCATGATTAAAGTCATTATTTCTCCTATTATTAATCTCTAAACCAATTGCACATTGCATTAGCTAATTATTCAATTACCATAGCAAGATAACAAGCAAAAATATGTAAACAACAATATGACTGCACCTGATAACTTTGCTGAGAAGCGACGCTTTATTATAAGATTAGGCAAAGCTTTGCATAAGTTTGGCACGCCTGCTTATCGTCTTGAAGCACATCTTCAAGATGTTTCGACATTTCTCGAATTAAAAGCATGTTTTATCATCACACCAACGGCTCTGACTTTTGTCTTATCTGAAGATGAAGAGAACCAACAATATAATCATGTTATTCGAGTAAAGCCAGGTGATCTTGATTTAGGTTCACTGGCACGAACAGATGAATTAGTTGATGAATTAAGTTCGGGTCAACGCACGTTATCTGAGGCCATTGAACGACTTGATGATATCGCCAATAAACCCAACCCTTACGGTCGTTTTCTTACCTTTTTAGCGTTTGGTGCTTCAAGTGGTGCTTTTTCGATGCTAATGCACACCAGCTGGAACGATGTATTTTGGTCGGTATTATTAGGCTTTGTTGTTTGCTTATTTACCTTTTGGGCCGAATACTCACGCCGAGTTACCGAAACATTAGAACCGATTGCAGCTATTACCACCGCCCTACTAGCCTCGGCCATTACGCTAATTGACCCAAGTATTAATATGCCCTTGGTTATTCTTTCAGCCATCATTGCTTTTATCCCCGGCTTAGCATTAACGCTAGGCTTAGCTGAATTGGCCGCTCGACATCTGATGTCGGGTACTGCGCGTATTATGGACGCGGTAATGATGCTATTTAAGCTTTATTTTGGCGCGGTATTAGGCATGGCATTAGGAAAGTTATTTTGGGGCGAAGTGTTATATGTTACCCCCGCCAGCATGCCTGTTTGGACAGCATGGGCGGCAGTAACCACTTTATCTATAAGCTTAGTTATATTATTTCGCGTCCGTAAAAAAGACGCTCCATGGGGAATTATTTCTGGCTATGTTGCATTTGGTGCTAGCATTATTGGTGCCGCTTACTTAGGCCCTGCACTTGGCGCTTTCGTTGGTGCCTTTGTTTTAGGTATGTATGCTAATTTATTCTCACGCATTATGAGATTACCTTCAAGCATTGTTAAGCTATTAGGTTTAGTCGTGCTGGTGCCTGGAAGTAAAGTTTATATCGGCTTAAACAGTGCGGTATCCGGAGTGAATATGTTAAATACTAATAATATTGGTTCTGAAGCCTTCCTAATTTTTATGTCGCTTGTCGCTGGCCTTGTTTTTTCAAATGTTGCCTTACCTTCTCGTAAAACGTTGTAATAAAGTACGCTAATGAAACCAGTTAACAAAAAGACAGCATATCACCATGGCGACTTACGCAGTTCTCTCGTTGAAACGGGCGCCGAGATGATTGAAGAGGCAGGAATTGAAGGACTGTCATTACGTAAACTTGCTGAGCGTATTGGTGTTTCTCGTACAGCAACCTATCACCACTTCAAAAATAAAAATGATTTACTTTGTGCGATAGCTGCACTGGGGTTTATTCAATGGACAAGTATTTCTAATGCTATATTTGACGATAAAGAGCTTTCAGGAGAAGAAAAATTTCGTCAGTTTGTTCATCAGTACATAACATTTGCTACCGAAAATGCTTCAATTTACGAATTAATGTTTGGTAAAACAATTTGGAAAAAAAACAATAGCGATCAAGCTTTGCGTGATATCGCTTATCCTAGTTTTAATTACCAACTAGAAATGACCAAAACTTGGCAGCAACAAGGCTTATTGATTGAAGACGAAAATAGCTTACGTTTAGCACAGGTAACTTGGGGTACATTGCACGGTATTGTGCGTTTACTAATTGATGGAATTTACCTTGATACCAGCCATATTGATGAAATGTGTGAATGTGTCGTCAAGGTTTTTATTCACCAACAAAAATTATAATAAGGGTTAGGCATGTCTGAAGACAATAACAATAAAACCGCTCAGTTTGACCAGTTTTTTTCTATTAGTTATCCTTTCAATGTCAATGCAACTATCATTGAAACCGATACAGCGCCAAGTTATCAATGTTTTATGAACACCATGCCGATGCCGTTTAAAATGGCCTCTGAAATAGTCACCCTTGACCAAGCTGCATTGCGCCCACTGCAAACCCTTGGTAGCGTTGCGGGACAATTAGTTGATTATTTACATCATCAAGCTAAAAAAATAGACTTACTGGTTAGTTATATTTTGAGCGAGCAAGACAACGAAATGCAACGTTACCAAGGCACTCATTTTGGTGGTGGCGGCGTTATTTTTACCAGTAAAAATCTTTTTGATACCGGCCAATTTATTACCTTGAAAATATTTCTCCTTGATGATAATTGTGCAATTTACTGTTGTGGGGAAATAATTTCAGCAACAACTACAAGCGATGAACTCACTAGCTACAAAGTTATTTATCATCATATTAGAGAAGAAGACCGTGAAATATTAGTACGTTGTAGTCTTCATCAGCAATCAAAACAGTTGCAGGTTTTAGCGCAACAGCGCAATGAGCTATCAGCAAAAGAAAAGTAATTTAGCGCGTAAAAGTATTTCTCCGTTAAGTCTAGCTGATATAAAGCACACTTTAGCGCCTATTCCTTGTTGAGTAAGTCAAAAACCGTTAGCGTGATCACCATAAAATTTCAGGAAGATAGTTATGAACATGAATAAAAGATCTTTTTTAAAAGCGGGTGGTGCAAGCATTGCTGCGTTATCCGTATCAGCTTCAGCATTTGCCTCATCAACGAAAGAAAGTCAGTCAAATAGCCAAGTACTAAAAGACATCACCAAAGATGTTGCTGGCATTACTTCTGCAGAGCGTGAAGCTCGGATAGTAAAAGCTCAGCAATTAATGCAGCAAATGAATATTTCTGCGCTTATTATTGAGCCCGGTGCCGCCATGGATTATTTCTCTGGTATTCAATGGTGGCGCAGCGAACGCTTAACAGCTTTAGTGATCCCTCAACAAGGTAAAGTGGCGGTAGTTTGTCCCTTTTTTGAAGAGCCTAGTATTCAAGAAAGTTTAGCTATTGATGGCGACATTCGTGTTTGGCAAGAGCATGAAAGCCCGTTCGAGCGTATCAAACAAATACTAGCAGACCGAGGTATTAGCCTTACCAAAGGGACGATTGGTTTTGAAAACTCGGTACGTTATTTTGTTCAACACGGTGTAATGAGTTTATTATCAACTCTTCAACATGTCAGCGCAGAACCCGTTACGCGTGGTTGTCGCATTATTAAAAGTCACCATGAATTGCAACTGATGCATAAAGCTAATGAGGTAACACTATTAGCCTATAGCGAGGTATATTCAAAGTTAGAAGTGGGTATGACTTCTGCACAGGTTAAAAGCTTGATGAGTAATGCACAAGCTACGTTAGGGGGAAAAGGCGCGTGGAATATGGCCTTAATAGATCAAGCAAGTGCTTTCCCTCATGGCAGTAAAAAGAAGCATCTAATTAAAGAAGGTTCTATTGTATTAATGGACTGTGGCTGTAATGTCCATGGTTATCAGTCAGACATTAGCCGAACCTTTGTGATGGGTGAGCCAACAAAGCGTCAACGTGATGTTTGGCAAACGGTACGTACCGGCCAAAAAATAGCCTTTGAGCAAGCGCAAATAGGTAATGCTGCGGGTACTGTTGACGATGCGGTACGAAAATACTATCAAGCACAAGGATTCGGTCCTGATTATAAATTACCAGGTTTGTCGCACAGAACTGGTCATGGCATAGGTATGGAAGGTCATGAAAGCGTTAATTTTGTTCATGGTGAACAAGAAAAGTTAACAGCTGGTATGTGTTTTTCTAATGAGCCTGGCATTTATATACCTGGCGAATTTGGTGTAAGACTTGAAGACTGTATTTACATGACCGATAAAGGCCCACAGTGGTTTACTATTCCCCCAGACTCGCTAGATTCTCCGTTAGGTAAGCTTGCTAAACTCGCTTAACACACTATTTATAATCTACAGTAGACTGTTTTTTAGCAAACTCATCAGTAACAGTGGCTTCACTTTATCCTAAAAAAAAGGAGTAACGGATCTTCCTTACTCCTCCTGTTTTTATAACGCAGGATACAATGAAATAACCAATAAAAGTGCCATGGTAATATTAAAAACTCTCAAGCGTTTTTGGTTAGTTAACAACACTTGTATTTTCTGCCCTAAAACAACCCAAGAACTGATGCAGGGTAAATTGATTAGCCCAAAGACAATCGCCACTAACAACACCGAGGTAAAACTCTTAGATGGAGCATAAAGGCTTATTGACGTTAGCGCCATTGTCCAAGCTTTAGGGTTAACCCATTGAAATAAAACAGCTTGAATAAAGCTAAAAGGTTTATGATTTGACGTTTGTTGTTCGACATGACTGGTAGAGCTAGCTATTTTGAATGCTAAGTAGAGTAAATAAACAATGCTGACCACTTTTAGTATTTGATAACTCACCGGGAAACGATCAAATAATTGAATAACACCTAGCCCAACTAAAGCAATCATCAGTGTAAATCCAATGCCAACTCCTAATAAGTGAGGGGTTGTTTTTTTGAAACCATAATTTGCACCAGAATTCATTAACATCAAGTTATTTGGCCCTGGTGTTATTGAAGACACAAAGGCAAAAATAGTTAAGGCTGATAGTATGTCTATATTCATTGTTATTTTGCTCTTAATTGTTTGAGAGACAGGTTAAATTTCAAGCTATTTTCACTTAAATGCTCAGATGTTATATCACAAAGTTATACTGGAAAATCACCTAAGGGCGCTTATTATTAATATAGGAGTTTTAAGTACTAAATATAGAGGCTGGATGACTTAACCCTTGGTAGTGGCAAAGATCAAAGAAGGCTGGGTAGATGTATCATTTTACATGGGGATAACGCATAGAAAAATATCTATAACGCATAGGTAAGTGGGTGAACATAGCCCTCCCATCTTACCCATTTGTTATATATTATTGCTTAGATAGCAACAACTTTATTTGCACATGGACCTTTTTGTCCTTGTCCAACTTCAAACTCAACAGCTTGGCCGTCAGCCAATGTAGCGTATTCACCGCCAGATTGGATTTCTGAATGATGAACAAACAAATCTTTACTGCCGTCTTCTGGAGTAATAAATCCGAAACCTTTATCCGCATTAAACCACTTAACTATACCTTTACTCATAACACTCTCTTTATCATTGGTGAAAAATATAAACCTAACTTGCTATCACCATTACAAGTCAGGATTTGAATCTTATTAATACAAACTATATTTAACATTATAGACTGTATTTATAATTAACGGTGCGCGCCACCTTTCTTTTTCATATTGACTACTTTTCGAGCTATATCAAGTAATTCAGGTGAAACATCTTCAGCACCATCTTTTATTAGTTTACTCACATCACCGGATGAAAAGAATGAGCCACGTTCAGCTTTTACGCCTAATGATCTTACAAAATCTTTTGTTTTACCTGTACTACCCGTATCAATATACTTAAAAATAATTTGTTCATTAAAACTTTGTGGTTCTTGCTTTAAAGTAGCAATAGTATTGGTAAGTAATGTTATTTCCGATCCTAACATTTCTATTAATTCGGCAATATCTGAATATGGTTTCATTAAATTATTTAGCTCTTATAATATTATCTGATAATGCCAACAGGCTATCATTTTACAGGAGAAGCAAGTCAGTATAACTAGCCTGCTTAAAAAATTATTATACAGTGAATGCCTCTGAGTAAACAGTCTCTATTTTAATAGCCCAGAGCAATGATGAATTATTGTTACTTTTTTAATAATATTACTTAATGAATGCCCATCTTATTGGTCGACAAAACCGCCACTGCCTCATATTCAATGTTCAATGTTCACCATAACTTTCCTACAATGAGATTATATTATTTAAAATTCTAAGTTTAATCACTTATTTTGATTAAAGGTTGTCATTTATTACGCTTGATTGTTTCTCTCGTAAGTCTATAATCCGCATAATTATTATATAACTAACCACAATAAAAATGAAAAAATCATACAAAAAAAACGTAAATATATATCTTGTCATTTTTTTGTTATTAAGTCTTTGTATTTCCTATTTAGCGGTAGCGAAAACAGATACCCCAGAGATGAAGACTAAGGCAGTTTTTGGTCAAATAGAATCGGCTTTATTAATTTTAAAAAGTAACAATCAATTCACTAAAAGCAATATCAGAAGTGTATTAACCCAATATCTTCTGCCTGAGGTAGATATTCAATATTTCAGTTATAAAGTTATTAATCAAAATTTGCCCAAACTATCTGCCGAACTTAGGACTGAGTTTGTGACTGAGTTATCAAATCAATTAATAAATACTTATACCAACTTATTAAGTAAATATAGTGGTGAGTCAATGACCATCGGTACAGGGTCATTATCAAAAAGTGGTAAAATGTCGATGGTCAACATAACGATTACCGGTGAAAGTAAAGTCAACAAAGCGGTAGTAAAGTTACTGATATCAAAAGAAGGCACTTGGCAGTTCTTTGATATCATCATTGAAGGCATTAGTTTATTAGATGCAAAGCAAAAAGAAATAAATTCAAGTTTCAGTAAGTTAGGTGTCGAAGGTACACTGTTACATCTAAAAAGTATTAATCAAAGAAGCCTCACTTCTTTATAAAAATCAAGGTAGGTACAATCGTTCTAATGGAATGGCTTAATCATACGAATAATTTCAAAGCACTTTCATCAGTACTCGCTAATAATAAATTTGTTATTGCGCTATTGTTTATTTCTATTTTTTATATGATTAAATATCTCATTGTAAGAAGAATAAAACGAAAATCAAAACAAGATAAAAGATTACAAATCAATGTAGTCAATAATATATTTACGGTATTAATAATCGTGATGGTTTTTAATATTTGGTCTGAAGAAATTCAAAAATTTGCTTTTTCGATTGCTGCTTTTATTGTAGCAATTGTCTTAGCAACCAGAGAGTTTATTCAATGTTTTATTGGTTTTGTTTATATCCTGTCAAGTCGACCATTTCGTATTGGTGACTGGGTACAAGTTGGCAATCATTACGGCGAAGTGCATTCAACAGACTGGGCAAAACTAACACTGTTAGAGGTAAATGTAGATGATTATCAATACACAGGTAAAACGCTATACCTACCCAATAGCCAGCTAATTACTTCGGTTATTAAAAACCTTAACTTTTTAAAACGATATGCAATGCATCATTTTACCATTGTCAGAGATGACAGTGTTAATCCCTTCGAGTTTATTGATGAGTTGTATACTAGAGCAAGTTTATATTGTAGTGACTTTAAAGAAGTTGCAATCCGCTATAACCAACTGATTGAAAACCGTTTAGAGGTCAACATCACAGGCCCTGAGCCACATATTCAAGTAGCAACTTCTGAGGTTGGTGATACACAAATATTTTTTACTATATTTTGCCCAACAGAGATAGCATTAGAAATAGAGCAGAAGTTAACTGCTGATTTTATGACATTGTGGTTTAAGCAAAAAATGGTTTCGTCAACTTTATCAAACTAATGTAATATCACTAATTATCAAGTCACTCAATCACGATTAATTTCTTGACTGAGTGACTTTTTAGACGCTAACATTTTGATAAATAAAATTATTTCTTATCGCTATTCAATAAAGTAAGCGTGCCATCGAGGTGCACATCGCGTTGCGGAAAAGCAACAACAATATTATTCTCTTCAAACAATTCCTCTAATCGAAATCGAATATTACTTCTAGTCACTCTTAAAGCCGTTTCTCCAGTTGAGTTTATCCAAAAATTTACATAAAACACTAATGAATTATCACCAAAGTCTTCAAAAACAACGACGGGCATTGGCGTGGTCAATACTTCTTTTTGTGCCAGTGTCGCTTCTAAAATAAGATCCGCTACTTTTCTAGCCCGAGTACCATAAGCAACCCCAACAGAAACACTTGTTCTCACTAAACTGTCTCGAAGCGTCCAATTCACTACCGTATTTTCAAGTAGTTTACTGTTAGGAATAAGCAGATGAACACCATCAACACGTCTAATACGAGTTGAACGGGTGTTAATTTCTTCTACGACACCTTTGGCATTTTCAACTTCTAAAAAGTCACCAATTTTGATAGGTCGTTCCCACATTAAAATCCAACCACTGATAAAGTTGTTAATAATGTTTTGCGCGCCAAAACCAAAACCAATCGCGATTGCACCCGATAAAAAGGCAAAAGCGGTGATCGGCACATTAATCAAATCTAAGGTGGTGATCAACAATATAACTATCGCAATCACATAAAAAACACGCTGCAATAAGTGTATAATATTTGGATCAGTTTTTTTGGTCGTTAAACGCTTGGTTATAAACCTTACGCCCCACTTAGTGAGCAACAACCCAAGGTAAATAATTAGCGGAATTAACAGTAATCCACCCAATGTTACCGGTTGATCAGCAATAGTAATAACCTTAGTAGATAAGATTTCTTTTATTTGTGTAAAGTTCATAAAATCCCTTAATTTAACGACTTTTTATTTTGATCCTAAAAAGACTTTTGATGGGTCAACAAGAAAGCGTTTACCCAGTGCTTCTCTTCCTAACAGCATTAAATAACTCATATCAGAGCGATCTGTTAAAGTTATTTCAATTGACCACCTGTCTTCGCCAAGTACGATGGGTGTTTCTATAACGTAGCGTTGCTCTGTAGTGCCATTTGACGATTTAACTTTACGCATATCGCTAATGGGCGCCGTACATTTCTGCATGGCATCCACATTATGCATATCAGGGTGTAGATCAAACGTCACACTATGTACGCCATCAATAATTAATTTTTTAATATTATCAACATGTAACGACGACGTTTTTGCGCCGGTATCAACTCGTACTTGTAAGTCATCAATAGCTAAGTCTGGCAAAGCTATTGACTCTAAACGCCCGATAACAACTTTATTCGCTTTTTTCATACGCTTCTCTAACTGTCGTCATTTTCAGGTAAAAGCTGCTCTTGTACATTTTCAATATGACCTGCAATTTCTTCATCATCTTCACTGAAATAAGCGACATGAAACATGGCTTCACCTTCTTGAACTAAAGGTATGTTTTGCTTACCAATTAAAATGCCTGAGCGTGTTGCTTTAACCGAATCAAATATTGCACCGTATGGACTACCAATTTCGGCTAATACTTGACCTTTAGTGATCTGATCGCCCAAATTTACAATATTATGAACAATACCACTAGCGTTAGCGCGTACCCATTGGCTGCCATTAGCAATAAACGGCATACGTTTTTTCTTCTTGGTGCGGACAACTTTTCTGGTCATACCTAAATGCTGTAATACATTTAAGATACCTTTCATGCCCGCTCGAATTGAAAACTCATCAAAACGCAGCGCTTCACCCGCTTCATATAAGAGTATTTTCGTTTCGTTTTTAACGGCTGATTCTCTTAACGAGCCGTCAACTAAAGTAGAATTCAACACTACCGGTACGCCAAACACTTCCGCCAAGGCTTTAGTATCGGGATCAGACATATCCGCCCTAATTTGTGGCAGGTTTGAACGATGAATGGCCCCGGTATGTAAATCGATACCGTAATCACAATGCTTAACGATTTCATTCAGAAATATATAAGCAACGCGTCCCGCTAAAGAGCCTTTCGCAGAGCCGGGAAAACAGCGATTTAGATCACGACGGTCAGGCATATAGCGACTTTGATTGACTACGCCATAAACATTAACCATAGGAACAGCAATAACCGTGCCTCGCGTTATTTTAAGTTTCTTTTCGTGGATCAAGCGTCGAATAATTTCAATACCATTTAATTCGTCGCCATGTACCGCCGCACTCAAAAAAATAGTGGGCCCCGGTTTTTTAGCGCGAAT
>NZ_JACGWC010000140.1:0-252 GCF_014077545.1 Colwellia sp. BRX10-1
TGGACCGTCTGCTGTTTCAGCATTGTCTAAAACATTGCCTGTGGCTGTTGTATCTTCTGCAACAGTGACAGTTTCATTATCATCGCTCAGATCAGAAACTGGAGTTACTGAAATCGTTAAGGTAGAAGTCTGTGTATCACCTGCACCGTCAGTAACAATGTAAGTAATTACAGGAACAGCACCGTTGAAATTGTCATTAGGTGTAAAGGTATAACTACCATCGGTATTTAAAGTTAACTCACCTTCAGTGAG
>NZ_JACGWC010000088.1:0-683 GCF_014077545.1 Colwellia sp. BRX10-1
TAAGTATTACCATCAACAGTAAAGCTTGTAACAGTTAAAGGACCGTCTGCAGTTGCTGCGTTATCGAGGACATTACCTGTTGCTGTTGTATCTTCTGCTATCGTAACCGTTTCACTATCATCACTCAGATCTGAAACCGGTGTCACTGAAATAGTTAGGGTAGAACTCTGAGTGTCACCAGCACCATCGGTAACGGTGTAGCTGACTACGGGTACAGCACCGTTGAAATTGTCATTTGGTGTGAAGGTATAACTACCATCGGTATTTAAAGTGAGTTCACCTTCAGTAAGAGTAACCTTATCACCTGCATTGTACGTATTCCCACCAACAGTAAAGCTAGTGACAGTCATTGGACCATCTGCTGTTTCAGCATTGTCTAACACATTGCCTGTGGCTGTTGTATCTTCTGCAACAGTGACAGTTTCATTATCATCGTTCAGATCAGAAACTGGAGTTACTGAAATCGTTAAGGTAGAAGTCTGTGTATCACCTGCACCGTCAGTAACAATGTAAGTAATTACAGGAACAGCACCGTTGAAATTGTCATTAGGTGTAAAAGTATAACTACCATCGGTATTTAAAGTTAACTCACCTTCAGTGAGGGTAACGGTGTCACCTGCACTATATGTATTACCACCAACAGTAAAACTCGTTACGGTTAGTGGACCGTCTGCTGTTTCAGC
>NZ_JACGWC010000032.1:0-36051 GCF_014077545.1 Colwellia sp. BRX10-1
GGTCGCGTAATAAGAGCAGACAAACGAGGCGCTATCGATAACAAAACCGCAAATATACTGTCAAGACTTCACATCAGCGATAAAAGTTGGCTCAAACTCACCACAAACTTTGAAGGTATATTCACTGGCGCGGTGGGCACCGCAGAGCATTTGTGTGAATTTACTGAGCACGTGGGGTTAAAGCGCGCACACGGTAAAGCAAATGCCCAAGCTTGTTTGAATAACGCGTAAACTTAACTAAATTCAAAGACCACACTAAGACAGCAAGATAACCACAAGAAAAATACAGCTACCTTGGGGGAGAAGTAAAGCTTGCCTGAAATTCATTCATTTAATCAACATCTATAAAAATCGATATGCAAAGGCTTACAAGATGAAATACATGCATTGTTGTTGGCCAATGGATAGCAGTGTTTCAGAGCATTATTATTGCGTAGCATTATTATGGGTAGCTTAGTAATTTTTTTTGGTTAAAGTTGATTCGATTCAGGTTTTGCATCGCTATTTTGTCGCACTTCACAGTTGATATTATGTGTCACACATTTACTCAATAGCCTTTGACATAAACATACTATATGGATCTTCTTGATAGTTACCAAAAGGGGCACATGGTTGAAAACCAAATTGTTGATAAAGTTTTTGTGCTGGAATAAACGCATCCATAGTACCCGTTTCCAAACTTAATCTTTTATACGAACGAAGAATCGCTTGTTCAACGATATGCTCTAATATCTTACGAGCAATACCTTTACGTAAAAACTTGGTCGATGTGCGCATAGACTTTATCTCGCAATGATCTTTATCAAGTTCTTTTATAGCGCCAATACCAGCTAAATCTTGATTAACCCATAAACTCCAGAACGTTACATCGGGGTGTTCAAGTGCACGCAAATCTAGCGCGTGAACACTTTCTGGAGGTGAGTGAGCTAGCATATCTTCATGATGCTCTTGTAACAAAGAAATTACAGCTTCATGTCTTAATTCGCCAAGCTTAATATCCATATTGCACCTTTGTTTACCTGTATACCTAACGCCCATTCAGAAGCTAAAATAAGCGAGGCACGAGCAATGGCCAGCTTTTTTAGTCCTTTGGAATACCTTGTTATTTGCTAATTACGAAGAAAATGAACACTATATCTGTAGTAACTTGGGATATGACTATGTTCAATATCAACAACTTTATAGCTATTATATTCTGGATTTTCTGCAATAAACGCCATAGCTTTTTCATATAAAGCAGAATCAGTTCCTTCTTGAAAGTTTACATCTGTAGCCCATTGGGGAGGTGGGCCTCCGTAGTAAATTTTTAAAGTATAAATATCGTTAGTCTTAGCTATAGCCTCGAAGGTTGCTCCATAGGTTGATGTTGTAACGCAAGATGTTGTATTTAGTAAAAGGATTAAAACAACACAAAACTTGATCAATAATTTCATTAACACTCCTATGCTCTAAGGCAAATAACGCCCAATTTACAGGCAAAACTAGTTGGCTAAAATAAATGAACGAAGTGAACAAAAAGCCAACTGTTTTTTGTCCTTATTTAATTTCTTATTATGTTTCTAATTTAAACGAAGAGTAAGTTTTGCAACCCTACGACCTAAGTGCTTTGCCGTTGCAAGATCAACTTCATGTGCGACACTATTAGTCGTTTGGGAAACGACTCCTAATTGGCAACCTAATCGATTTAAAGTGGAACTATCTGTTCCATATGAAGCATCAATATTCACCCACAAAATACCATGCTGACTTGCTAAAGTGGCCATGTATTGCAAAGTACTTGATTGGTCACCATTTAGGCCTGTTCCAGAGGTGAATCCAGCAGAGACTTTATCAGCCCACTCTTGGCTCTGCCAATGTTCACTTGAAGCATCCGCAAAAGCCTTGAATTGAGCTGATACACTTCCCATATATGTTGGGCTTCCAAAGATAATCGCATCGCATAATTTTAGATCTTCAAATAATTCTTCGTTTTCAAATCTTCCTTCAAGGATTTCGCGCCCTTCAATTTTATGTTCAAGCACAGTTATTCCATGTTCTTGTTTAGCACCTAAAGCTATTGCTTTAGCAAGTTGTCCTGTGACATCACTCTTAGAAAAATAGACTATCGCTATGCGGGACATCGATTTCAAACTCCTTTATTCGATTATGCATAATCAAAAATAACACCTCATTAAGAGGCAAAACACCGTTGATTAAAATAAGCGACAATGGAGCAAAAGCCAACTGTTATTTGTCCTGCTTTAATAGCTTGCTAGAGGTAAACGTCCCCGGAAAAACAGCATTAGCGACTGATTTAAATAACACTACCCACAACGCCAACAAGACAAACCAATATAATTTTGCCCCCTCTGTTTTTAACTCTCGTACTTTGGGTTCCATATATACATATGGAAGTAGAATGTTATTTTTTGATTTTATTTGATGGATTAATCCATCTTCATGCCAAATAGAAACATTAGATCCAACCTTTAAACTTCGTGCTAAGTTTTTACACTTACCCTCACCAATACCAACTGCTGAAAAAGTATCTTGGTATGAGCCAATATTAAGATCGAAGTATGAATATACTTTATCCGTTTCATCATCTATCACTTCTTCTTTATGACATTCAACAAAGTCAATTTTTGTTGAATATTCATGTATGTTCGTTAAATCAGTAACTATATATTTAGGTAATACAAAGGCGAGTACAGCTAAATTGATTAAGATAAAACCCAAAATAAACAGCTTACGCTTTTTTCCATTTCCCTCAGCAGAGAAATCAATGATAAATTCATTTTCATCATCGTCCTCGTCTTCCTGATCTTCAATTTCTTGGGCTTTTTTTTCAAACTCTCCATTTTCTTTTCTTCGTTGAATTTCTTCACATAACTGCTTATATCGCTCAGGAAATTTATCCTTATCGATATTTTGGTTAACATCAAATAATTCATCCAATGTGTAATTTGAATAGTTGATTGACAAGATATTTCCTTTTACCTCTAACGCCCCATTAAGAGGCAAATAATGCTTGGCTAAAGTAAGCGACGATGGAGCAAATAGCTAGCTGTTATTTGCCCTGTTTGAATGACTTATATGCCTTTTGTCTATTTAGTGATCAGAACTAGAGCTACTTCCCTTGTTCTGTTGATTTAAAATCTGGGAGGTTTTTTCTTTTTCCCATTCTTCACCAAAGGGTTGAAATACCTGGAAAGCGAGGCCAGCAATAAGCGCACCAAAAGATAAGAATACAACAATCAATGGACCTAAATTTTCTCCATCATTGTAGTTAGGCAACATAAATAGGAGAAAGACTGCAATTAAAAGTGCCGAGAATGTATAAAAATATTTTATAGATTTAACCTTCTCTTTTGCTTTGTTGTGCTGAGAATGATCTTTAATCATATCCGCATCCCCTTCTGTTTGGAGATTTTTTTCATTATTTATAGCACATATAAGCTCATCAGTTGAGATTTCAAAAACCGCAGCCAAAGACTTCAAGGTTTCAGTTCCAATGCTTTCTCCTTTTTCTACTCTTTGAATTGTGCGAACATTTAAATCGCTTAGTTGCGCCAATTGTTCTTGAGACCAGCGTTTTTCGAGTCTTAATGATTTCACAGGTAACTCCATTTATTGTTGAATGCTGATGCACTATACACCAAGGGCATACTGTCGGTAATGACAAACAGACGACAAATAGCCGACAAATAGCCGACAGACATAAATTTACGCTTAACAACGCCGCATTAAGCCGAAAATTATAGTTGGCTAAAATGTGTGAAGCACGAACAACAGCCAGCTGTTATTTGTCTTACTTAAGTGGCCTGTTATGTAACGATTACAAACCCCAGATCTGATTTAACGATGCTAAAATAAAAAAACAACAGAATAATGAAATAGAGCCGAGTATAAGTGACGTAAATATAATGACAAAATGGTTCCAAGACTTAGTTGAAGCTAAGAAAAGGAATGGACCAACTAGCCAAATAGAAGAAGATAAAAACAATGCAGAACCTATTTGACTTACTTCGTCGGTTTCACTCCATACACTTGCACCAATAACTAATAAAATGCATAACAAAGCGAACCAAGAATACAAAACAAACTTGGCTGATTTAATATTGGTTTTACTCACACTAAATATCCAATATAAAATTAATATCGGTGCATTAAAAATTAATAGATCGATATATGCCATACTTCCTTAGTTACCTAACGCCCCACTAAGAGGCTTTTAATTGTTGGCTAAAATAGTCAGGCACAAAAAACAGCCAGCTGTTATTTATCTGTTTGAACGCATTGTTATGTGAAATATATCTCGGTGCTATTCCTCTAAAATAACTTCGAAACCACCGTAGATTAAACGTTTACCATCAAAGGGCATTGGATTTTGATCTGGGTGCATTCTAGGATCTGCCATAATAGCGTCCCAACCAGCATCACGAACTTCCTTTGTTGGCCATACAACAGATGAAAAAACTACAGTTTCATCTTTGCCACATTTTACAGCCATTGGGAAGGATGTAATATCACCATCAGGAACGTTATCTCCCCAACTTTCAGTAATTTTAAGTGCTCCGTGATCTTTGAATACGACCGCAGACAATTTCGCATGTTCAATGTACTTTTCTTTATTTACTGTTGGTACTGCGGCAACAAAACCATCGACATAAGACATATATTATTCCTTTTATACTCTACAGGTTGAAGTTCACATAACACCCTAGTAAGGGGCAAATTGTAGTTGGCTAAAGTATAAAGCGAAGCGAAACTAGCCAACTGTTTATTCTCAATTAAAATTTATATTGTACAATTGCCATATATTGCTTTTGCCTATGTTCCGCTGCTCGACTTTCCCATAAAGTTCTATTTTCATTGTTCGAAGTTGAGTTGATAAATTCAGCGCCTACATTCCAATTTTTATCCAGTTGATATCGCCATGCCAACGTAAGGCTATCACCATCGCTGTCATTAGGGTCTTGTCTGTTCTGATCAGTTTCTTTTACTTTGAATTGGTCATGACGTAGTGAAAATCTATGTGATCCTAATTTATAATTAAACATCACATACCATGAAGAAATATCAGTAAACACTCCTGTTTCTTGACTGCCCATACCGGTATCACCAGATAAATACTGAGCTAACAGCCTAAAGTTACTTGTAAATTTATGTTGCATGGCAACGGAATAATATTGGGTTTTCCAAGCATATTGACGATTTTTTTCAATGGCATTTGGATCACCTCTATTATCGTAGTAATAAACTCTCACGTCAGTTTGTTTTAGATAACGCCAATGCCCTCCAACGTAATATCCCCATTTACTATCTGTTTCAATAAAAGGCTCAACAAAATTAGGCGTATTAATAGGGATGTCTTGCTGGGAAAAGTAATCAGAAAAGACAACGGCTTCATTATAAAAAGTTTGCCTATTATGCTGTGCCCAACCACGCCAAACAAGCAAGCTGCCTAAGCCATCATTCGCTTTAAATATAGAGGCTAATGCGGTAAAACTATGAGGGCTATTATGCTTTCTTCCACTTCGAGTGATTGACCACTGAGCACCTAAGGTTCTTTGCTCTTCAGCAATCCAAGAATTGATCGCTGAAAAACTATAAGTATAAGGACTTGTCCATCCGGTTGCTGTATTTTCCAGTGACATTTGAGGATAAAACATGCCGAATTTAACTTGATGTTTTAAGCCTGGATTTAATGGCGAATAAGTAAAGTAAGCTTCTGTTAAGCCGATGTTTTTTTCACCATCAGGATTGTAATTGGCGACAAGATCAAAATTAACATTAGAAATTAAGTCGCCACTTATTTCTATCGCCGCTTGTGTTAGCATCAGTTTATCGTCGTCGTTATACCGTAATATACCCACGCCTTCTTCCTGCCAGCTATTTAACCAAGGCTGATGATAATCGGCTTTAATATATCCTGCTTCAATCACCCCTTTAACCGTTATTTGTGCAGCATTAACTGCAGAACTCAATAGAATAAAGGTGGCTAATAGTGTTTTATTTGTTGTGCTAAGCATTATTTTCCTCATAATTGAGTAACCAAGGTAAAAGCTCATCGCCATGAATCGCCTTACTAATAAAGTAACCTTGTGCTGTTTCAACACCAATCTTATTCAACATCTCAAGACTTTATTTATTTTCAACGCCTTCAGCCACAACACTTAATCCTAAGTTGTGCGCTAAATCAGTGATCGATTTAATAATAATACTATCTTCATTACTTGTAATAAGTTCAAGCACAATAATTTATAGATATTGTACTTATCTTTACAAACGTAAAAAGCGATATCAGAAAATTGCATTAGGCCATCAGCTTTAATAGAGTCTTCTGGATATACTGCTATTCCCATACTGGCCGAGACATCTAATTGTATATTATTTATTTCAAAAAACGGCTCGAAAATCTTGACTACTGGTGCGACTAAATCATCAATAAAAATATAAATCGTACTAAAATACGATTTTGTAATGATTTCAAATTAATAGTCATCTAATTCATCATCATCTTCATAAGCTGCATATCTAGGCTTCATCGCCTCTTTTACATTAATGGTGATATTCGTATGACTAGAAACCGTTATTTTTTGAGTAAAAGATTGATCAGCCTCTTGGAGTAATGGATGCCATATTTTCAGTGTGTATTTTCCATCTGGGAGTGCTAAATTAATATTACCCTCACCATCAGTTTTGCCAAACCAAGGGGTATCAACAACATAAACATAACCAACCATCCAGTCATGTATGTTGCAGCCTAGGATCACTTCTCCAACTTTATCAAACAAACGAGGGTCTAATTTTTTCTCACGGTATAGTTGTATTTCAAAAGTTTTCGCTGGTGAAAAGGAATAAACATGATGTTTTATTCTGTCTGAATTGGGAAAATCAATGTTAGTATTTTTATTAACGACTAGGATGTGGGGGGAAAATTGTCGATTAACTTGATCCATAATAGCAGTATAAGGAACCGACAAAGTACTCTCTGCCACGGTAGGTTTTATTTCTGGCTCAGCGAAAACGACTATATTAGACAATGGTTTTTTATCGACATCAATCACTAGAAAGTTTGTATTGCTTGCTTGACTGGCAAAGGAACTAAGAATCATTAAAACAGAAATTATTTTGTAATTAAAAACTCTTACCATAATGTAACTTTCCACGCTTATTATTAAATATCACTATGTTATAAAATTAACACATTTCACTTATTTATTACTATATTTTACCAAAACAATTGGCCATTCAGACCAAAAAATCAAGAATTTTAGACGGAATACTAAAGAATATTATTCGAATTTAAAAAATTTTATTCACTTAACAATACTTGAAGAGAAAATAATTGCGCTCAAGCCCTTAATCATTTTTTCCTTTTAGATCTTTAAAAAGGCGCTAACCACTATTTTTATTCGTAGTAGCAAATCATTTTTTTCTCCACATAGCTTTTAACAGAAAGCTTCGCCTTTAGAGTCTCAACCAAAAGACAAAATCCAATTATCTTTAATAACTTAACAAAATAAAAAAATCATAATGTAATAAAAAAATTAATAGCTACACTTAGATAAACTGATGAAATTAATAAGTGACGCTTTGAGGAATAAATTAATGATGAGATATAAAGCAGCGGGCATCGCCTCAATAATATTACTATTAATAACACAATCGTACTCACCCAAGGTCATGGCCTATAATATGGCTCAAAACATTTGTGAGTATGTCGCGGCTGACGATAAGAGGAGATTCCGCTCTTTATTAAAAGCACAACGTATAAAAATACGCTCTATTTTTGATGAAATAACCTGTAACGGTAAAAATATATTATTTTTTGCTGCAGCAAGCAACGCTAATGATGTCGGTGAAATGATTATTAAAAAATTGCCGAGAAAAGTATTAGGTGAATTAGTTGATGAATTAATAATTGCCTCGCCAACCTTAGGCGCTATAGCTAAAGAAAGAGCCGGTTAAGTGATCTATCAAGTAGTAGTAACAGCAAGACAATAATGTTTTTAATCTAGCTCAAATTTACGGGCAGTTATTATGATAAAAATAACAAGACCACTCCTTTAACTAATAATAATTTGGGGTGGTCTTAATTCATCTATTTGCAGGGTTGTAAAACGCCAGCAATAATTTAATTAACTAATCAAAATCCCATTTAAATGAAACATCAAAAGCAATGCCTTTCGTTTCACTACGAAATAAAGTATCAGAAAACTCTATTTCTTTACTTTCATCAAGTAGGTTTTGTACTTTGAATTTTAACGTTGTTGAATAGGTAGGATAGTAGGTATATACCATATCAAGTGAATGAAAAGGTTGCTCATACTTATCATCTTGCCCTTCAATACCTGGGATAATAATACGTTCACCAAAGACATTATAAGCCATTGTCACCGAGTGATTACCGTTTGGAGCATCATAACCTAAATTGAGATTAACCACATATTGCGAGTGCCCAGTCATTCGACGCGTCGGATTAGTAATCGCGGCAGAAACTCCAGTTTGCTCAACAACGCGTTGCGTGTTGATGTTTATTTCAGAGTCACTTAAGGTCACGTTACCTGATAAGAAAAAGTCGTTACCATTCATGCCAGCAAAATCACCCAAAAAGGCAAAATCTTTCATAAACTCTAGCTCAATACCATAAACTTCACCGTCGTCTGCATTAGCAATAACGATAAGCGGAGGGCCATCTTGGCCTGGTGATTGTACTGATTCAATCGGATTTATCATATCTTTGTAGAATAACCCTACTGACAAGTTTTCTCCCGTATCTAAGTACCATTCCCAACGTAGATCGTAGTTTTTAATATCCGTGGTTTCTATACCAGCAGTGCCTCGAATAGGATATCCGGTTAGCGGGTCAAGGTAAGTTGATGGCGCAACCTCGCGAATATCTGGGCGTATTGTGGTTTCACCATAAGATAAACGAAACTGTACAGCTTCACTCATCATGTAAGTAAGTGCTAACGCCGAGTATATATCATCTTCTTGAAAGGCTAATTTCGATAAATCTTCTTCTGTTGGTTGTGGTGGTAAATCAAAACGACCGGTTGCGGGATCTAAAGGTGCGACGACTTGACGGTAATCTTCCCAGCGAAAGCCGCCACTGATACGCCAAGTATTGTCAATAAACCAATCTGCCTCAAAGTAGTAAGCATCGGTCATTTGTGCTGAATAATAGTCATCGCCCATTACAGAGGTGTCACGTATAACCGTTTCACTGCCTTGTAATGGCTGATTGAGAATAATATCGTCTGTTAAAATATCATTCATTTTATTACCACTAAGACTCAGTTCTTCAAAGGCTAAGGTATTAACATCGATACGTCTGGAAAAAGCGTCACGGGTTTTTTCAATAAAGTCACCACCGAACTTAAGCTCTACCTCTGATTGCGAAAAAGTTATGGGTAAAGATAGGTTAAAACCGCTGTTTTCTACTTTATCTTCCAAGTCCTGAAAAGAATAACGGGTAGCGGTTGAAGCCTTACGTAAACTACTTTCGTTAGAAAGATCAAAAGTACCATCTTCGTTTTCGTCACTGAGTATGTAGCGCGTAGAAACATTACCCGGTGCGTAACGACTTGAACGAGCGTCTGAATATTTCCAATCAAAACCTATGTTCCACAACCATGGCAGATTGTGAGTACCACGAACCTGATTAGCGATCATTTCGCGCTCTTCGTAGCTAACGTCACTGTCTCGAATGCGCAAACCGTCACTGAGTAATACATTGTTAGTATTACCCAGTTTGTCTTTTATTTCGTCGGCGGTATCACGTAGCACAATGAAACTGTAATCAAGGCGATGATCTCGGTCATACTCTACACCTAAGTTCAGCAGACCAGACCATTTTACTGAATGTTCAGTTGAGGTAACTTGGTCAAAACCTCGTACTAAACTCCATGAATCATCGGTGTTATTACGAAAATCTTGACCTTCGTATAATTCACTTACTTGCCATTCATTGTCATAGGATAAAGAGGTTAAATAACCCCAGCGATATTTACCCTGTTCAAATTTATCACCGAGCGCAATATCAAGGCCAAAATCTGGGGCGATATTTTCTTTAACTGGATCGTAGTCACGATTAAGCTGCGCGGCTATTGCACGGTTTTCATCTTGACTAATATTTTTTAATGGACTGTAATTTTTCCATAATTTTTGTAATGTTTTGGGTGCTGCGCGAGTGCCATCATCTTGGCCACGCCAATCATCACTGCCACCATTGTAGCTGTAACCATCGTCAAAATTTTCGCTATTGCCACCTAAATTTCCAGAGATATTAAAAAGGAAATCTGTTGGAATACTTTTTAAACGGATATCAACATTACCGCCACCAAAATGGGCAGGCATTGAAGGTGAGTAGGATTTTTGTACCGATAAAGACTCGATAATTGACGCTGGAAATAAATCCAGAGGTATAACACTACGTGTCGGATCTGGGCTGGGTACAGCGGCACCATTTAACTGTGTGCTTGAGTAACGTTCGCCTAAACCACGTACATAAATAAATTTACCATCAACTAATGTCACACCGGTAACACGTCGTAATGCGGCAGCGGCATCGCTGTCGCCGGTGCGTGAAATTTGCTCTGCACCTAAAATGTCGGCGATAAAGGCTTGGTTGCGACGCTCTTCAATAATAGCGCTCGCCGTACCTTTTAATCGACTTACCTTAACAACAACTTCTTCAATAGCTTCATCTTCTGCTGATGTTTGCTCCGCTACTGCTGATGTCGCTGCTAGGCTTGTTATTATCGCTAGTGCTAAGCCACTTAATCGTAAACAATTATTTGGTTTGTTTACCTTGATTTTCTTGGCACTATGCATTAATTTTTTGTTCATCGTTAACCTCGATAGAGTCTCTGTGCTTGCTTTAGATACGCTTTTACTGCTTTGCTAATCGCTTGCATCAGTTAGGTTGATTGAGTATTTATTAGTTATGCTGAAATAAAAAAGCGAACACTGATTATTGGAAAAAACAGTGTTCGCCTTCAACGTCTAATTATTCTTCAAGACCTACTGTCCATCCTGCTGTCCAGTTTTTCGCTTTCGTTACGGCACCGACATGGTCAGCATTTTCAAAAAAGCTGTTACCGGTGAAGTCTTTAGGTGTTGTGGTATCGATGGTGAAAATGCCTTCTAATACCGCACTTGTATTTGCAGCCGTACTGTTTTCGGTATTATCGTTAATAAACCAGCTCATTAAATCAAAGGTTGCATCACTAGAGTCTTTAGAATCTTTAAACGCTTCATCACAAGCCACAACTGAGTTACTCATTAGCGTATCACCAGATTTTGCTTGATCTACCGTTAAGCCAGCTTCCAACTCAACACATTCGCCCATGCCTGCAGGACCTGTAACAACAAAGTTATGAAGTTGTGCTTTCGAGCCTTCTCTTAGATAAACACCTTCAGAGTCTTTATCTGCAGTGTCAAATGTATTACCAATAATGGTCATGTTGGCAATACTCGGGTTTGATTGTGGTAGTTTGTTTGGTGTTGAGCCGTCGTTGTCACCTTCAATACCACGGTTTGCTTCACCATTTTGTGGGTCATGCTTAACGAGTACGTATTGTAAGTTGCCACGAAAGCCATTATCCCAATCAACGCTGTCATCTTTATTAGAGGTTAAGACCACGTATTTAAGGTTAACCGTGCCACCAAAAAATTCGATACCATCATCAGCATTTTCATGTACTTGAATATATTCGACTTTGGTACCAGAACCAACACCACCAAATGTTATCCCGTTCAGTTCGTTGTCTGGTGCTATTTCATAACCTGCATGCTTAACAACGACATAACGTAATGTACCTGAGCTGTCAGCATCGTCTGTGCCGCCAAAGACTGCGCCATCTTGAGCACCTTCAATTTGAAGTGCACAGTCACTGCCATCCGTTGGACATTTATTTGATGTCGCATTACCCAATAACACTATTCCACCCCATTGACCCGCACCTGTTTCAGCGCCGGTCAAATCTTGACTCGATGTAAAAGTGATAGGTTTTGAGGCTGTGCCATTTGCTTGAATTTCTGAATCACGACTGACCACTAGGTAATCGCTACCTGAACGACCATAGATGGTTGTACCGGCTTCAATCGTCAGTGTTGCTGAGTTAATTTTATCACCACCAACAAAAACAGCGCCGTTTAGAGCATAAATATTATTAGCGGTTAACGTTAAGTTATTAGCAATAACACCGCTTAATTGACAAGTAATGTTTGAGCCATTGACTGAAGAAATTGCCGATGTACCTGTCGGACAACCTTGTGTTTCTGCCTGAGCGGTTACTACACCACCACCGTAACCAAAGGCCCAACCTTCACGCCAATCGTTACCCGCGTTGTCAGCACTGTCAAACGCGCCAATGTAATCAACGGAGTCAAAAAAGGCATTTTGTGTATTAGCGACATCTTGTCCGGCATTCTCAGCAACGAGTGGCGAGTTAGCATCAGGAATACCGTTTTCATTAATTAAAATAGAACTGCTGATACTGTTGGATGCTTCTGCACTGAACCATGCTTCGAGGTCAAGCAAGACACTACCGTCTTCCGCTTTAGCATTTTTGAAATTTTCACTATTACTACAGGCCATAACACTGTTTTGCATAACAATTTTACCACTATTAGCATTATTAACGGTTACAGAGCTCGTTGCACCACCTTCAATTTCTAAACATTCCCCCATTTCACTGGTGCCGGTTACCACCGTATTAAATATTTTTGCTGCGGTTCCTTCGCGTAAGTAAATACCTTCTGAGTCTTTATCTGCACTGTCAAAGTTATTACCCACAATCGTCAAGTTAGCGATAATTGGCGCTGACTGTGGCTCTTTATCAGGAGTAGAGCCATCGTTATCCCCTTCAATACCACGGTTTGCTTCGCCGGCATTTTTAGCATGTTCGACATAAATATGTTGCAGCATACCTTTATAACCATTGTCCCAATCGATACTGTCATCTTTGTTTGCTGTTAAAACTAAATGCTTAACATTGACCGCACCGCCAAAAAATTCTACGCCGTCATCGGCATTTGAATGTACTTGAATATAATCAACCGTTGTTCCTGAGCCAACACCACCAAACGTTATACCATTAAGTTCGTTGTCAGGCGCAATTTCAAACCCTGCATATTTAACAACAAGGTATTTTAAAATACCTGAATTGTCTTCCCAGTTTGAGCCACCAAAGACTGCACCTTCTTCAGCTCCTTCAATTTGAAGGGCACATTCACTACCATCAGTAGGACATTTATTTGAAGGAGCATTACCTAAAATAACTACGCCACCCCATTGACCAGCTGTTGTTTCTTCACCCTTAACATCTTGCAGTGAGGTTAAAATAATAGGTTTAGTTTTTATGCCTTCTGCCATTATTTTTGCGTCGCGGTGCACAACGACATAATCACCACCTGATTGTCCAAAAAGAACAACGCCGGGCTCTACGGTTAGCGTTGCTCCTGCCATCACTTCTAAAGCTCCACTAATAGCATAAAATACCGGCTTGCTATCAGCACTGGCGACTAAAGTCATATCACTAGTAATTTTTCCATCAAGCACTTGTACAGCAACATCAAAACCTAAAGCTGTTGAAACATCTTGGCCCAACACCGAACTAGACTTACCCGGTAATTCGGTCACAATTGGGTCAGTTGGAGCAGGGTTAGTGATGGTTGTATCGCCTACTGAGTTATCTACTTGAGATGAAAGTTTAATATCGCCACCACCACAACTGGCTAAAGTAATGGCACAAGCTAGCGTACTGATTTTAAAGAGTGAATTTATTTGCATGTTAGTCTGCTCCGCAGAAATTATTAGAATAAAGTTGCGGCTATGCTACTAAGGTTAAATGACAGAATTGTTGAAGTAATATGTAGTTTTTATTTAAGAAAAATTACATAAATGTTACATAATAAATTTCTAATACTGATATCGCTTAACTTACTCACTGATCTGTTAACTTTTCAAAACTAAGCTTTTAAAGCTGAACAGATTGAGATACGTTGTTGAATGCGTTAACGTGAGTAAAACTCATAATTTATCAAGAATGTACTATGATGTATTTTAATAATCCTTGGTAATTCAAAGTGAGCACTTAACATTATCATCTAGTATTTTTTCATCCTAACTTTTAACAGTTCAGCCTCTATTAATGAAAGGAAATTGCATATGAATGACAAAACAACAACGACAGCTGGCAAATGTCCAGTAATGCACGGCGGTGCAACAAAGAGCAGTATGTCAAATATGGGATGGTGGCCAAAGTCTCTAAATCTTGACATTCTTCATCAACATGACAGTAAGACTAATCCTATGGGCGCGAATTTTAATTACCGTGAAACCCTGAAAGATCTTGATATGGCTGCTCTTAAAACAGATATGCATGCCCTCATGACAGATAGCCAAGACTGGTGGCCTGCTGATTGGGGACATTATGGTGGCCTAATGATCCGTATGACTTGGCATGCTGCCGGCACCTATCGTATCGCGGATGGTCGCGGTGGTGCAGCGACTGGCAATCAGCGTTTTACGCCAATAAATTCTTGGCCAGATAACGCCAATTTAGATAAGGCCCGCCGTTTGCTGTGGCCTATCAAAAAGAAATACGGTAACAAACTTAGCTGGGCTGATTTAATTGCTTACGCTGGCACTGTTGCTTATCAATCTATGGGGTTAAAAACCTTCGGTTTCGCTTTTGGTCGAGAAGATATTTGGCAGCCAGAAATTGACACGTATTGGGGCGCCGAAAAAGAATGGCTTGCACCAAGTGGTGGAGAAGGCAGCCGTTATTCTGGTGAACGTGATTTAGAAAACCCCTTAGCTGCGGTAATGATGGGGCTAATATATGTTAACCCTGAAGGTGTAGACGGCAAGCCCGACCCCCTTAAAACAGCGCATGATATTAGAGTAACGTTCGAACGTATGGCAATGAACGATGAAGAAACGGTTGCCCTAACGGCCGGTGGTCACACCGTCGGTAAATGTCACGGCAATGGTGACGCTTCGCAAATAGGACCAGAGCCAGAAGCTGGAGATATTACTGAACAAGGTCTAGGCTGGAACAATAAAACCAAACGTGGCATTGGTCGCGATACCATCACCAGTGGTATTGAAGGCGCATGGACTACACATCCTACTCAGTGGGATAATGGTTATTTTTCGATGTTGCTTAACCACGAGTGGGAATTAAAGAAGAGCCCAGCGGGTGCTTGGCAGTGGCAACCAATAAATATTAAAGAAGAACATAAGCCTGTTGATGTTGAAGATGCAACTACACGTCAAACGCCTATTATGACTGATGCCGATATGGCGATGAAAATGGATCCAGCGTACCGTGAAATTTCAGAACGTTTCTCTAAGGATCCTGAATATTTTTCTGACGTTTTTGCCCGAGCATGGTTCAAACTCACTCATCGCGATATGGGGCCAAAGGCACGTTATATCGGTAAAGAAGTCCCTCAAGAAGACCTTATTTGGCAAGACCCTGTTCCCGCCGGAGCCACGAGTTATGATATTGACTTACTGAAAAATAAAATAGCAGCGAGTGGTTTAAGTATCAGCGAAATGGTTGCAACCGCTTGGGATAGTGCACGAACCTACCGTAACTCTGACAAACGCGGTGGTGCCAACGGCGCACACATTCGCCTTGCCCCACAAAAAGATTGGCAAGGTAACGAGCCAGCACGCCTTAGCAAAGTACTTTCTGTGCTAGAAAGTATTGCCACAAGTAGTGGTGCAAGTATCGCTGATGTCATTGTTTTGGCAGGTAATGTTGGTATAGAACAGTCCGCAAAAGCGGCTGGTTTTGAAGTCACTGTTCCCTTCTCACCAGGGCGTGGTGACGCAACAGATGAAATGACGGATATTGACTCCTTCGAGGTACTAGAGCCCACTCATGATGCTTATCGAAACTGGCTAAAAGCCGACTATGTTGTCAGCGCAGAAGAACTGATGCTTGACCGAAGTCAGTTAATGGGACTTACCGCGCATCAGATGACCGTGTTAATTGGTGGTATGCGTATGCTTGGCACTAACTACGATGGTACAAAACATGGGGTGTTCACCGAACGTGAAGGTGTACTTTCTAACGATTATTTTGTTAATTTAACAGACATGAATTATACGTGGGAACCTGTTAGTGATAACCTCTATGAGATGCGCGATCGTCAATCAAATGAAGTAAAATGGACAGCAACACGAGTTGACCTTATCTTTGGTTCTAACTCAATTCTTCGTTCATATGCTGAAGTTTACGCGCAGGATGATAACCAAGAGAAGTTTGTTGCTGATTTTGTTACAGCATGGGCGAGTGTCATGAACGCTGATCGCTTCGATTTAGTCTGATGATTAGCTAAAATTTCACGCCGCTATTTACCGCGGCGTGAATTATTAATCTAGCTAACTTAGTAAGTAGCGACTTAAAAGTATTGCACCCGCAATACTTTTTTTTAGCTATAAACTCTTCAACCTAATAGCTGGAATGACCCAGTATCCTTTAAAACTATCACTTGAGCTATAAGCCATTGCATTAGCAATAATTTTTAAGTTTACCAGCGTTCTACACTCCATTGCACGGCCATAATCGCAATTAATATAGATCCAACAGGTAGAACACCTCTCGTATAAAACGTGGTATTACGTAATAAAATTAATATCGGCAGTAAAATAACAAGTATCGCTAACTGGCCTATTTCAACACCAAGATTAAAGGCTAGTATACTTAGTAACTGTTGATCCGCAGGTAAGCCTAATTCTCCTAAGACACCAGCAAACCCCATACCGTGTAGCAAACCAAAGGCAAAGGTTAACCAAGCTAAACGTAAAACCACTGGCCAAATATTATTGAGCGCCGCAAATAAAACCGATAAAGCAATGCCCAGCTCTACCCAACGACTGCTTGGGCTTAACCAGCCTAAGGCGGTCGCTGTTAACGTTAGCGAATGAGCCAAGGTAAATGCACTCACGATCCATACGGTGTTAGTCAAAATAGTTTTAACACTTGATATAGCTTGCCACTTTTTATCTTTACGCTGTAGCACCGCCGGCAATAACAAGGCAAACAAAAACAGGATATGGTCTATACCGATCCAAATATGTACAACACCTTGATAAACAAATTGTGTAAAGGTCGTCCAGGCACTACCTTTGCTCAAATCTATGGTGATTTTTCGAGTGCTGTCATCTAACACTAAACTGTGTAAGTGGTTACCATCACCAATATTTAGAACCACCTCATGGCTACTATCTAAAGAAAATATTGCGCTGTAGGCAATTTCTAATGGGCCACTGATTGGGCACTGACCTGAGAAATCAGTAACAGCGAAAGCTTCATTGGCATGATCTTGCAAACGCTCCATAATCTCAAAACGTAAGTTACACCTTAAATTTTCACGACTCAATAATAAATGCTCAGCCAAATAGCTAGCAATCTCAGCTTGTCGACTCTTGACCTCTCCCCAGGTTAACTCACCGTTGGCATTTATATCCAAGCCAACAGCTAATTCTAAATCAGTCAAACTCAATTGCCATTCGCCACTGATACGACCGGTGTCGTCGATTTCGGCAATAATGTAACTGGTACTCAATTGATGAGCGACGACAGTATTGGCCAGTAATAACGACAGGCTTATTAGCCCTATTTTTAACCACTGCTGCATATTTTTATCTCACTACTTTTACGGTTTATTAAGGTTTATTGTGTTGAGGTGTAGCTTAAATCTGAGGCTTTTTATCAGGTGATTCTTTAAATGCTAAAGCACGTTTGAGCAAGCGCTCATCCGAGCCCAGCTTAGCTTGTTGCCAATTAATTCTCGCCCAATAAAGCGCCTTAATAGGGTTAGGAACAATATCGAGATAATATTGAGCTATATCTGCAGCATGAGCGGTATCATTTCGTTGCAAACGTATTTCGATACGTTGGGTTAGTCGTTGCTGCCATACGCCATTAGTTGCCTTAGTTATTTGTTCGGCAAGGGTCAAACGTAATAACAAAGCATCATCAAAACTATCACTTGCTTCAACGATAGGTCCTAATGTATCTAAAACAATTTGGCCTTGTTGTTGTGCTAAATAAATATCCGCCCACAGCGCTAAATAACTAACAGGGGCCTGATTCAATGGGTAGCCTGACAAATGGTCTATGGCTTGTTGTGTTAGCTGCTGACGGTGAGCAAGATCAGCTAAAATTTGATTAAGCCATACCTGTTGGGCGATAGGTATATCACCCGCAAGCTTAACGATATTTCTTAACTGTTGGTAACTTTGAGCAACTTTGCCTTGTTCAGCACTAACCTCTAGCACGCAGGCGCTACTGACAAATAAACTGCCCTGCCCCAATACCTGTAAACAGGCACTTTTCGCAGCGTCAAGATCACCTTGTACCATGTGTATATTGGCTTTCATTAACCAAGCAGCGACGTTGTCTGGCTGATATTGAAGTATCTGAGTCAGTAATTGTTGGGCCTGATTAAATTGATGGTAATGCTGTAAGACGGTTGCTGAATAAAATTGTAGATCTAGATCATTAGGGTTAGCGACCAACAAGGGTTTCAGTAAAGCGCCAGCACGGCCATAATAACGACTTGCTAAGCCAGGCTTACTTGCGTCATTGAGCAGTTGGGCGATAAAAATCTTTGGCTGTTGTGCAGGTTTAGGTACCGTCCAGCTAGCAACGATACTTTGATTTGATTTGGGCACATAACTTTCTGAATGCACAGGCGATGAAGTGGCAATAAAAACCAAAAATAACAAGGGGCTAATAAAACGAAGTGTTGGCATATCATTATCCATAAAAGGGCGCCTTCCTTGGCGCAGTCAAGATGGTTCTACTGTTGAATCAAGTCGTCGTATGCTGCTGGTTCCTCAACATCTTGAATAAACGCACGACCATTTACGGCCAAGGGTTTATCGCTTGGTTGCTGACTAAAAGCTGCACGACTATAACTGGCAAATGACACTTCCAGCGCTTCAATCGTAATATTGATTGTACCGCTAACAGGATAATTAATTCCATCAGAGGCAGTAAAAGTAAAGCTGTCACTTCCTGTTACTTCAGCATTAGGCTGATAAGTGAAACTACCATTACTATCAATGGTGACCATTCCTAGCATCGGCTCTTGGTCTAAGCTAAAAGTCAACGTGTCACCATTTTCATCATTTGCGCTTAACATGTCAGTGATAGGCGTTTCTGTTTGAGTGATCAAGTCGACCGATATCGTAGTCGGTGATGCGTTTTTCGTAATAGGTAGCTCATCGACATCATTATTACAGCCTGAAACTAGCATGGCGGCCGCTAAACTTAACACGACCCCTTTAAGCTTAAAGACTTGACTAAGATGAGATGCTGTATTTCGTTTACTATATAACATAATAGTGTTCCTTATTTAGAGCCTGGTAAAGGCGTTGCTAAGTATGGAAAGCTAGTATCCATCATAGAGGCATTACTTGGCGCACCATCAGTAAAGGGTACATTACCAACACTTGCATCTTCTGGTGCACATAAGCCCAAATCTGTATCTGTGCCATTAACAGGAATTGGGTAACATAAACGACCCATAACAACACGAAGGGCAATATCTACCACATCATCTCCTGGTCGGCGACCATTTGGAAAACCAGCTAAATCGTCACCAGCAACACCAAACGATGACTGCATATCGGCTGCCACTGCTGCAATACCAGTATTTAAACGTAGCATTTCAGCTGCGGTCACTGTTGATAACTGATTAACACCTGGGAAACCCGTTAAAAATGCGGTAACTAAATCAACCCTAGGGAAATTAGTGGGTGCCAACGTTTCGATATTTGCACCTAAAGTGGTATTTACTGCATCTTTAAACAATATATTCAGCAGTTCAGGTAGCGTTGGATGAGTCACATAATCAGCAAACTGACCATCTGCACTTGGATGAGAACTTGAGAACTTATCTTTATCGGCCAAACCAATAACCAATTCATTCACTAAAGGAGAGCCAAGACGAGAAACTTGCGTCAATGCACCACCATTTACTTCAGTGTTATCAAAGCTAGCATTAGGATTCAAAATTCTAGCCTGAGGCAAACTTGCCGTAGTCCAACTACCGATAACGCCATTACCTGTGCCTGTTAAACAAGCTGTCGGTACTTCAATAGCGATACTAGTAACATTTTTGTCAGCTAAATCATCATTACTTGCTGATTGTGTAATACCACCGGGGAAGCCATCGCCATCGCCTGCTCCAGGAGCACTGTCACCTTCAACAGGAACAAAGTTCACTAAATCAAAAACTTTACCTAAATTAACCGCAAATGCGTCTTTACGCTGACCAACAAATACTTTTGCTGGTGCATCACAGCCAGGTATAGCAGCTGAGTATATATGGCTGTTAGCATAAGCTGAATACTGCTCAGCGTTGCTAAATGTTTTGTTACCGATGTAATCGAGTGGCTTAGCAAAACTTGCTCCACCCGAAGTACTATTAGTAACAGCAGCACTGGTACCCGTTCGCATTGGACCAGAAATCATATTAACCATGTAGCTTTCAGAGAAATTAGCCGCACTTTTATCTGCCATACTGATGCCGCCAACATTTTTAAGTGGTACACCAACAGATTTCTGTTCTCCTTCAGCGCCAACCATCAAAGCAACACCTGCATTATTGTTGCCTAACATCTGGTTAAAATTAAAAGTAAAGGTTATATCTTCAACAGCATCACCATCGTTATCAATATGAATCGCATAAGTTGCAGCAGGGTCCATAGCGAAATAGTTAGGTCCACCATAAGCATCCTGTAAAGGAATGTAATTTGCGATGAGTGTGACGTAATTGCCACGGCCTTCTTCATAACTATTGAATGCATAAAAGTCTGTTGAGTCGACTGTTGGCATACGTGTGACGTTAGGCGCTTCACGATGGCTTGATGCAGATACAGCTTGAGACAAAGTTGCACTCATTATTGCCGATACAATTAGTGTTAATTTAAATTTTTTCATGACGTTTCCTTTATAATTTATAGTTCTTAATGGTTACTTTCTTGAAAGCTCATTAAGTTAAACGATCGAGATTATGAATTGGATGCAAGAAAAATAACTTATTTACAAATTAATAATTATTCAGCCGAACCATAGTTTCAAATCGTGTTATTTTTACTTTTTATATTGGATAGCGTTGTTGCACTTTTTTTAGGTCATGTCGCCTTAGTCAACTTAATCAACAACAGCTAAGGTAAGCCTAGGTCATAAAATTATAGAATGTCTATTATTTGTCATTTAATATAAACAATATATTTACAAATTATTGACTTTTGTCAGCATAAAACAACAGATAAAAAAAAACGAAACTGTCGTTTCGCTTTTTAATATTCGCAGTAAAAGCTAAAGAGTAACTAAAGAATAACCAGTTCTGAAGTATATAAGACAGTGGTTGGTGAACCATTCGGTGAACCACCTAATGGCTCTAAGCTAACCGCTAAAGCCGCAATCTCAATCTGATCAAATAACTGAGGTTTACTTAAAACTAACTTACCACTTTTAGGTAGCAAGCCTAAAGAAATCGGAGGCCGACCGTCTGCTGCCACTATCCATAACTGATAATCAGCATCTGACTTAGCGATTAACTTCTTGGTCGCTTGCACGCTAATAGTGTCTGCACCAATTTCTAGCGCCCATAATAAGTCGGCTTGTTCATTACTCATTAAAGCAAGTTGTTGAACCTCAGGCTGAAGTGGTGGTTGAAAGCTAAATAACAACACAGCAAGTACTATCGCAGCCGCTGAAGCTAAACCCGCAATACCTTGCCAAACTCGAGGCTTAGACTTAGTTATTGCCACAACATTACTTTTTATAGGCTCAGCTACAAATCCTAATTGATCTTCGATACGCAGCCAAACAGCTATGTCTGGGGTAACCGGTGGAATTTTTTGCCCTAAGCCGTTGAGGTGCTGCTCCCATGTTTGGGTTGCATCACTGATCAGTGGAAATTGCATCATCAATTTTTGAAAGCGCTGACGAGCAGGGCCACGTAGAGTACCCAGCACATATTCTGCTGCAAGGGCGTTTTTGAGGTTTTCAGATTGATAATTCATGGTGTTAAGCAACTCTGTAAGCTCATAAGACCACGTCTTATCCAGCTTTTAATTGTACCCAAAGGGTTATTTAGGTGTTTAACCACCTCTTGATGAGAACAGCCATTGAAGTAGGCCAAATAAATAGCTTGTCGTTGTTGAAGATCTAACTGCTGTAAACATTTGTCGAGTAAGAGTTGTTCTGAATCACTTATTTTCTCACTAGTATCAAGATCAAAACTTTCATTCTCAATGAGTTCATCCTCTTTTCTAATTTTATGATAACGTAAAATGTCTAGTGCGCGATAACGCACTATGCTGACCATCCAAGTCAACACTGTGCCTTTACCCGTTCTATATTCAGACGCGTTATGCCAAATGCGGACATAAGCCTCTTGCAGAGCTTCTTCGGCTAATTCTTTCCTAGATAACATTTTTAGACAGACTGCATAGAGCTGTTTACTGGTCGCTTGATAAAGTTTCGAAAACGCTTGTTTATCACCTTGGGCTGACGCGCCAAGTAACGCTAAGTGCTGTTCATGTTCCATTATTTATTGCTCTTTTTTTAAGGAAAATTACATATACTCAAAGATAGTAACCTAAACAATGGTGATTTATCTACAATCCTCTTACTAATAATTTTGAACAAAAGTCTAATAAACATAAATAATTTATCACCTATATCAGCATGAATATTGAGGAGATTAATTTATAGGAAGATAGGTAAATATAAGATGGGGTTATATTTTAATGTGTTGGTGAGCGAGAAAGGCTAATTCAATCGGCTATTTTAGAGTTAAGTAATGGTAAAGCGCCCAAACGAAAGATTATACTTTCCAGTCGAGAAATAGGTATGTTAAATGCTTTAGCAGCACTAATTGATGATAAAGGAATACCAATACCGGAATCAGAAATAAAAGCTAACGCATTGCTTTCAGGGAAAAGTTATATTCATGTAGATGATTGGCGTACTGAAGTATATCAACTACTTGATACTGATAAGTTAGACGTACAGGCAAAACAGAAAGCCTTCAAACGTGCTAGAGAGAAACTTGAGAAAGAAAAAGTACTGATAGTTACTGAAGATTACTATTGTTTGAGCTGATCTTTACATGTTCTATTAGAAGTACATACAAGTCACTTCCCTAAGGGATCTGTACTTGTATGTCCGGTATAACCAGAAAACGATAAATTGTCCAATTTGAGCAGTCAGACTTCTTTTAACTATCAGTTTGGATAACATCAACTATTTATCAATACAGCAATAAATTTATTGTATGAAAATCAACCTGTTATTACGCTATTTGTGTCGGGTTACTTTACAGTAGTGTCTTAATAGAAATTTAGTAAAACCCACAATCCTTTGATATTGTTTAAGTTTTTCATTTTGGTGTATTTTTTGCTGTGTAAATTCAAAGATTGTAATGTCTATATTTTACAATCACCTATCAAAATTAATGGACAAGCATTAAAGGGAATTACTTCATGACAAATATTTTCACAAAACTTTCTACATTAGCGTCGATAACCGTCTTAATTTTACTGGCGAATACGGCAAATGCGACGTTAATTAAAGTTTCAGCAGATTTTACTTCTCCCCCAAACTGCCTTTCTTTAGATTTAACTGAAGTTAAAGACTGCGCCCAGTATAAATATGATATTAGTAGTGGTTTTTCTGTAATTATTGAATTCGAAGAAACCGTTGTACCATCCAGTACGTGGATAGATGGCACACTCGGCGCTGTGATGGCCGTTTCTTATTCTTATCGTTCCTTAGTTAAATCTGTTGAGTTAACCATTGGTGGTTTTCAAAAGAACTGGTCATACGAAAATGTCCTGTCGGGCGAGGCAGGTCTAACTGATGTTTTACCCGAAGATACTTATTCCCAGGGGGAGTCGCTTAGACTAAGTGATAATAATACTGTTGGAGGTTTAACAACTTCTTTTCACCTTACTTTGGGGTATGATGGCATTGACACGGTTAACGGCAGCAGTTTAGATTTTGACATCAGCTCAAATTTATTGGCTAATGGGGGATTTGGGCTGGGGTTTTTCGATAGAGATAATGACTTGAGAGCGGATTACTTTGGAAGAGTTAAATCTTTAAGTGTAGTTAATGTTCCTGAACCACCAACCCTTGCCATCTTCGCATTAGGAATGATTGGTTTGGCATCGCGTAGATTAAAGAAACAATCTCAATAATAATATTTAATTTATTGAAAAAGGATTAAAAGGGAAATTAATTGAAAAATAAATATATTACATTATCTGCAATTTGCTTGTTTGTTTCGCTAAGTATGCTTCTAAATATTGCTAATGCAACACTCATAAAAAATAATGATGTTATAACAGATACTTCTACTAACATGCAGTGGATGACATGGACTAGCACAAATGGAATGTCAGAGAGTTTTTTGACTGAGAAGATTACTAATAAAGACAATAATAAATACTATGGTTGGAAAATTGCTTCAGAATTTGATTTGAGAAACTTAGTTAATAATTATTTTAATATAACTTTAAACTCCAGCTCACAAACGCCACAAACAGTTAATTTCAATCAAGTCGACAACCCCAAAATCGAATCATTTATTGATCTTTTTGGTGATACTTCTGTCTTCTATAATGAACAAATTTTAAATAACAAAATTCAAGATGGTCACATCGGTTACTCTTGGGGCTATGCAAAAAATGAAGATAGCAGTTGGGCAAGTTTTTTTATTAGTGATGGGCAAGTCAATTATAAAGACTATGAAGGAAACAATATTATCAGTGATTCTGCTGACAGTATTAGTTTAAGAAACTCTGTTGGTGGGTTTGTTGGGACTCCAGCGGAGAGTATTGTCTTAGTAAGAGCTGTTGACGTCCCAGAACCATCAACACTAGCTATCTTCGTCCTCGGTATTATTGGTCTAGCGTCACTTAGATTTAAAAAGCAATAACCTAAAGAGTTAAATACCAGAAAGCACCATTCGTTAAGTTTGGTGTTTTTTTGTTTCTGCTACTTAATAGTTATGTGTTGAGTGGTGTACGTTAAAATAACTACGCTAGATGACTTTAAAAGTACTTTATTCCTTTTTACTGTCACCCTATTGTAACTAGGGGGGGACTTCCATTACCTATATGGCCTAAAGGAAGTACATGTTTGATAAAAAATGTAGACGTTTTTCAACATAGCGAGTGTGAGTGGGTTGATGTACTTAATTGGGGATATGCCTAATTAGCCGTTATTTTTCAATAAAAAAACTTGAAGATTCAGCTAGTATCCGCCAACCCGTAAACCCTTAACACGACCTGTCGTAACATGAGCAGAAATTGAGCAAATTAACCTACGTAACAAATGAGCTTGCGAAGCAAGTGAATGCAGTAAGTAGTTAATGAAGCGAAATCTTCTGTGAAATGGTGCGTAAAGGGTAGTGTTAAAAAGCCAAATGCTAATGAAAAAAAATAAAAAATTATACTTACTACTTTGCATATCAGCTGTTAACGGTCGCTTAACTACTGGTAAAGATGGGGTCATGCTTGTACTAGAAGTTACTGTCACATGCTAACCCGTAGTTGTCGGTCTGGTAATCGATAACCCTCTATACACTTAGATAAACTAACCGTTAACTATTAACACTAGCTATTGGCGGTTCTCATATCTACGGGTATATGTGCGATATATCTTACAGCATGAGTAGCTACCTTCTAGACCCGTGGTTAAGCTAATTGCTAAAAGCTGATATTAGCTGCTAACGGAACCCATAACTACGTAAAATGCCCGCCCTCTTGACCGACCATAAACACCTAACGCCACTAAGAGGCAAATAATAGTTAGTTAAAATAAGCGACGACGGAGTAAATAGCCAACTATTATTTGTTCGTTTAAGCAACTTGTTAACCCTTTTTTAGGCTGGGAGCATAAATTCTATTTCTTCACTATCGTGACTTTGTGTGATTGCAGGAGCTACATTTTCAAAGTGAGATAAAAATGCAGTCGCCTCTGTTGAGGCTGCCTGTATATGATCACTAATATATGGGAATAAAGCTATTCCTGCATTAATAGCCAAAGACACAAAGTTTATAAAAATATCCTCGTTGGTTAAACCAACTGCTGCAGCATCAGCTTCAAATTGATCTGCATTGAGATAATCACGAATCAAGTCTCTTGCACTACTTCTTAACCTAGATTGGCTTCTAGACATATCTAAAAGTAGTGATAAATCCCCCCAAGAAATACCAACATCAAAGAAACCACCTCCTCCTTCATTTGGATTTGTGGGGAAGTTTACATAAAAATATTTGGTTGTATCTGTAGGAGAAGATGAATTCTGAACATGATAATTATAAATAGTTCTAATTCGGTTAGCATTGTTATGGTGTCTTGCATTCCGAATGGCAAGTATTGCACATAGCTCTGGGGTTGCATACCAATCAACTGGTGAATCAAGTTCCTGTTGCATTAGGTCGTATAGATTAGAAAAAGAATTCAGCATAGCGTTTACGGACGTTTCGATATTCCCGACAGCTTCCGGTCTATCTATAGTAATTAATTGGCCTAATTTAAATTGAGCTTCGATAAGGACTCTAAAAGTTTGTGCTAGGTCTTCAAATGAATGGCTCAGCATGATACATCTCCGTTTTATGCTTAAAAGGGTTAAAGCCCAAATAACAGACTAAAAATTATTGATTAAAATAGCGAGGAAAAACAGCCAGCTGTTTGTGTCCGTTTGACTGCTTTATATGGCTTTAAATAACCCTGTTTCGGTTTGCAATATGTCATTATTCAATACTGATTCTAAATGTTTTAATGAAGAAACAATGAAATGACACTTATGTTGCTTTAGACTCAATGGATGATTATCCAATAACTTTGATATGTCATATGGTAGCTTAAAACTCCTACCACCATCTTCATCGATATCCCCATAATCAAGATCAGCTTCTTTATAGAAATCTTTGCTGTGAGCAACTTCATTTCTAAGTTTTATTAAACCAATTAAAGTTTGGTAAATTGGACTTTCATTATCAGTAATAACCTTACCTGATGATAACAAGAAGCCTAATGCATCTAACTTCTTCCCTAAATTCATTGAAAGAAATGCAGTTGCATGACGTTTATGATCACCTTTTGGAAATAATTGAAAAGCCCAAGAGATTATTCCCTCATTGAGCAAGCTTTCTAATGAGGCTGCGGCAACTAATATAAAGGAATACTTGTTGGAGTTGAACAGGACATCATTATCTTCTGTATGTTCAAGAAGATACTCAGCTGATTCGATTAATCCTTTCGATGAACTAAAGGTAAAGTGTGTTTCCATAACTCCGATGCTTCCTTGCCTTATAACGGCCCATTAAGAGCCAGCTGTTATCTATCCTGCTTTAATGACTTATAGCAATACTTTAACCACGTTCATTAATTGCACCTAAAAAGGCGGCACTAAGATGTTTTGACAGAGTAAAAATACCATAGTGTCTTTTTCCACTTACTTTTAAAAGAAGGTCCTTTTTGGCAAATACCTCTAACTGGTTTTTGGTAATTGTTATACCAAAAGTTTCGTGTACTGTACCACCCGAGATAACTTCTCGATCAATTTTTACAAAGTCAAATTTTGTTCCTTTTGTATCAAGAACATTATTGATGAAGTACCAGTCAGAAGCCATTAACGTCATATAAAGCTGAATAAACACTAATTTATTTTTTGAATCATAGTTTGCTCTGTAAGAGTGAGTGACACCGTTATATCCATTATCAAATTCACCTAAGTATTTTGCAGTAGATAGCCAACCTGTCTTTTCAAAATCATCATATTTATATGTAATGAGCTTATTGACACTCTGTTCGTTTTTAGCTGGTTGATGGAATCCAGTAACAGAGGCACACCCAGTGAGAATCAATAGAAACAACATTATTGTTAATTTAGATAATGAATTCATAACATCCTTATTACTTTATTCAATGATTGAGGTATTGCTAAAATCTCGTTACGAGGCAATAAAATAGTTTGTTAAAATAAGCTACGAAGGAGCAAAAACCAACTTTTTTTTGTCCTTGTTTAATTTCTTTAGGTATTACTTAAAAACCCAACTCGTCTTTTGATACATCGGGTTTATCTAAGCCGTAATAACCAATTGAAAAAATTGTATCCATACTATACGAGGAGGGTATGGCAGATAAAGTTATCGTTACAGAGTTATCCTGTTTCCACTGCATATAAGTAACGCCGGTAGTTCCTTGTTTAACGTATTCACCAAATAATGTATTTAACTTAACTAGTAATAAAGAAAACTGGTCACCGTTAAAATAGACTGCGACACCATTCAATCTTTTTTCAGAATCAAAGGAAAAATTAATTTTTGAATTTTTATCTCGATTTAAACCTAAAACTTTACGATTATCTTCAACGACTAGCTGAGTAATATCACCATAATGCTCTTCTTTGGCAGACGGAAATACTTTCTTAATATCATCTACCGATTGCCCCCAAATAGTATCAAAAACCCCATTACCAAATACTTTGGATATTTCCCCAGCAGACACATTAAATTGAATAATAGTTAATATAAAAAATAGCAGTGATTTCATGCTTCAACTCTCCTTGTAATACCGACACCCCACTAAGAGGCAAATAATAGTTAGTTAAAATAAGCGACGACGGAGTAAATAGCCAACTGTTATTTGTCCTGCTTAATTGCTTAAGTATTCTTTGCTAGAAATTTTAACAGAATACTCTGGGTATAAGAAAGCATTTCCATACGCTGTTCACTTGTAGTGCTTTTTGCTTCCGCCCAACGTCCATGCCTTACAGGATTAGCAAAACTTGTTATCTTTTTATCGACATCTTCACGGTTAGTACCAAGGTCTTTATGCAAATCCAACCAACCTTTGGATCCTTGCCCTGTACTATATGATTTGGTTATTGCTTCTAATGCTCTATAACAATAAAAAGCACAATCCATAGTATCAGTGATAGCTCTCATGTAATCTCGTAAAGCCATTCTGAAGTAAACATTCTTACCAGAATACAATAAAGAATCTTGAAATACTTTAGGTTGTTCAAATTCATTTTTTGTATCAGCTTTAACACCAAACACTATACCCTTGTCTTGTTCATCAGAACTAAACACTGTGATAATCTCTACTGAGTAGCCACAATTTAAAGAGAAACCTAAAGCACTAACAATCATTTGAGCATTATGCTCAACCGTTAATTTTGCACTTACAATGTCATTAATTGAGGTATCTAATATTGCATTTAATTGCCCAGCATCACACGTGATTTTTAAATAACCGTGTTGCTTCATATCCATTGCTATTTCGCTAAACTGAACAGCGGCTCTTTCTGGGAGGACTTTGCCGGAAATAAAATACTTCATCCTGAATACCTAACGGCTTATTAGACGGGCAAAAACCTGTTTTTCTACAGGAAATTAACAGTCTAAATTTTTATAATAGAAATAAAATTTACCTTTAAATTCTCAGTATATCAAGCGTTTAATATTTTCCTTTAATGAGTTTTTGAAGGAAGCATGTTTTTATCTCGTATTCTCGGGTGAAAGTGTGCAAAAAGCATAAGAAAATATATGGCAATTTATTTGTAGCCAATGTCTTAATGCACACCAAAGAGACCATATATAATATTAGTGGCAAACCTACTGTTATGCAGTGGTCACAGTAAATATTGTTAGGTGACAGTGTTAGATGATAATGATTGGCAGTTCTGATGAAATTTGGTGGCACAACTCATGTGATTGTCTACTTTACCTGCAACCTGATATAAAGTTATGGGGTTCTGTTCGAAGAACAGGTTCGATTAATTTTATATCAGGTATATTTTTATTGTAACGTGAGTATTTGACGGTCTTCCTGACGGTTCAGAAAGCAATGGACATAAAAAAGCCCCTGCAAAACAGAGGCTTAGCTATAAAATGTGGCGGTGAGCGAGAGATTCGAACTCTCGAAAGGGATAAACCTTTACACGCTTTCCAGGCGTGCGCCTTCAGCCACTCGGCCAGCTCACCAATTTTTTCACTAACAGGCTAATTTTTATTGAGATGGATTAGCATGCTAATTTTATCTATTAAAGACATTTTAAAACAAGTCTTGACTCGCTACTCAGAGAATCGACTGCGTAAAAAATAACTTTGTAAACACTTTAAACTTATAGACATGCCATAAAATAAAGTTGCGCTATGGTAGGTAAATTTAATAGCCAACACAACTTAATTTTAATAAAAAGAGGCCAACTGATTACTTTACCAGCAAAAAATCACCTTAATGGTTATTTACTGGCTAAAGCTTTGTTGAACGTTAGCATGCGATCCAATGACTGCAATGCACCATCGCGAAGTTTCATGTCTACAAACACTTCTCTGCCTAATGGATTAAGCAATGCTTCTTCTATCTCTTTTAAACCGTTCATTGCCATCCATGGGCAATGGGCACAACTTTTACAGGTTGCGCCTTCCCCCGCGGTTGGTGCCTCAAAGAATTCTTTATCTGGGCATAACTGCTGCATTTTATAGAAAATACCACGGTCTGTTGCGACGATAAACTTTTTATTGGGCATCACTTGAGCAGCTTTAATTAGCTGGCTGGTTGAACCAACAGCATCAGCAAGCTCAATAACATCTGCAGGAGACTCTGGGTGCACCAAAATGGCAGCATCTGGATGCAAAGCCTTCATATCCTTTAACGCTTTGCTTTTAAATTCATCATGAACGATACAAGCACCCTGCCACATTAACATTTCGGCACCCGTTTGCTTTTGAATGTATGCGCCTAAATGACGGTCAGGTCCCCAAAGAATTTTTTCACCTTGCTCATCAAGGTGTTCAATAATTTCTAATGCACAAGAAGAGGTAACGATCCAATCCGCTCTAGCTTTTACCGCAGTTGAAGTATTCGCATACACAACAACAGTTCGGTCAGGGTGCTGATCACAAAAAGCAGAGAACTCTTCAATAGGACAGCCCAAGTCTAATGAACAGGTTGCTTCGAGTGTTGGCATAACCACGGTCTTTTCAGGCGTCAATACTTTCGCGGTTTCGCCCATAAAACGAACACCAGCAATAATTAACGTTGTTGCTGGATGATTGTTGCCAAAGCGCGCCATTTCTAAAGAGTCGGCGACACAGCCACCCGTTTCTTCAGCTAAAGCCTGAATTTCGGGATCGGTATAATAATGAGCAATAAGTACCGCATTTTTCTCTTTCAATAAAGTTTTAATACGATCTTTATACTGGCTACGTTCATTATCTGAAAGTGGAGCTGGTTTCGCTGGAAATTGAAAATCAAATTCTACGGCTAAATTACTTTGCGACATTATTTATCTCTGATTATCTCTTTAAATACCACGCAATTATACGATATAGATATCGCGATGTGTATAAGACTTTTAACTATTAAAGATTAAAACAAGATAATACAGGATGGTATTTTATTGAGCATGTAGCTTTTGAATAAGATATTAATTAAGGATCGTCTTGAAGTTAAGCGTTTATCTTAAGGACTTACTTTAAGCAGTGTTTGGCCATAAAAGATTTGCCCCTTGGAATCAACCGGCTTAACGGTTAAAAGCCTCAGCTTTAGTTTTTGTACTACCTGACTTATAAATTTAGAAATTAACTATTTAAGAAGTGGTCGGCCGTGAAGGGGTTAAACCTTCGAGTTAATCGGCTTAACGGTTAAAAGCCTCAGCTTTAGTTTTTGTACTATCTGACTTATAAATTTAGAAATAATTATTTTAGAAGTGGTCGGCCGTGAAGGGTTTAAACCTTCGAGTTAATCGGCTTAACGGTTAAAAGCCTCGGCTTTGGTATTTGTACTATCTGACTTAAGAATTAAGAAGTGGTCGGCCGTGAAGGATTTGAACCTTCGACAAATTGGTTAAAAGCCAACTGCTCTACCAACTGAGCTAACGGCCGACATATAAACTGTGGTGTTGATAATCATCATCAACTAATGCAAAAATCACTAACATGCTAATTTTGCATTGAACTTGTTAAGAAAGAAGTGGTCGGCCGTGAGGGATTTTAACCTTCGAGCTAATCGGCTTAACTGTTAAAAGCCTCGGCTTTTTGTTGTTTGCTATCTGACTTATAAATTTGGAAATTAACTATTTTAGAAGTGGTCGGCCGTGAAGGATTTGAACCTTCGACAAATTGGTTAAAAGCCAACTGCTCTACCAACTGAGCTAACGGCCGACATATAAACTGTGGTGTTGAGAATCATCATCAACTAATGCAAAAATCACTAATATACTAATATTGCATTGTACTTGTTAAGAAAGAAGTTGGTCGGCCGTGAAGGATTTGAACCTTCGACAAATTGGTTAAAAGCCAACTGCTCTACCAACTGAGCTAACGGCCGCCATATTTTCTTTTTTTCGAAATGAATTTCGAATCTTACAAGGTGCTTCTTTTTCTTTATAAGAAATAAACATTATAAAGAAGTGGTCGGCCGTGAAGGATTTGAACCTTCGACAAATTGGTTAAAAGCCAACTGCTCTACCAACTGAGCTAACGGCCGACATAAGTGCTAATTCACACTGCGTTGCACTAGTGCCTCAACGCGACGCATATAATACTCATAATTTTTTTTAGTGCAACCTTAAATTCAACTTATTTCTTATTAATTGACTACTTGCATAAAAAGAAGGCAGTTAGTGTAAGTTATCGTCGCTTTTATTGGTTATAAATTTTCTAACCTAGGTTTTGCTAGTTGAGCCGCACTTGAATCTGGGTATTGTGCGAGAACTTTCTGATACCAAATTTTTGCTGCTGCGTTATTATTTAGCTTTTGTTCAACCATCGCCAACTTCAACATTGCATCGCTTCGCTTGTTTGAGTCGAGGTATTGTTCAACCACTAAATTAAATTCATTTTTTGCTTTGGTGTATTCAGTTTTATTAAATAATAGCTGTCCTAACCAATAATGTGCGTTGGGTGCATAACTAGAATTTGGGAACTTTCGATTAAACGCTTGAAATTCAGGGATCGCTTTATCGTATTGTTTGTCTTTTAAAACTAAATTTACCGCGCTGTCATATGCTTGGTTTTCAGTTAAATTCGTTGAATAATTTATTGAAGCGTCTGAAGAGGCTTTTGCTGGGGCTATAATCGCCGCAGGAACGTTATTCTCAGGTTTTAATGCTTCTGTTACCCTACGGTCAAGCTCTTGATATAACTCACGCTGTCGATTCAAAACTTGACTAAGCTGATGAGTATGTAATTCAGTAACACCACGTAATTCATTCACTTCATTTTGAAGTTCATCAAGCTGTCGCTGCACCTTGACTTGGGCACGATTACGAGCATCAAGTTTACGTTCAAGATTAACCAACTTCTCAGCCATTGTCTCTGGTACTGAAGAATTGTATTGCGAAGGGCTACTTTTAATTGCACCCGTCTTGGTTATATCTATAACGGGAGCAGATTCTGCTGCCACTACCGCAAGGGTAGTAACAGCAAAGGACATCCCGAATAAAAATTTATTCAGTTTCATTTCTATCCTTGATTAGTAAACTAATACCGCACGACGATTTTTAGCAAATGCGTTTTCACTACGGTCTTTAATCATTGGCTTTTCTTCACCGTAGCTAACAACACTTAGCTGTGCAGATGAAACACCCATATTTTCTAAATAAGTTACTACCGCTTTGGCACGACGTTCGCCTAAAGCAATGTTGTATTCAGGCGTACCACGTTCATCGGCATGACCTTCAACTAAAACTTTCATGCTTGAGCTTTTGTTTAAAAATTTAGCATGTGCATCTAAAATAGCAGAAAATTCAGTGCTAACTGTAGAGGTGTCAAAATCAAAATAAACGATGTGCTCAGCACGAAGTTTTTCTAATGCTTGACGTTGTTGCTCTTCAATTTCAGCGGCACGTTGTACGGCGCTTACTTGAACATCAGCAGTATTATTTTCAATTACTGAAGACTCTTGAGCATTAGTCGCTACATTGCTTTGTTCATCAGTTTCTGAATTTGAACTACAAGCAGATAAAGCCAAAATTGGCAAAGCAATCGCAAGAGCTTTCACAGTTTTATTCAAACGCATTATAATTGTCCTTATTTTTCTAAAGTTATGTTTTAAATTAATGTTTAATTTTTTATAAAAATGGTGACCAAGCAGGTGCTTTTACTTCACCATCAGCCGCGGGTAAGCGCGCTTTAAATCTTCCATCTACAGATACTAAACTAAGCACTTGCCTATTATTGTGTAAAGTACTGTAGATTATCATGCCACCATTTGGAGCTATGCTCGGCGACTCATCTAAACGTGTTTTAGTCAGAACTTGAAAAATTCCTGACGCCAACTCTTGTTTAGCTAAATGATAATTCCCTCGTGTTCTGTTCACCATAATTAGTTGGCGACCGTCAGGTGTAATTGAACCACCAAGGTTCATTTCACCATCAAAGGTGAGTCGTTTAACACGACCATCGACTAAATTTACGCGATAAAGCTGAGGTTTACCACCCCGTTCTGAACTAAATACTAATGATTTTCCATCAGGGCTCCAACTTGGCTCTGCATCTATCGCTCGATGACGGGTGATACGACGTAGTTTTCTTGTTGCTACTTCCATAACATAGAGCTCTGAATTGCCATCTTTAGATAACATCATCGCAAGTTGATTACCATCGGGTGACCAACGTGGCGCACTATTTATACCAGGGTGATCGCTGATCATAGTACGCTTTCCGGTATAAATATCTATAATATATATTTTTTGTTGGTTATTCTCAAATGTCGAGTACGCTAACTGATTGCCACTTGGATGCCATGAAGGTGACATTAACGGCTCTTTAGAACTCAACAAAACGTGCTCATTAACACCGTCATAATCAGCCATCACTAACTGAAAAGGAAATTCACCTTGGTCTCGCACTATCACATAAGCAATTTTGGTTAAAAATGCACCTTTACTGCCGGTTAACTTTTCATAAATAACATTACTGATGTGATGTCCATAACGACGAAATTGGTCAGCATTAATCTCAAAAGCACCCTCAGCATAAATATGATCAGAAGTTTGAACCAATTCTCCATTGCTTAGCATTTGCGATTGTCCACCGGTGATTTGCCCGCGAATAACATCAACCAGCTGGTAGCTTATTTTGTAACGACTAATACCTATTTGATTAATTTCTCCAACAACAACCGCTTCAACGCCCTCATTTGCCCAAGCTGAATAATCAATGTCTTGATCAGAAAATGGTGTTTGTGGAAAACGATTATTTTTTATCGGGTTAAATTTACCGCTGCGCAATAAGTCTTCACCAATAATAGACGATATATTTTCTGGGAGTGGCTCTAGTCCTGTCCATTTAAAAGGTACAACAGCGATAGGTCTAGCGCTATCAATACCCTCGGTAATGACAATCTCAAGCGTTGCAAATGCACTATTTGAAATCAGTACGATAAAGAAAATGAAGGCTACTTTAAATTTATTCATATATTTTACTATTTTCTCAGTCATGGGTTATTTTTCATTGAATATAAACTGAACCATTAAAATTCAGGCACCACTGTTAGGCTAATCGTACGCATTTCTTTAAATACTTCGGGGTCTTTAGACACAGGTAATGTCCCTGCTTTATAAATAGCCGTCTTTGAAGCGCTACAAACTACTTGGTCCCCTTTGCCAATAACAACGTTGGTTACAAAACCTGATGGTGCAAGACTTATGGTTAATTTACAAGACTTACCTTCCATAGTGCTGCGGTCGGTGATCAAGTTTCCTTGAATGGTTTGCCTTATAAGGGCGGTAAACCGACCAACCTCACTCATTGTTTGCTGATATCGGGCTTGTTGTCTAACCGCCATTTCTTCAGCCATTTGTTGCTCTAACATTTCTTGCTGTCGAGCACGCTCTTGAGCTTCTTGCTCTTTACGTTTACGCTCTGCTGCTTTTTTCTTGAGTAAATCATCGGCTTTTTTGGCTGCTATTTCTTCTTTTAAGCGCTTAGCTTTTGCATCAGCCGTCGCTTGTTCTGCGATTTTTTGTTCTTCTTCTTTTTGTTTG